>JAJYWT010000245.1 GCA_021791345.1 bacterium
AGCTCGCGGCTGCCGGGGTTGCGCATGGGAGATAAAGGATCGCACCTCGACGGGGCCTGGTGTGCGCGCGCCGCGCTGGGCTCTCGGATCAGCTCGCCCGGGGATCGGGCCGCCGCAGCTGGGCCAGCCGGGGAGACCGCGCCGCGGAAGGCCCGGGGCGCGCCGGCAACGCATCTGTCCGGCGCCGCTGCCGGGCTAAGCCCGGTGCGGGAGCGGCAGCTAGACTGCCCGGGTGCTCGACCGCAACCGGCTGCTGGCAGCCTACGACCTCCAGGTCCGCCCCATGGAGCACCAAGGGCTCCCGCCGGGAGTCCGCGCCGAGGCCGACGGACCGATCGTGCGCGTCGTGGGCCGGAAGGAGGGGTTCGTCAGCGCGCCGCGAGAGCTGGGCCTGACCGGCGGTCATTTGGACGCGTTGATCGGAAGGCAGCGCGACTTCTTCGCCGCTCGGGGCGAGGCGGTGGAGTGGAAGCTTCGGGGTCACGACCTCCCCGCGGACCTGCCCGTCCGGCTCGCGGCAGCTGGATTCCTTCCCCAGGAGCAGGAGACGGTGATGATCGGCCTGGCTGAGCGGATGGCCGCAGCCGGATCGCCGCCTCCGGCGGGGGTGGAGCTGCGCGAGGCGGAGGAGGAGGCTGACCTGAGGCGCATAGCGGCCATGGAGTCCGCCGTGTGGGGCGAGGACCGCAGCTGGCTCGCCGATGACCTGCGGTCCCGCAAGCGAGCTGACCCCGACAGGTTGAGGATCCTCCTGGCCACCTGGGGGGATGAGGTGGTCTCGGCCGCCTGGCTGGAGTTAAACCCGGGAACGGAGTTCGCCGGACTTTGGGGCGGTTCGACGCTGGCCGGATGGCGCCGCCGCGGCATCTACAGGGCCCTGGTGGCGACCCGGGCCCGGCTGGCGGTGGCCGCCGGGTACACCTACCTTCAGGTCGACGCCTCACCCGACAGCCGCCCGATCTTGGAGAGGCTGGGGATGGTCGCGGTGACCAGCACCACTCCGCACGTGTGGTCGCCCTAGCGGAGTGTTGAACCAAGCGAAGCACCCGGGGAGCGCCGTCGCGAAGTGCAAGTCCGCAGGATTCCCTCAGCACGAGAGGTCCCCGGGACTGCCCGAGCGGGCCCAGTGGGCGCCCGGACGAGGGCGATCGGGCCAAGGATGCCTCCGCGCTGCAGGGAGCGCTGGCCTGGAGCGACCTCTGGCGCAGGTGGTTCGCCATTGGGGAGCGCAGCACGCAGAGGGAGATGTGGGCGCGGATGCACCGCCCGGGGAGGTGGTGCGCCGGCCGTACCCGTAACAGGCTCTTCAAGGTGCGGGAGCCACGCCCCAACCCGAGCAGCCGCTCGTAGGCGGCGTCGATCGCCTGCGGTTCATGGAAGACACGCCCACCACGGACGACCCGGGCAACTCCCATGGCCCCTGGTCCTGCCGCAACGTGAGCAGTTCGCAAATCACGCGAGAGGCTCCGACCTTGTGATGGACCCCGTCGGTACCACGACACTCTTCGGCCCCGAAGTCCTCGTCCGCAGCCCGGTCACTGACCTGTCGAACTCGAAGCCACCTCTCGGTCACGCGACTCGCCCTGCATTTGACCACTTCAACGGTCAACTTCCAGCTGGGGGAGCTGCGCAAGAGCGGAGCGGCGGGGACGCAGCAGCACGAGTCCCCCCACCGCCGAGCCGAGAGAGAAGCCAGCGATGGCGAGCCACCCGTGGCGGAACGCATGGAGGGCTTGCACGCCGCCGTGCTCGGAACCGAGTACCGCTATGAGCATGGCGACGCCGACGGCCAGGCCGACTTGGCGGACCATATTCAACGCGGCGGACCCGGTCGCATACGACTCTGGAGGAAGTGATGCCGCGCCAGCGGCCATGAAGGTCGGAAGGGTGAGCCCGACGCCCGCCCCGGTGAGGAGGGTGCCGGGAAGGACTCCGGTCAAGTAGTCGGGGGTGAGACCGATGCGAGTTGCCCACCACAGATTTCCCAACAGGTAGATCGCCGAGCCGAGGGCGATCACCCGTCCCGGGCCAAGCCTCGGGATCGCTCGTGACGCCACGAAGAAGGCGAATACCGGCACCAGGAGTGGGCCGGGGGCGAACGCGAGGCCGGCCTCGAGCGCCGACCAGCCCCACACGTCTTGCATCCAAAGTACGACGGAGAGGACCATCGCCCCGAAGGCAACGGAAAACAGCAGACCCACGATCGACGAGCCTGAAAACGCCCGGACCCGGAAGAGCTTGGGGTCGAGCAGCGGGTTGCGGTGACGCAGGGTGTGCGCGGTGGCGCCGCCCAAGAGCACGATCGACGCCGCGAGTGAGCCTGCGACGCCCGCCGATCCCCAACCCCACGCGTTGGCCTCGACGAGGCCAAGCGAGAGCGCTCCGACACCGAAGGTGACGAGCAGCGCGGCGAGGACATCTGGCGCCAGCACCTGGCGACCCGGTACCGACGGCAGCCGGCGCCATCCGACGACAAGCGCAACGATCCCGACGGGCACGTTCACCAGGAACACCAACCGCCACGACGTGGCGACGAGGAACCCGCCGATTACCGGGCCCAGGCCGGCGGCGATGCCGCCGACCGCGGTCCAGGCCCGGACCGCCCCGGCTCGCTTGGCCTCCGGCGTGGTGGCCAGCACGAGCGAGAGCGACGTCGGCGTCAGCAGCGCGGCCCCCACCGCTTGGATCACACGGAACACGACGAGCACGGTGAGCGACGGCGCCGCAGCGCATGCGGCGGACGCCGCGGTGAAGACGAGGACGCCGAGGAGGAACGCCAGGTCCCCCTGGCGCCGTTCGGCGAGGCGGCCGAGTACCACCAGCGCTGATGCGTACACGATCGAGTAGCCGTTGAGCACCCACGACAGCGAACCGAGCGATGCCTGGTGAAGGTCGCGGGCGATGCTCGGCAGAGCCAGGTTGACGATGAACAGATCAAGGCTGGCCAAGACGACGCCGGCACAGACGATCGCGAGCACGAGCGGCGGCGAGGCGTCGCCCCTCCGCATCTCACTTAGGTTTCTCATAGCCAGAGATACTAGCGGACTTAGGGTTGCTTGAGTCAGCTAAGATGGTCGGGATGTCGAGGCCCGACGGTGACCAGCGCGTCGCGCTACCGCAGCCCGATCCTGGCGTGGCTCAGCACATCACCTTGACCGGCCCCCTGGCCGACCGTGACTCGTGGCGGGCCGATGCCTGCCCGATCGTCGCCGCGCTCGATGTCCTCGGCACCCGCTCGGCCTTCGTCATCCTGCGCGAGGCGTTCTACGGGGCCAGCCGCTTCGAGCAGTTCGTCAAGCGTACGCAACTCTCCGAGCCGGTGATGGCCACCAGGCTGAAGGAGCTGACCGAGGTCGGCGTGCTCGCCAAGGAGCCCTATCGCGAGCCGGGGGAGCGGACGCGCAACGCCTATCGACTCACTGAGAAGGGCGCTGAGCTCCTGCCCGCTTTGACCGCGTTGTTCTCATGGGGTAGCCGTTGGCAGCTGTCCGGCCCCCAGCAAGTGGAACTGGCCCACGCCGACTGCGGGGGCCTGGTGACCTCGGTGCTGCAATGCGAGCACGGGCACCCGGTCGACGCGGGGGCCGTAGAGCTCCGGTCGATGCACCGGCGGCGCGAACTGGTCGTTCAGGGTCGAGCCGGAGAACGACCCACGCGGGCCTGAACCCCTCCCAGAACCATCAGCTCGCGTGCAGTGACCACGGTCCCACCACCGTGATGGTCACGACTTGCCGTGTCACCGTCGTCTCACGCCTTGGAGTGGATCGTGACGATGTACCCGTCTGGGTCGCGGAACGAGAACTGCACTCCGAACGGGCCCTCGGTCGGCTCGGCCACGATTGGTATTCCCTGCTGCACCAGGCGCGCGTGCAGCCCGGTTGCGTCTTCGTTGTGGAACCACACCCCTATACCCGCGCCGAGCTGGCCGATCGCGTCGAGGTCCACGCCGGGCAATGGGTCGCGTACTGCGAACGCCACGCCCCCGGCGGAAAACACTGCCGCAGTCGGGTTCGGTGCAGGGAGCCGCTTGAGTCCGACCGTTTCCTCGTAGAATCGTGCGGACACTTCCCGGTCGCGCACCTGGAACGAGACAAAGTCGGGTCCGGTCGTCGTAGCTGTCATCCAAGTTCCCCTAGTTGGCCGCTCATCTCAGCGTCAATAGTTTGACACTGAGACGTCGGTCTGTCAAGCTTTTGACATGAAAGACGGGTCCCTGACCGCTCCGGAGGAGCTGGGTGTGCTGATCAAGGCAACCCAAGCGATTCTTCACCAGCGCATGGATGACGTCCTGCGTCCGTTAGAGCTGAGCGTGCCGCAGTACGCCTGCCTCCAGGCGCTCCACGACAGCCCCGGCATCACCAGCTCCGAACTCGCTCGGCGCGCTTTCGTCTCGCGCCAGGCCATGAACGTGCTCCTGCTGGGGCTCGAAGCGCGAGGGCTCGTCGAACGCTCGGACGACCCGGGCCCCAGGCGTGAACGAGCGGCGGCCCTCACCGCCACCGCCACGGCACTCGTCCGTCACGCGCGGGCCGAGGTCGCCGCGGTCGCGGCACGGATGACCAGCGATCTCGCCGCTGCCGATCTCATCCAGCTTCGGGCGCTGCTCACCACCTGCCGCGACCGGCTCCTCACCCTCTGACAACGAGCCAAGCCACCCCCGTTGCGCGCGGCGGCAGTCGGGCAAGCGTCCCACTCAAACCCTCATCCATCGTGTCGCGGGTCGAGTAAGACTCGTGGCGTGGCCGCCGGGGGACTCGAACCCTCGACCTCACGGATGTGAACCGTGCGCTCTAACCGGCTGAGCTAGGCGGCCCGGAGCCAGCAGACAAGTCTATCCGACCTGCCAGGGGCCTACCCGAGGTCGGCCTGGACCTGCTGAACCGGATACGGGAGCGACGCTTGGACCGTGAGGGTGCCCACCCGGACGCTGGCCAGCGGATGGACCGCCACCCCATCCGACCAGAACCCGGACGCCGTGACCGCATAGGTCACTACCGCCCGGATGACGCCGTGAGCTTCGGCCACCTGGGGGATCCAGGGGAGCTGGATGCCGGACGTCCCGTCCGGCCAGAACCAGGTGGTTGCTTCCGGGTTCGCCTGCACCACCCAGACCACATGAAGAAGCTCGCCCGGGTCGCCATCACCCAGGTCGGGCGCCGACGTGTTGATGGTGGCGTACTGGATTATCGGCGTGGGGTCTATGGCGACCGTGACCGGAACCCCCACTACGCCAGGCGGTGGAGGGCTCGCGGTCAGGGTCTCCGCAGGGAGGTCCTTCTCTACGGCGGCCAGGAGGCCGGTGGGGTCGAGCCCCGGTGTGCAGCTGGCAGGCTTGACTCCCGGTGGACAGGGGCTGGGGCTCCGGGGCTTGCTCGCGACTCCGGTGTAGCGGATCACGCCCGGGCTGCCGCAGGAGACGCTCCAGTCCCAGCCGTTGTCCTGGATCGGAGTGGAGTAGAGGATGGGGACCCGCTGCCCGGCCTGCGTCCAGAAGCTCCCATCCCAGGTCCACCCGTCCTTGGAAGTCCCCGTGGCCCACTGGGTGACCGAGTAGGGCGTGCAGGTGGGCACGGCGACCGGGGCGAAGAGGATCCATGGATGGTCCCTCGCCGGCTTGGTCGGAGCAGATGGGCCTTGCACGGCAACGCAGGTGCCGCCGAACGAGACCCCTCCGGCGCTGCCAGAGCAGCCCACGGTAGGGCCGGGGCCGATGTTGTTAGCGAGCACCGGTGCGCTGGCGAGGCCCCCTCCGGCCACGAGGGTGCCCAAAAGACCGGTCAGCCAGATCCGAGATCGCATGTTAGAAACCGCGTCTGCTCTGGTGACCAGACGAGCCACCGAATGACAGAGAAGTGCGAGGTCTTGGTGGTGATAGAACCGCTAGAGGAACGTACCCTCTCTGTCTCTAGCCCCGTCAAAATCGTGGCGGCTGCTGCTGCCGAATTGCCCGGATCCGGCTTGAAGCCGACCTGTACCTCGCTGAATGTGTCAGTCACGCTCAGGACATGAATACTGCCGCCGCTGGCCTGATTAATAGAAAGAGTCTCCGCTGTCAACCAATTGCCGCAGTCCGCGTACGTGAGGAGAGCGGCATCCCCACGCTCTATGGCCACGTTCTCGATCAGGTTGTCGATGACGACGTCCTGAGCCACTGTGGCTGCCGATACCCCGGACGGCAGTGGGTGGCTGGTCGACACCGTGTAGGTGGGGACCTTGACCTCGGTCGTGGGCACCTGAACGCCCGGGGCGATGGTGGTGGGGGACGCCGCAGGAGACGGGCTGACCGAGGGGATCGGCACCGGGGGCGCGGCGCCGCAGCCGGCGGCCAGCCAGGCCACCAGCGGCGCCAGGGTGAGCCACCGGACCGCTTTCAGGTCACGCACCAAGCCCGGGCCTCTAACTGCACCTGCAACACCTCGCAGAGGAGAAGCCCGAAGGATATTCCCCGGCGAAAGGCAAGGCAAGAGCTGGCTGGCAGAGTTCACGGAATGTCTACCAGCATCACCAGGCCAAGCTCCTCGGCGGCCTGCCCCAGGGCCGCCCGGAGCCACTCCCACGAACCGTGCTCCGGCGCCCAGACCCGTGTCCCCCTCGCGCCCGTGTGCTGGTCGCGACTGGTTCCCAGTGCCACGACAGGCGTGTCCCCGAGGTAGGGCTCGATCCTTCCCGCCAGCGCTAAATCTCCTGTGATCCTCACGCGCGGCCAGGTGACCAAGACCGCCAGACCAGTGCGCGGGTCGGTGAGCCGGTAGGCCGCTCTCATGCCCGGCTCCGGACCTGGGACACCAAGCGCTCTCCCGACCAGGGCAGCGTCGCCACGCGGGGCCCCAGCTCAAGCTCAGCCTCTCGCCAGGG
>JAJYWT010000076.1 GCA_021791345.1 bacterium
CTCACTGAGGGCAGACTCTGAACCACCTACTTCTACGGAGGGCGCCACGCGGCGGCCCCCGTGTCGATCCCTCCGCTCCGAGTCCGGCTCGCCGATGAGCTAACGGGAAACCTCGATGAGGGCACGCGATCTGAGATCATGGGTCTGCTGGAGACGGTTCGGGCCAACCGGGAGCTGACTCTGGTGATCGCCACCCATGACTCGACGGTCGCCGGCCGGGCTCCCCGCACCGCCATGGTCAATCGTGGCCAGCTCAGCGTGAGGGAGAACTCGGCCCTGAGCCGAGGCTTGGAGGAGAGCGCATGACGGTGTCGGAGCTGGGGCGTCCCCCGCTGATGGAGGACGCAGAGCCGGCGGACGAGGTGCTGCCGTCCTCGTCCGCTCCTCCCCGGCAAGGATCCCGGCCGGCCCTGGTGCGTCGAGTCCTGCGCTACCTGGGGACCTCGATCGCCTCCACCATCGCCAGCGAGGTGACGCTGCTGCTCCTGTTCGGCCTGCACCTCACCACCGCGGCGGTGGCGGCCGTGCTGGCGACCGCGTTGGGCGGGCTGCTGTCTTACGGGCTCAGCCGCTACTGGATCTGGGCGGACGCGGATCGCAGCCATGCCGCGCGGCAGATGACTCTGTACTGGGTGATCACCCTGGCGGGACTGCTGGCCTCGACCTTCGTCACCAGTGAGACGGCGGCTCACACGGTGGGGGCGGGAACCCTCCGGACCGCGCTGGTCGGAGCGGTCTACCTGGCCACCTATCTCGTTCTTTGGGTCGTGAAGTTCGGGCTCTACCACAAGCTCCTCTTCCGGCCCCGCCGGGAGCCCGGTCCAGTTCAGGTCGGCTGAACCGGCTGACGCCTCGCGCGAGGTCGCGGCTGAGATCGCAACCCGGACCTATACTCCAGAGGTGTCCGACCAAGGCCCCGATCCTCTGGGCAGCGAAGCCCCGCCCGCTGCGGAGGAGCCAGCGTCCGAACCCGGCCCCCTGCCGGAGTTTCTGAACCCTGAGTCCGTCCACTACCAGCCCTGGGCGGAGAAGCAGATCTCCAACGCCTCCAAGGAGAAGCGACCGCTCGCCGACTTCATGGCGGAGATGGAGGAGCGGCTGGGCTCCTACGGGGAGCTGCCCGAGGCGCGCTGGGATCCGCAGCGCCAGGAGCAGCTGTTGGCGCGCTTCGCTCCCAGCTCCCCGGGGAGGACCCGGCGCCGCCACCGTCGGCGCGGTGGCTCGGGAGCGGCTCACGAACCGACGCTCACCCCGGCGGCGCCGATAGCCAGTGCGGCCCCAGGGAATCAGCGCCGCCGTCCGAAGCCGGCCCGCGCGCCAGCTGCCGGTCCTGCGCAGCCGACGGCCGAGCCCGGCGCGCACCGTCGCCGTCGCCGACGTCGGCGTTCTCGTGGCGAGAGCGCGGGGCCGACCGTCGCCGGCGGTTGAGCCCTCGCGCCCCACGGGCCATCGGTTTCGACTACGGGGGGACCCTGGTGGAGATCGGGTATCCGGCCGAGGAGCTCGTCGAGGCCGGTGAGCGGCTCCTGGCCGACCTCGGAGTCCTTGAGCCGTCCGGACTGCCGAGGGGAGAGTCCTTCGGACCGTTGGTGGACCGGCGGGTGGACGAGCTGGTTGCCTCGGCCCACCGCCAGGATCCCCTGCGGGAGGTGGAGATCTTCGATCTGTACCAGAAGGTGCTGAACGGGTTGCTGGGCCGCGAGCTGAGCCGGGATGAGGTCCGCCAGGCGGCCTACCAACTCCAGGAGCCCTGGGCCGTGGCGATCTCGGTGGACCCACAGGCACTGGCGGTGCTGGAGGCTCTTCGCCGCCGCGGGGTCCGGCTGGGCCTGCTGTCCAACGCCCCCTACCCCGCTCGCACCATGCGCCGCATGATGGATGGTCAGGGGATCACGCAGCGGTTCGACGAGATCGTGCTCAGCAGCGAGATCGGATGGCGCAAGCCGGCACCGCAGGCCTTCCTGGCGCTGCTCGGGGCGCTGGGTGTCCCCGCCCAGGACACCTGGTTCGTCGGCGATGAGCTCGAGGCCGACATCGAAGGAGCGGCGGCGGTGGGCATGCCGGCGCTGCTGCGACCCGGGCGGCGACCGCCAGCCTCGAGCGCGATAGCCCTCGGCTCGTGGGAGGAGTTGCTACAGCGGCTCGACCGCGCGGCGCCGCCGACCCCGGCCTGATCGCAGCCCGCAACCGTACACTTCTGCTCCATGCGTGCCACTCAACTGTTCGGCAACACCCTGCGCTCCGCCCCGGAGGGTGAGCTCGAGTCGCACCGTCTGCTGCTGCGGGCGGGCTACCTGCAGCAGCTGGCGGCCGGGATATTCAGCCTGCTGCCGCTGGGCACCCGCTCGATGGAGAAGATCCGCCGCATCCTGAGGGAGGAGATGGACGGGATCGGGGGGCAGGAGATCTCCATGCCGGTCGTTCATCCCGGGGAGCTGTGGCAGCGCAGCGGCCGCTGGCAGAAGGTGGATCAGACGCTGGTCCGCTTCCAGGACCGCCGCGGTCGGGACATGGCCCTGGCCATGACCCATGAGGAGGTGGTGGCCGACCTCACCGCGACCCAGGTGAGCTCCTACCGTGACCTTCCGCGCATCGTCTACCAGATTCAGACCAAGTTCCGGGACGAGCCCCGCTCGCGCGGGGGGCTGGTGCGAACCAGGGAGTTCGTGATGAAGGACTCCTACTCGCTCGACCGGGACCCCGCCGGGCTCCAGCACGCCTACCGGGAGCACTTCAAGGCCTACTTCAGGATCGCGGCTAGGGCCGGGATCCCGGTGGCGGCGGTGCTCTCGGATGTGGGGATGATGGGCGGGGGCATGGCCCATGAGTTCATGTACCTCACCGAGGTCGGGGAGGACACCGTCCTCTTCTGCAGCAACTGTGGCTACGCCGCCAACCAGGAGGTGGCGGAGGCGCGCCGTCCCGATCCGGAGACCGGCGAGGTCCTTCCCCTGCAGGAGGTGGCGACCCCCGGGAGCACGACGGTGGCGGAGGTCGCGGCCCTTCTGGGGGTCGACCCGTCCCGAATCGCCAAGACCGTGGCCTACTGGGCGGAGCGGTCCCGCGGCGGTCCTGGGGAGCTCATCCTGGCGCTGGTCCCCGGTGACTCGGAGGTGAACCTGGCCAAGCTGCGCGCCGCTACCGGGGCGGTCGAGTTGAGGGCCGCCACCCCCGAGGAGATAGCCGCCGGGGGTGGAGCGCCCGGCTATATGTCGCCGGTGGGCCTGCGGGGGGCGACGGTGGTCGCCGATCCGGTGCTCGGTGGCCGGCGCAACCTGGTGGCCGGGGCCAACCGGGAGGGATGGCACCTGCGCAACTTCAATCTGGACCGCGACGCCCCAGGGGCCACGCTGGCCCCGCTCACCTCGGTGCAGGCAGGGGAGCCCTGCCCCAGCTGCGGTCACCCGCTGGACCTGCGGCGGGGGATCGAGTTCGGGAACATCTTCCAGCTCGGCACCGACTACAGCCAGGCCATGGGCGCAACCTACACCGATGAGACAGGGCGAGAGCAGCTGGTGGTGATGGGCTCATACGGCATCGGCCTGGGCAGGATGCTCGCCTGTGCGGCCGAGGAACACCACGACCAGCGCGGCCTGACGCTGCCGATCTCGATCGCTCCCTACGCGGTCGCCCTGATCTCGGTCGGCACCGATCCCCGGGTGGTGCGGCTGGCCGATGAGATCTACGCCGCGCTGACCGCCGTCGGTGCGGAGGTGCTCTACGATGACCGGGATCTGAGCCCAGGGGTGAAGTTCGCGGACTCGGACCTGCGCGGGATGCCGCTGCGGGTGACCGTGTCGCCGCGATCCCTGGAGGCCGGGGGGGTTGAGGTGAAGCGCCGCCGGGGGACCCCCTTCGTGGTGGGCACGGACGATGCCATCGCCGCCACCCGCAGGGAGCTCACCCTCTTGGAGGAGGAGCTCGAGCACTGGATGAGGGAGCGGACGGCTGCGGTGGACCAGCTGGCGGCGGCCACCCTCGGGGGGCGGGGCTGAGTTCCAGGGGGGTAGCAGTTGGGCAACCCGCGGACCATTCTGCACGTCGACCTCGATGCCTTCTTCGCGTCGTGCGAACTGCGGCGCCGCCCCGAGCTGGTCGGACGGCCGCTGGTGGTCGGGGGAGGTCGGGAGTCGCATCCCGGCAGCGTCCGCCGAGCCGGCCGGGGCGTGGTCGCCGCCGCATCCTACGCGGCGCGCGAGTACGGGATCCACTCCGCCATGCCGCTGGCCGAAGCGCTGCGCCGCTGCCCCGAGCTGGTGGTCCTGCCTGTCGACATCGACCACTACGCCGCGGTCTCCAAGGATGTCTTCCGCGTCTTCCACCAGTACTCGCCGCTGGTCGAGCCCGGCTCCCTGGACGAGGCCTATCTCGATCTGACCGGGACCGAGCTGCTGCTGGGACCTGGGGTCGAGGTCGCCCGCACGATCCAGCGCCGCCTGCACGATGAGCTCGGGCTGCCCGCATCGGTCGGGGTCGCCAGCGTCAAGACGGTCGCCAAGGTCGCCTCCGATCTGCGCAAGCCGCGCGGGCTGGTGGTGGTCGAGCCCGGAACCGAGGCTGGCTTCCTGTCCCCCCTCGCGGTGGAGCGGCTGCCTGGGGCCGGGCCCAAGACGGTAGCCAAGCTGCGCCTGGTGGGGGTGTCGACGCTGGGGCAGCTGGCCGCCGCCCCCCTGCACCTCCTGGCTGAGGTCATCGGTCCTAGTGCCGCCGCGATTCAGGCCAGGGCTCGGGGCGCGGACCCATCGCCGGTCCACCCTCCAGGGATCCCCAAGTCCATCAGCAGGGAGGAGACCTTCTCCCGCGACCTCACCGATCCGGGCGCCCTGCTCACCGAGGCACGTCTGCTCAGCGCCGCGGTTGGGGTCCGTCTGCGGGCGGCCGGCCTGGCGGCGACCACCGCGTCGCTCAAGCTCCGGTTCTCGGACTTCGAGACCAGGACCCGCCGCTCCACCCTGCCCGCTCCCATCCGCGCCGATCTGGAGATCGCCGAGGCTGTGGAACCCATGGTGGAGGCGCTGTTCCGACGGCAGCGGCCAGTGCGTCTGCTGGGGGTCGGGGTGGAGGGGCTCGCGCCCGTCGGGCCCCAGGACGGCCTGTTCGATGCGCAGGATCGCCGCCAGGAGCGGGTGGACGCGGCCCTGGACGAGCTGCGCCGTCGCTTCGGGTCCGGGGCGATCAACCGCGGCCCCCGGGCGCTGCCGGGTTCCCCTGACTGGAATCGGGACCATCTCGATCAGCTCGGGCTGGGCTGAGATCCCTGCTCTGGCGCGGCCAGCTATCATCGGGTGGCCTTGGACCAGAAGACCGACACCATGGGCTGGGTACTCGAGCGCGACGGCCAGCTCGCGGTGGTGCGGGAGGATGGCGTGATCGAGAGCGATGACCCCCAGTTCGCCGAGTATCTCCGCCACCGGCTCAGCCAGCCGGTCGCGGTCTTCCGGCGCGGCACGGTCGCCCGATCGGCGAAGGCCGGGGAGACCCCGATGACGCTCACCCCAGGGGACGGCCGCTATGTCGCGGCCTGCGTGCGGACCATGTCGGCTGAGCCCGATGGGATCCACATCCTGGGCATCGACTGGGCCCGTTGAGGGTCGAGTTCCGGTTCTGCCCGGCGTGCGGCCGGCCGCTGGAGCGCCGCACCATCGAGGGCCGGCTTCTCCCCGCCTGTCCCGACTGCGAGTTCGTGGCCTGGCCCGACCCCAAGGTGGCGGTCGCGGCCATCGTGGAGGACCAGGTAGGTCGGGTGCTCGCGATCCGGCGCGGGATCGAGCCCGGGCAGGGACAGTGGGCGCTGCCCGGCGGGTACCTGGACGACGACGAGACTCCTGCCCAGGCGGCGGTGCGGGAGTGCCTCGAGGAGACCCAGTGCCAGGTGGAGATGACCCGCCTGGCCGCGGTTCAGCACGTTTCCACCAACGAGGGTGGCTTGCTGGTGCTGGTATACAGCGGTCGTCTCATCACCGGACCTGCCTCCCCGACTGAGGAGGCGCCTGAGCTGGGCTGGTTCCCGCAGGACGATCTGCCGGAGCTCGGCTTCTCGTCCCACCGCGAGGCGCTGGCGGCGTGGCGCAGCGGCGTACCCCGGGTGCTGTGACTGATGTTCAAGCTGGTCCGCCGGTCCTGCACCCTGAGTTGCCTCGGCTGCCTGCTGCCGATCGTGGTCGTGGCGGCGGTGATCGCGTACGGTATCCACCTCATGACCACGCCACCCTCATACCCTGCGGTCCAGCCGGCACCGCCGGCGGCGATCTACCTCACCGCCGCCCGGGGGCTGGAGCAGGCGCTGGCGACCCAGTCACCGGTGGCGCTCATCCGCCTGGACGATGAGCAGGCCACGACCCTGCTGCGCGAGACCCTGAGCGGATACGTCGGGCTGGGCGACCTCCAGGTCCACATCCTGCAGGGAAGGGTGGTGGTCAGTGGTCAGACCGCGATCCTCAACCACCCCCTGGTGATCAGCGGGCCGGTCACGCTCACCTCGGGCGGCGGAACCGTGGTGGATCTCAACTTCCGCGGGCTGTGGATCGGCCAACTCGGCCTGCCCCAGCTGATCCCGGAGCTGCTGTCCCGGGATCTCCATCCCCAGTTCAACCTCGACCTCGCCGCCCCCGGCCACACCCTGAGCTTCGCCTGCTCCTCGGCGGCTCCCGACTTGCTTACGGTGGGCATCCTCTACAGCTCCACCGCCGACCCGAGAGCTGCCGCCGCCTGCTCGGCGAAGCCATGAGCGCCCGGGAGCGGCTCACTCACGTCGACGCCGGTGGGCGGGTGCGCATGGTTGACGTGGGAGATCGGGCGGTGTCCGACCGGCAGGCGACCGCCACCGCGCACGTCCA
>JAJYWT010000042.1 GCA_021791345.1 bacterium
GAGGACGTGCCTCTGGTCATTCCGGAGGTGAATCCCGGCCACCTGGGAGCAATCCCGCGACAGCGCGAGCGGCGGGGCTTTGCCAAGGGCATGCTGGTCACCAATCCCAACTGCTCGACCGTCGGCCTGGCCCTGGTGCTCAAGCCTCTAGCCGATGCCTTCGGGGTGACCGCGGTCCAGGTGGTGACCATGCAGGCGATCTCGGGCGCGGGCCTCGACGGCGTCTCCGCCTTCGCCATCCAGGACAACCTCATCCCCTACATCTCGGGAGAGGAGGAGAAGCTGGAAGCCGAGACCAAGAAGATCCTCGGGGACTATGGCGCTTCGGGGTTCGCAGCCGCCGCCATCGCCGTCAGCGCCAGCTGCAACCGTGTGGCCGTGCGTGACGGCCATACGGAGTCGATCTCGGTAGGCCTGTCACGGCCGGCGACCCACGCGCAGGTGCGCCGGGCGCTGGAGGGATTCCGGGGGGCGGTCGCAGACCTCCACCTGCCGTCCGCACCACCCTCGCCAATCCTGTTCCATGTCGACCCGGACCGGCCCCAGCCCCGTCTGGACCGGGATCTGGGGGATGGCATGGCGGTGGCCGTGGGGCGGCTCCGCGAGTGCCCGGTGCTGGACTGGAAGTTCACGGTCCTGGTGCACAACATGGTCAGGGGCGCCGCCGGGGCAGCTCTGCTCAACGCCGAGCTGCTGGTGGCTCAGGGCCTGCTCTAGGCGGGGCCGCCCGTCAGGACAGCTCGACCATGAGGGGGGCATGGTCGCTGGGGTGGGTGCCGGCCCGCTCCTCACGGTCCACCCTCACCCCTCGCACCCGCTCGGCCACGCCAGGGCTGCCGAGGAGCAGGTCGATCCGCATCCCGAGCCCTCTTCTGAAAAACCCCTGGCGATAGTCCCAGTACGTGAATCCCGACGGCTGCGGGGCCACCTGGGAGAGGTCGACCAGGCCCTGGTCCAGGACCGCTTGGAGAGCGGCCCGCTCATCCGGGGTGACGTGTGTCGCCCCCTCGAACGCCTTGGGGTCGAAGACGTCCTGATCGGTGGGAGCCACGTTGAAGTCACCGCCGAGCAGGAGCTCCGAGTGGGTCAGGGAGTCGGCAACCCGTCGGCTGAGCTCCCTCAGCCACTCGAGTTTGTACGTGAAGAACGGGTGCCCCACCTCGCGGCCGTTCGGACAGTAGACGCTGCCGATCCGGATCCCTCCACAGGTGGCCTCCAGATACCGTGGCTCCGCCTGGCCGGTGGGCGCCAACAGGGTGAGCCCGGGCGCCGGGTCCAACAGCCCGACCCTGGAGATGACGGCCACCCCGTTCCAGCGGCCGTCGCCATGGTGGGCGGCCTCGTAGCCGAGCTGCTTGAACTTGGCCTTGGGGAAGCCCGAGTCGGCGAGCTTGGTCTCCTGGAGCAGCAGGACGTCCGGCCGGTTGGCCGTCAGCCACGAGATGACCCGGTCGAGCCGGGCGGTGAGCGAGTTCACGTTCCAGGTGGCTACCAGCACAATCCAGCTCCCTCCCCTGCGTCCGGCAAAGCCAGGCCGTTCAGCTCGCCGCGGCCACGTGTTCCCCCGCGAACTGCTCGAAGTAGAGCCGGGCGTACGCCCCCTCCTGGGCCAGCAGCTCCCGGTGAGTGCCTCGTTCGATGATCCTGCCGTGGTCCATCATCAGGATCTGATCAGCCGCCAGGATCGTGGACAGGCGGTGTGCGATCGCGATCGTGGTACGCCCATGCATGAGTCGCTCCAGCGCCGATTGAATCTCCCGCTCGCTGTGGGTGTCGAGCGCGCTGGTGGCCTCGTCCAGGATCAGGATGCGGGGGTCCTTCAGGATGGCGCGTGCCAGCGCCACCCGCTGCTTCTCGCCGCCGCTGAGGCGGTAGCCGCGCTCTCCCGAGAGGGTGTCATAGCCGTCGGGCAGCTCCATGATCCGATCGTGGATGGAGGCGGCCCGGGCGGCGGCGATGAGCTCCGCGTCGGTCGCGTCGTGCTTGCCCACCAGGAGGTTCTCCCGGATGGTGCCGTGGAACAGGAAGGTCTCCTGGGTCACCACCGCGATCGCGTCCCGGATGGTCTCCTGGGTGAGGTCCCTGAGGTCATGTCCGTCCAGGCGCACACTGCCCTGGTCGACGTCGTAGAGCCTGGCCGCCAGGTAGGTGAGGGTGCTCTTGCCGGCCCCGCTGTGCCCGACCAGGGCGACCAGCTGTCCCGGGTCGGCTCTGAAGCTGACCGAGTCGACCGCTGCCACGGGATTGCTCGGCTCGTACCGGAAGGTCACATGGTCGAACTCGATGGCGCCCCGGAGGCGCTCGGGGGGGATGCGGATGGCACCGGGACTGTCCTCGATCTCGACCTTCTCGTCCAGATACTGGAAGATGCGGTCGAAGAGCGCCAGCGCCCCCTGCAGTTCGACCTGGATGTTGAGCAGCTGCCCGATCGGGAAGAACAGCTGGGACTGAAAGGTGGTGAAGGCGACCAGGGTACCCACCGAGACCCCACCGCTGCGCCCGGCGTGCAGGAAGAGGCCGGCCACCAGGTAGACCAAAGCGGGCAGGATCGAGAAGAAGGTGGAGATGAACCCGAAGAACCAGCGCCCCACCATCTGCTGGCGGATCATCAGGTTGGTGAGGCGGCCGGTCTCGTCGACATAGCGCTTGTGGGTCACCTTCTCCCGCCCATAGACCTTGCTGAGCAGGATCCCGCTGACGGAAAGGGTCTCCTCCGCGATCGCGGAGAGATCGGCCAGGGTCGCCTGGGTGTCCGAGCTCACCTTGCGGCGGACCTCGCCGACTCGGGCGGTGACCAGTAGGAAGACCGGCATCATGACCACCGAGATCAGGGTCAGCTGCCAGCTCAGAACCGCCATCCCGGTCAGGGTGGCCGCGGTCCGAGTGAGGTTGGAGACGATGCTGGTGGCGGTGTTGGTGATCACCGAGTCGACCCCGCCCACGTCGTTGGTGAGCCGCGACTGGATCTCGCCGGTCCGGGTGGCGGTGAAGAACCGCAGCGGGAGGCTCTGCAGGTGGGAGTAGAGGGCCACCCTCAGGTCCTGCATCATCCGCTGCCCGACGACCGCGTTGAGGTAGGTCTGCCAGACGCCGAGCCCGGTGCTGATCACCGGGGTGATCACCATGATGCCCACGAAGATCAGCAGCATCCTGGTCTTGTGCTCCAGGATCCCCTGGTCGATGATCAGCTTGAGCATCACCGGGTTGACAATCCCGAGGCCGGCGACCACCACCAGGATCGTGAGCACCCCGATCACCTTCCAGCGATACGGGGCGAACAGTTTGAGGACCCTGAGCAGGGTGCTCCGGCTTATCGGCGGCGGCGGCGTCTGGGCTCCGTAGCCGCGCAGGATGCGGCCGGCGCCCCCGCCCCCCATGTGCATGCCCATGAAGCGGATGTTTCCCCTCGGCGGTTGGACGAAACGCGGATCACCAAGCCCGGCCCCGCCATCGGGAGCCGTGCGTCTCGATCTTAAGTGAAGGCTGCCGCCATCCCCACGGGCTCACGTACACTCGAAGTAGCGATCCAGGGAAGGAGGCATCAGCCGATGGCAAAGACCGCGGTCAAGACGAGTTCCCCGTCCACCAATCGGGCCGGCATCAAATACGTCTACGACTTCGAGGAGGGGTCTGCCCAGATGCGCGACCTCCTGGGTGGCAAGGGCGCGGGGGTGGCGGAGATGACCCGCGCCGGGATGCCGGTGCCACCGGGCTTCACGATCACCACCAAGGCCTGTCTCGCCTACCTGGGTACCGGGGGGTTCCCCGATGGGATGCTCGACGAGGTCCGCGTCCACCTGAACGAGTTGGAACGTCGCACCGGCAAGCGCCTGGGCGATCCGGAGAATCCGCTGCTGGTCTCGGTCAGGTCGGGGGCGGCCTTCTCAATGCCGGGCATGATGGACACCGTCCTCAACCTGGGGTTGAACGAGACCACCCTGCAGGGGCTGGCGCGCCGCACCAACGACGAGCGCTTTGCGCTCGACGCCTACCGGCGCTTCATCCAGATGTATGGACGAATCGTATTGGGGTTGGACGCCGAGCTCTTCGACCGCGAGCTCGAGGCGGCCAAGCGTGCTGCCAAGGCCACGAGTGACGCGGAGCTGCAACCGGCAGCGCTCAAGAAGCTGGCGCTGAAATTCCGCCGGACCGTCGAAGAGCACACCGGAGAACCGTTCCCCCAGGATCCGTGGGACCAGCTGACCAAGGCGATTGCCGCGGTGTTCGACTCCTGGAACGGCAAGCGCGCGATCGCCTACCGCGAGTTCAATAACATTCCCCACACCCTGGGGACCGCGGTCAACGTGCAGGCGATGGTGTTCGGCAACATGGGTGACGATTCTGGCACCGGCGTAGCCTTCACCCGTGACCCCGCGACCGGGGAACACCGCCTCTTTGGGGAGTACCTGCTCAATGCCCAGGGGGAGGACGTGGTCGCGGGAATCCGCACACCTCAACCCATAGCCACCCTGGAGAGGGCGCTGCCGGAGGTGTATGCGGACTTCGCCAAGATCGCGGAGCGGCTGGAGCACCATTACCGCGACGTTCAGGACATGGAGTTCACCATTGAGCGGGGCCGGCTCTACATGCTCCAGACCAGGACCGCCAAGCGGACGGCGGCCGCGGCGGTCAAGATCGCCGTCGACATGGTTGGGGAGGGGCTGATCACCAAGGAGGAGGCGCTCCGCCGGGTGGAGCCGGAGCAGGTGGACCACCTGCTCCACCGTGCCATCGACCCCAATGCGAAGGTGAAGGTGCTCGCGACCGGGCTCGCGGCTTCCCCTGGCGCCGCGACCGGCGCGGCGGTCTTCGACGCCGACCGTGCGGAGCAGATGGCCGCGCAGGGAAAGCAGGTGATCCTGGTGCGGATCGAGACCAACCCGGATGACGTGCATGGCATGATCGCCGCCGAGGGGGTGCTCACCTCCCGGGGCGGGCGCACGTCGCACGCGGCGGTGGTGGCGAGGGGAATGGGAAAGCCCTGTGTCGCGGGGACCGAGGACCTGAAGGTGGATCTCGTCAAGCGGCGCTTCGAGGCTGGCGGCGTGGTGGTGAAGGAGGGGGATGTCTTCACCATCGACGGCACCACCGGCCGGGTGATCGAGGGGGCGGTCCCCACGGTGGAGGCTGGGGTCTCGGGGGACCTGGAGCGGCTGCTCACCATGGCCGATCAGGTGCGGCGGCTGCGGGTTTATGCCAACGCCGATACCCCGGAGGACGCCCGCCGGGCCCGTGAGTTCGGCGCCCAGGGGATCGGCCTCTGCCGCACCGAGCACATGTTCATGCAGCAGGATCGGCTGCCCCACGTCCAGCGCATGATCCTGGCCCAGGAGGTGGGGGAGCGCAGGGCGGCGCTGGCGGAGCTGCTGCCATTCCAGCGCAGCGACTTCCTGGGCATCCTGGAGGCGATGCATGGCCTGCCCGTGATCATTCGTCTGATCGACCCGCCGCTGCATGAGTTCCTCCCGGATCACGACCAGCTGCTGGTCGAGGTGACCCGGCTGCGGGATCAGAAGAAGTCAGGCAAGAAGCTGGAACGGGCCGAGCGGATGCTGCGGGCGGTGGAGGAGTTGCGCGAACAGAATCCCATGCTGGGATTGCGCGGCTGCCGGCTCGGACTGTTGTTCCCGGAGATCATCGAGATGCAGGTGCGCGCCATCGCCGAGGCGACCGCGGAGTTGCGCAAGCGTCGCAAGAAGGCGGTCCCGGAGATCATGGTTCCCCTGGTGGGGCACGCGGAGGAGCTGCGCCGCTCGCGCCTGACCATCGAGGGGACCCTGAAGCTGGTGGCCCGCGAGCAGGGCGTGCGCTTCGACATCAAGGTCGGCACCATGATCGAGGTTCCGCGCGCCGCGCTGACCGCGGGGGCCATCGCGGAGCACGCGCAGTTCTTCTCCTTCGGCACCAACGACCTGACCCAGATGACCTACGGCGTGTCGCGCGATGACGCCGAGGGCAAGTTCCTCGGCCGTTATGTGAAGGACGGCATTCTGCCTGCCAATCCCTTCGAGCATCTGGATGCCGACGGCGTTGGTCGCCTGATGGGCTATGCGGTCACCGAGGGGCGCCAGGCGCGAGCGGACTTGGAGGTGGGGATCTGCGGCGAGCATGGCGGTGACGCCCAGTCCATCGCCATCTGCGAGAGACTGGGCCTGGACTACGTGTCGTGCTCCCCCTTCCGGGTGCCGGGGGCACGCCTGGCCGCGGCCCAGGCGCGGCTGGCAACCGGGGAGGCCAGGGACGCCTGATGGGTAAGGCCGGCCTCAGACCAGGTTGGTCGCCAGCGGCATCACCACCACCGGGCAGGCGACGGTGGTGGTGAGCCGGTGCACCCGGCGCCCGGTGACGAGCCCGGCCGCCCGGTTGGGCTGAGGCGGACCCAGCACCAGCAGCTGGGCGCCGACCGCAGCCTTGATCAGGGCGCTGGTGGTGCCACCCTTTATCACCATCGTCTTGATCTCGGGATGCGTCCCCAAAACCCGATGGATCAGGCGGTCGAGGTCCTCGCTGACCTCGCGGTGGACCTCCTCCGAAGACATCGGGGTGACTCCGGGCCTCGGAGATGGCCCCGGGCTGGGCAGCGGCGGGCGCCAGGCTGTGACGGCGACCAGAGGCACCTGGCGGAGTTGGGCCTCGTGCCAGGCCCAGGTCAGCGCGGTGACCGAGCCGCTCTCCCTGCTGATCCCCACCACCACCGGACGATCATCGCGCCCGGTGGGAGACCAGGCGGTGCTCCTGCCGCTTTCAGTCATGGTTC
>JAJYWT010000012.1 GCA_021791345.1 bacterium
GGCCCGGGCGGCCGTGAACGCCTCCTCACCCCAGGGGTACCAGTCGACCGGGTTCTCCTGGTGCTGGCGGAGGTAGAGGCTGGACTCCTGGGCCAGGCGGTTCACGGCCTCAAGGTAGCGCGGTGCAGCACTGACGATCCGGCTCTCTCCTTCCCGAGGTTTGCCACTACAGCTGTCGTGTATAATCGGCTCATGAGTATGGCCACCACCTCTCTGAGGGCCCACAGGGCCCTCTCAGACTGGACCCGGGTCACTCTCCTCGAGGAGCTGAGGCAGGCTCCGAGCCCGCTCGACGCCCAGGAGCTGGCCGAGCGGGCGGGGATCCACGTCAACACGGTGCGGTTCCACCTGGAGGTGCTGACCCGCGCCGGCCTGGTGGTCTCCGAAGTGGAGCGCCGGTCGCGCAGGGGCAGGCCCCGCCGGCTGTGGCGGGCGACCGCGGATGCCGGGCCAGAGGCTGGCTACCGGATGCTGGCCGAGGCGCTGGCGGGCTACCTGGAGAACAGCGCCCCCGATGCCGAGCAGCTCGGGCTGCAGATCGGGTCGGCGTGGGGCGCCCGACTGGTGCGCGCCGATGGCGCCGAGGTGGAGGGGGGGTTGCACCGCGTCCTGGGGCTGCTGGCTCGCCTGGGGTTCAGCCCGGAGCTGGCCGAGGTCGGTGGCCGTAGCCGGATCAACCTCCACCACTGCCCATTCCTGGAGGTGGCCAGCGGGAATCGCCGGCTGGTCTGCTCCGCCCACCTGGGGCTGCTGCGCGGAGCGCTCGCGGAAGTTGGGGCGCCGGTGACGGTATCCGACCTGGAGCCGCTGGTGGAGCCCTCGCTCTGCGTAGCTCACCTCTCCCAGGGCCGGCCGGCCGCCAGGTCGGCAGAGGGATGAGCCAGGTCATGGCCGGGCTGCTCGGCGACTCGGCCATCGAGCAGGAGGCGTGGCAGCGGCTGCAGGAGGTGTACGACCCGGAGCTGGGCATCGATCTCGTGAACCTGGGGCTCGTGTACGGCCTCCGGGTCCACGACGGCTCGGTGCTGGTGGCGATGACGCTGACCACCCCGGGCTGTCCCATGGGCGGCAGCATCCCCGACCAGGTCCGGTTTCAGCTGGAGGCGGTCCCCGGGGTGCGGGCGGTCGAGGTGGCGTTGATATGGGAGCCCCCGTGGGAACCGGACATGATGAGTCCCGCTGCCAAGCGGGCCCTCGGCTGGAGCTGAGTGCCAATGGCCCTGCTGGACGTGCGCGACCTGATGGCGAGCGGTGAGGAGCCGTTCGCGGCCATCATGGCCGCGGTGGCGGCGCTCAGCCCGGATGAGCGCCTGGAGCTGGTGGCCCCGCTGGACCCTGTCCCCCTGTACTCGGTGCTGGAGGCGCGGGGCTATCGCCACCTGACCGAGGACCTGGGCGGGGGGGACTTCAAGGTGGTCTTCAGCCCATCGGACGTGCCAACCGATGGGTGAGGCGCCGACTGCCGGGGTGGTGGTGGTCCGAGCTGGGGAGGTCCGTTCCGGTGAGGGCCCGGTCGCTCGAACCCTGATTGAGTCCCCCACCCTCAAGGTGGTCCTGCTGGAGCTGACACCAAAGCGGGAGCTGCCTCCGCACCGTCCCCCATCACATCTCTTCCTCTCGATCCTGGACGGCATCGGTGAGCTGCTCGCCGGTGACGCCATCTTGTCGCTGTCGCCCGGCGACGTGGCGGTGGTGCCGGGTGGGACCGTCCGGGGCCTGCGCTGCCGCGAGGGCCGGTTGGTGGCGCTCGCGGTCGTGACCCCACCACCCGCCCCTGAGGACCATCGCCAGGAACCGGGACTCACCTGGCCGGAGCCGGGCCAGGGCCCTGACCCGGCGGAGGTGATCCGGCAGGAGCACCGGGGGCTGATGGACGGGGTGGCGAGCCTCGTCCATCTGGCGCGCACGGCGTCCGGCACCGACCCTTCGGAGCTGGGCCCGGCCCTCAGGGCGGCCACCCACTTTCTGGAGCACGAGCTCCTCCCCCATGCCCGGGCTGAGGAGCGGCTCATCTACCCCCAGGTGGAGCGGGTGCTGCGGGCCTGCGGCGGCGCCACCGCGACCATGGAGTACGACCACCGGCGCCTTCAGGCGCTCACCACCGAGCTGGCGGGCGCCATCTCCACGGCCGGTGCCGACGGCGCCGGAGAGATGCTGCAGCAGCTGGCGACAACCGTGCAGCTGCACTTTGACAAGGAGGAGGAGCTGTACCTGCCCCTGCTGGGTCGGCTCGGCCGGGACGACCGGGAGGAGCTGGTTCGAAGCCTGATCGGGGGGCCTTCAGGGGCGGCGGAGAGCTCGGGCCCGGCGGCCAGTGATCAGCAAGGAACACGGGAGATGAAGAATGGACGATCTTGAGTTCGAAGTGACCACCAGATGGTCGGGCACGGGGCGGGAGGCCCTGGGAACGGTCGAGACCGGCGACCAGGTCCTGGCGTGGTCCGTACCCGCTGGGATGGGCGGTCGCGGTGAGGGGAGCAGCCCGGAGGAGCTCCTGGCCAGCGCCGTCGCCACCTGCTACACCGGCACCCTAAGCTCGCTGCTGACCCGTGACGGGCTGCGGTGGGAGAAGGTCCAGGTGAGGATGCGGGAGAGGGTTGAGGGCCAGCCGATGCGCATCGCCGAGCTGGTGGTGACCCCCGAGGTGCTGGGCGGGGACCCGGATCGGCAGGACGCCTATCAGGCTGCCGCCAACCTGGCCCGGGAGCGCTGCTTCATCGGTAGGCATCTGCGGCCAGAGGTGCAGTATCGGGTGGGGACCGTCTCGGTGCAGCCCCCGGTGGTGACCGGTGACGAGCTGGACGTTCGCACCCTGCCGCCGGCCCAGCGCCATCAGTTGATCTTCTCCACGATCGACAGGCTGGGTGAAGGGAGGCAGCTGACGCTGGTCAACGACCACGATCCACTGCCCCTGCGCTACCAGCTCGAGGCCACGCGGGGCGAGGCGTTCAGCTGGGAGTACCTGGAAGAGGGCCCGAAGACCTGGAGGGTCCGGATCGGGCGCCGGGCCGGGTGACGACCACGGCCAGTCTGAGCAGGCTCCTGGACCAGGCGCTTCGCGAGCTCGGCGCGGCCGGACGGAGCGAGAGCGCGTGCCGGATCGCGGCCCAGGCCTACGCACTTCTCGAGAGGCGGGACCCGGCGGCCGCAGAGCGCTTCACCGGCACGCTCCATCACCTCACGTGCGCGCCGCCTCCGGGGGCCGGTTATGTCCGCCCCAGCTGAGGTGGCCTCGCTGCGGGTTCCGACCCAAGCTCTGCCCGGGCCAGGGCTGCTCCGGGTCGAGTTCGGGGAGCTGGCCCTCTGCCTCGCCCGGACCGCAAGGGGCAACTGGTACGCGGTGGACGACACCTGCACCCATGAGGACTGCTCACTGAGCGGGGGAGAGCTGGCCGGCGAGGCGGTCGAGTGCCCGTGCCATGGCTCCTGCTTCGACCTCGCCAGCGGGGATGTCCTGAACCTCCCGGCGGTGGTGCCGCTGCGGACGTATCCGGCGCGGCTTGAAGGGGATGCCGTGATCGTCGAGGTGGCGGGGTGAGGCGGGTCGGTCCCGATACGGAGCCTGCGGAGGAACCAAGTTGACCTACGTGATCGGAGAGACCTGCATCGACGTGAAGGACAAGGCTTGTGTCGAGGTCTGCCCGGTGGACTGCATCATCGGCAGCGACGAGGACCGCATGCTCTACATCAACCCCTTGGAGTGCATCGACTGTGGGGCCTGCGTCGACCCGTGCCCGGTCGATGCCATCTACGCCGAGGAGGACCTGCCGCGGGAGTGGAGCCACTTCACCGAGATCAACGAGCAGTACTTCACCGACCCCGACGCAGCCCGGGCCCGGGTGAAGCAGATCAAGCCGCGGGTAGGGCAGGGAGCCTGAGAGTGGTCGCGTCGGACCACGGCCACGGCTCCGGAGAAGCGCTGGACTCCGGATGGGAGCCGCTGCTCGAGGTCCGGATGTCGTTGGGCCCGATCGAAAGGCAAGAGCGGGACGCGGTGCTCCAGGCGATGGACCGCCTGGTTCAGGGCGCCCCCTGGAGCCAGATTCAGAAGGAGATGCTGGCATCGCAGGCCAGCTCCCGCGCACTGCTCATCACCCGCCGGCTGCTGACGGCGGCAGCCGGGAACCGTGGCGACACGGCCCGGGCCACGGAAGGGGGCGGCCTGGAGCTGGAGTTCACGGCCACCGGGATCACGGCCATCCGCGAACTGAGCGGGACCCTGCGCATGCTGAGGACCCCGTTCACCATGACTGTCGGCCCTGACGATCGGGGAACCGGCCGTCTGCGCGCGTCCTGGGACCTCGGCTGGGACGAGCCCACTGTGCTGGTCCTGGACCGGCCGCCTCAGGACCAAACGGCCAGGGGGCGGCTCTGGGAGCGGCTGGAGGAGCTGCTTGCCGGCTGAGCGGCGCCGCGGGTGGGGGATAGCGGCCTGACCCCTCTGCTCTGGACCCTTCTGGTCCTGGTCCACGTACTGGCCGCCAGCTTCTGGGTTGGGGGCCAGCTGATGCTGGTGGTCGTGGTCATGCCGGTGCTGCGGAGAAGCGGGTCGCCAACCCTGGTGCGAGAGCTGGCCAGCGCTGCCGGACGCCGCTTCGCGGCGGTGACCAACTGGGTTCTGCTACCGGTGCTGGTGGTCAGTGGGATCATCCTGGCGACGGTGAACGGGGTGCGTCCCGGCAACCTCACCACCACCCCCTTCGGCCGGGTCCTCCTGGTGAAGGCGGGGCTGGTGGCGGCGGTGTTCGCCCTGGCCGCGGTCCACGGGACTGCGGCCAGGCGCATGGGCCTGCGCCGGATCCGGTTCCTGGCCGCCCTGACGCTGCTCGTGTCGGTCGCCATCCTGGGCCTGGGTGCTGCCCTGGCGGTCCTGCCCGGCCCCTGACCACTCGCCGCCAGCCTCAGCCGGGCGCCGGGGGGATGAGCCCGGCGGCCCGCCACCAGGCGACGTAGTGCCAGGTCCACTTGAGCAGGACCGAGAACCCGTTGCGCACTCCGAGCAGCTCCACCAGATGCAGCCCTAGCGGGGCCAGCCAGGCTGTGGTGCCGGTGAGACGCAACCCGCCCCGGAGCTCCGCCAACGCCGACCGCCGACCGATCGTGGCCATCTCCCCGCGGTCCCGGTAGATGAACGGCTGGGGCTCGAGGCCACGGGCGATCCTGGAGAGCTGCCGGGCCGCGTGCCGACCTGCCTGGATCGCCGGCTGGGCCAGCTGTGGAAGTTCCGAGGCGGCCCCACGCGCCCCGGCCACGTCCCCCAGTGCGAAGGCCTCGGGATGGTCGGGCAGCTGTAGGGAGGGGGTCACCACCAGCCGTCCAGAAGCGGTGCGGGGAAGGCCCCGCAGCATAGGGATGTCCGGAACCTCCACGCCGGCCGCCCAGACCAGAAGGTCCGCCGGCCTGGGCCCGGAATCCACCAAGACGGCCCCCTCCCGCACCTCCCGAACAGCGCTGCTCGTCAGGACCAGGACCCGGCGGCGCCCGAGCTCGCTCGGCGCGTATCGAGAGAGCCGGGGATGGAGTCCGGGCAGCAGCCCGGGGGTGGCCTCCAGGAGTTCGATGCTGACGTCCTGCGCCCGCAGCTCCGGATAGTCCCTTCCCGTGAGCTGGTCACAAAGCTCCGCCAGCGCACCGGCGGTCTCCACGCCCGTGGGTCCGCCACCACCACCACCACCCGCGGCGCTGGTCTAGGACCCGATGAGCGCACCGCCGCCTCCCTCAGGCACCGGTGATGCAGGGGACGTTACCGAGCGGTCTGTGAGGGGGACGCGCCGGCGCAGTGGCGGAGCCGCCCAGGCGGGCAGCAGGGTTCGGCGCAACGCCATGAGTCCCACCAGGGCCCCGGCCGCGTACACCAGCCCCCCGACCTCTACCGGCGCCACCACCCCGACCACCAGACCGAAGAGCGTGGTGACATATCCCGCTGCAAGTAGGACGAGGCTCGCCCACCCGAGGCGCTCGTTGACCAGGTCCTGGAGCAGGGGCGGAGGTGTCGGCCCCGGCGCTTTGGCGTAGCGATGCACCCAGGTGAGGAATGGGAGGATCTTCTGGTATCGGCCGGCGATGGCGAAGCCGAATCCGCCCATGATGGCCGCGTAGCCGTAGGCAACGAAAAGGTGGGGCGAGGGGCTGGCTCCCCGGGTGAGGGTGACCCCGAGGGCGGCGGCAAGAAGCAGGGAGAGCAGGCTCACCGCGATGTGGGCCTGCTCCACCGAGATCCGGCGCCGGCGCCGGCCCATCCACATCCGGGTCAGGTCGGCAGCGAAGAGGAGCACGGCCACGGCCAGGACGGCAGCGGCGCCCGTGACCTCCGCGCTGCCTGGCCAGAGGAGCAGGCCCAGCACCAGCGCCACCAAGGCTCCGTTCCAGAGGCCGAGCAGCGCGTGGGCCGTCCGCCAGCTGCGGCGGTGCGCGAGGGCGAAGAGCTCCATCAGCTTGTAGGAGACCCCCACCAGGGTGCAGCCCAGCCAGCCCACCAGCCCGGCGTGCACGTGGGCCGCCAGCAGGTTGGGTGTGATGGGGAACCACTGGAACTGCCAGTCCAGGGCCCAGGTCAGACCGAAGCCGATGGTGACCAGCAGCCAGCCCAGCCCGCAGAGGACGAACCGGCCCATAGGGTGGTGGACCCGGACCGTGCGATAGGTGAGAGCCAGGACGGTGGCGAAGACCAGGATCC
>JAJYWT010000161.1 GCA_021791345.1 bacterium
GATCCTGGCCGGGGACATGAGGGGCGCCACCCGGCTGGCGGAGGAGTACGCGGAGCTGATGGGCCCGGACAACTACTTCCTGGAGCTCCAGGACCACGGGATGGGGGAGGAGGCACGGGTCCGGGACGGGCTGCTGGCGATCTCCCGCCAGACGGGAATCCCGCCGGTTGCCACCAACGACTGTCACTACGTGGACGCGGCCGATGCGGACGCCCACGACGTCCTGCTCTGCATCCAGACCGGCAGCCGGGTGGAGGATGAACGCCGGCTCCGCTTCGCCGGCCCGCACTTCTACCTGAGTTCCGGTGAGGAGATGGCGGAGAAGTTCGCTTACTGTGAGGAGGCGGTCAGCAACACCGTCGCGATAGCCGCCCGCTGTGAGTTCAAGCCCGCTCTGGGGCAGCGGCTGCTGCCCCGCTACGAAGTCGCCAGCGGCGAGGACGCGGACAGCCAGCTAAGGCGCGCGGCGGAGGCGGGCCTTCGGGAGCGCTGCCAGGGCGAGCCTGCCGACGAGTACCGAAGGCGGCTGGAATACGAGCTGGAGGTGATCCGTCAGACCGGGTTCGCCGCCTACTTCCTGATCGTGTGGGACTTCACCAAGGCGGGCCGGGAGGCGGGGGTGAAGATCGGGCCGGGAAGGGGTTCGGCGGCCGGCAGCCTGGTCAGCTACAGCCTGGGCATCACCGCGCTCGATCCGATCCGCTACGGGCTGATCTTCGAACGGTTCCTGAACCCGGAACGGGTCTCGATGCCGGACATCGACATCGACTTCGACGTCCAGGGCCGCAGCCGGGTGATCGAGTACGTGACCGCCAAGTACGGCAGTGACCGAGTGGCTCAGATCGTGACCTACGGGACCATGGCCGCCCGTGCCGCCATTCGCGACGTCGGCAGGGCGCTGAACGTGCCGCTGCCGGATGTCGACCGCCTGGCCAAGCTGGTGCCCACAAGGCCGGGGATGACCCTGGCCGGCGCCCTCAAGGAGTCCAAGGAGCTGGCCGAGGTGTACCGCCAGGAGGAGTGGGCCCACCGGCTGCTCGACACCGCTCAGAAGCTGGAGGGGATCTCCCGGAACGCCGGGACCCACGCGGCGGGGGTGGTGATCGCCCCCGGGCCGCTGACCGACTACGTCCCTCTGCAGCGGGCGACCACCAACAAGGATGCGGTCGTGACCCAGTTCGATATGAACGGGGTCCAGAAGATCGGCCTTCTGAAGATGGACTTCCTGGGCCTGGAGAACCTGACCGTGCTGGAGGAGACGCTGGGCCACATCGAGCGCCTGCGTGGCACCCGGCCCGACCTGGACCGGATCCCGCTCGACGACGCCGCGACCTACGAACTCCTGGGGCGAGGGGACACCATCGGGGTGTTCCAGATGGAGGCCGAGGGTGGGCGGCGCATTCTGATGGACATGAGGCCGCATTCGATCGAGGACATGGCGGCGGCCAACGCGCTGAACCGGCCCGGCCCGATCGAGGGTGGGGTTATCGAGCTCTACATGAGCCGGCGCCGCGGTGAGGAGCCGATCACCTACCTGCTGCCGGAGCTGGAGCCGGTCCTCTCGGAGACCCACGGCATCATCGTCTACCAGGACCAGGTGATGCAGATCGCTTCGGCGGCGGCCGGCTTCACCCTGGGAGAGGCCGATCTGCTGCGGGCGGCGATGGGCAAGAAGGACAAGAGCAAGATGGCGGCCCAGCGCGAGCGGTTCATGCAGGGGGCCACCGGACGCGGGGTCGATGAGAAGACCGCCAACGAGCTCTTCGAGCTGATCGACTTCTTCGCCGGCTACGGCTTCAACAAGGCCCATGCGGTCGCCTACGGCCTGATCAGCTACCAGACCGCCTATTTCAAGGCGAACCACCCGCTGGAGTACATGACCGCCCTGCTCAACAGCCGGGCGGGCGACTTCGAGCGGATCAAGCGGGTGATCCTGGATGCGAGGGAGCGGCAGATCGAGGTCTTGCCGCCCGACGTGAACCGCTCACAGCCGGCGTTCAGCGTGCTCCAGGAGGAGAATCCGCCCGAGGGGCTGAGGGGCCGGATCATCTATGGCCTCCAGCAGATCAAGAATGTGGGCGAGGGCGCGGCCCAGGCGGTGGTGGCGGCGAGGGAGCAGGGGGGGCCGTTCCGCTCTCTGGTGGATCTCTGCCAACGGGTCCGGGGCCGCGACCTCAACCGCCGGGCGCTGGAGGCACTGATCCGATGCGGTGCGTGTGACACCCTCGGTGACCGCGGATGGCTGCTGGCGGAGCTGGATCAGGCGATGCGTCGCGCTGAGCAGGCGGCGCGCGATCTGGAGTCCGGGCAGATCCAGCTCTTCGACCTGGATGACGTGAGCGACGCCGAAGGTCCAACTGGTGGGCTCACCGTGCCGAAGGAGCTGCCGCTGACCCCGGAGGCCGAGCGGGAACGGCTGCTCTGGGAGCGTGAGCTGTTGGGGATGTACCTCAGCCGACATCCCCTCTCTCAGTTCGGGGACAAGTTGGGGTCGGTGACCGATACCAGGATCATGGACCTTTCGAGTCTGGAGGGCCGGATCGTGCAGGTGGCCGGTTCACTTAGGGAGTGCCGGCGGGTGCAGACCGGCAAGGGCGACCAGATGGCGTTCGCCGCCCTGGAGGATATGAGCGGAGTGTGCGAGTTGGTCATCTTCCCCAAGGTGTTCCGTCGGGCCGAGGAGTTGATGCATCCCGACGCCGTCGTGGTGGTCAGGGGCCGGGTCGAGGTGGGCCCCCGCCCGGGGGCAGGATCCGTCAATCCGCGGACCTCGGCCTGGGAGCTGCCGGATCCTGGACAGGAGGAGTCAGGATCCGACGAGCCCGAGGAGACCAGGGTGATCGCCGAGGAGGTCTTCGGGCTGGATGCCCCCGAACTTTCTGCCTGGAGCCCGGACTCGGTGGTGCACATTCGCCCGAGCGTGGTGTCGGAGGCGGCTCTGGAGGAGCTGTCGACCGTCCTGGCCGCCCACCCCGGCCCGGCTCCGGTGGTCCTTCACGTGCGCGATGCCCAGGGGGTGCATGAGATAGAGCTCGGAGACCGCTACCGGGTGGCGGTGTCGGACTCCCTGGCGGAGGCGGTCAGCCGGGCTTGCGGAGTGGGATCCTACGGGGTGGAGACCAACCGTCCGGTCGCCCCGACCCCAACGCGGTTCCGGCCGCGGGTGGTCGCGCAGGCCTCCTGACTCAGAGGCGGTTGGCGCTCTGCTGGATCAGGGGGAAGAGGATCTGAGCGAGCCCGATGTAGATCACCAGGAAGATCACGAAGGCGGCCAGGGCAGAGCTCTCGCCGCGGCTCCTGGTCAGCCTGGCGATGGGGTCGATGAAGGTGTCGGTCACGCGGCGGATGGCGAAGACCAGAGGGTGCCAGGGGTCGACGTGCAGAAACCCGAGCAGGACTCTGATCAGGAGGAGGAGCAGGACGATCAGGAGCACCGCCGTGATGAACTCCAGCACCACCGACACCAGCGCGCCCACCGGGTTCACGAAGCCGCTCAGGGCCAGCCCCTGAAGCACCTCGGCGACTGCGTAGGTGATCACGATCGCGAGCAGGGGGGACAGGTCCATCCCCCCCAGGGTCGGCAGCAGCCGCCGCAGCGGCCTGATCACCGGAAGAACCAGATCGTCCAGGAGCCGGCCGATGGCGCTGCCGGAGGCGCCCGGAAAGAAGGTGAGCAGCGCCCAGGCCAGGATGCAGAGGGCGTAGATGTCCAGGACCGTTGCGAGGTCACCGACCAGGACCGCTGCCACGTTCACCCGGGCAGTATATGGCTGCCGGTTGAGAGCCAGATGGGAGCCGGACTTGACCTGGGCCCGGGACCCGCTTCCTCCGTTGAGTCGATATCCAGGAACAAACCGAGTCTCGCCCGGCCCCACTCGCGATTGGGCTCCTGCTTGGTCTCGCTGTCACAGGTCGGACCTCATCGAATGCACCGCGTCCTGTTGGCGCTGTCGCTGCGGAACCGTGGCCAATGAGGGCCCGTCCGTTCGCGATTGGCTCCGCGCCGGCCAAGCGCCGTTGCCTTGGAGGCGGCGACGACATCCGCCGCTGCGTTCGCCGGCTGGCTTGAGGTGGCCCTAGCGAGATTCCTGTCTCGCTGGGGTCCGGGCGACCCGGCTCGGCCGAGATCCTCAGGCAGGAATTGTCAAATGGACCAGTCTGGTGGGTGGTCGGGAAGCGCTCCGCGGCGGCTTCGACTAGGGTTCGAATCGCCCAAGGACAGCACGCCGTCCTTCATCAACTCCAGAACCCGCTCACGCAGTTGGCGATCCATCATTCCCAGTACGCTCTCCAGCAGACCGCTCTGAGTTCGTAGGAGGATCTGGATCATCTCGTTGGCCCGATCCGTCCTCACCACGATCCAGCTCCCCTTCGGCCCCCTGCGTCGCCGGACCAGCTTGCGCCGCACCAGGCGGTCGACCACCGCCTTGGCGTGATCGGGCTTGACGTCCAAGACCTCAGCGAGCTCGGCCACTGTCTGTCCGTCCTCACTGAGCTGTGTCAGAGCATCCATCTCCAGCAGGCTCAGCAGCCGGAGCCGACGCCCCGCCTGCTGTCCCAACCGCTGGAAGTACTGGCGCTCCAGCACCAGCTGCGCACCCATCCAGCGCTCCACGATGGCGCTGGTGTCGGCAGCCGTGAGAGTGGCGTTGGCGGGCTGCGGCTCAGCCACGGATCTGCTCTGTGAGCACGTTCAGGACCTCGAGGAAGGTCGCCAGCTGACTCGGTTCCAAGCGGTTCAGGACCGAGTTCATGGCCTCCTTCTGCCACGAACGATACCGCTCCAGCAGTGACCGTGCCTTCTCGGTTGGGACCAGCCAGACAATCCGCCGGTCCTCGGGGTTGTAGCGTCGCTCAACCAGACCCTGTTTGACCATGCGATCGGCCAGGGCGGTGGCGGCGGCTCCGGTGATACCAACTGCGTCCGCGAACTGGCGCATGCTGGCACCGCCCTGAGGTAGGTACGCGAGGGCGCTGAGCTGATGGACCGTCACCGACTCGAGCTCTGCTCGGAGGTCCGTAGGCATCGTGAGCTCGATGCTGCGCTGCAGCCGGGGCTGCATGCGCAACACCTGGTCCAGCAGATCCTCTGAGGGTTCGTTGTTGGTCGCCCACACTCCAGTACGCTCCTTCACAGGGCTAAGTATTAGGGCGGCTATGGTCATGAGTCAACAAAGTATGATGGCGATCGAAGTGATCGCGAGTTCAGAAGAAGCTCCTCCGAATGGGATGGCCGAGCCCAGCCCGGACCTCCTGACCCGCTGCCTCAATGCCGGCCGTGAATTCGTCAGCGATCTGGTGCGGTCCCTGCCGCCGAGAGCCGAGTCGCCCCTGCGGGACCTGACGCTGGAGCAGGTGGACGCGATTCTCCAGATGCCGGACGAAGGCCAGTCCCAGGCGGAGTTTCTGGCCGAGCGGGCCCTGCCGGAGGAGGAGGGCCGGGCGTTGTTGGGTTCGCTGGTGCGCCGCCGTCTGGTGGTCCGGGCTCGCCGGAGCGGTGGGCCCTGGATATGCCTCAGTGACCGGGGCCGTGCGGCTCGGGACCGTCTCAACGGAATCCGCCGTGGACTGCTGTCGCGGATGCTGGATCGGCTCACCCCGGATCGGTCAGAGCTCCTGGCGGGCCTGCTCGGGGGAGCGTCCCCTGAGGAGAGCGCTGGGTGGGATTCGCCTCGGGACGGTGCGGGGGAGTCGGCGTCTGACCAGGTCCTGAATCGGCTCCTGCACCTTCGGCGGGGGCTGGCGAGCTGGTTTGGCCTACCTGGACCGGTCGGCAGCGGGTTCCACGACCTGACGCTGCACCAGCGGGAGGCGCTGCTGCGAATGCCCGCGGCAGGGCTGACGATGCGCGAGTTCGCAAGCGCCCTGGGCATCTCGCACGGATCCGCGACCGCGCTCGCGGATCGGCTGGTGGCGCGGGGCCTGGTTGACCGGGAGGCTAATCCGGCGGATAGGCGAGTCGTCAGGCTGGTCCCGACCGTGCTCGGTCAGCAACTCGCAGAGAGCTTTCGGGAGGCTCAGCTGCGCGCCATCAGCGACCTGCTGCAGGGGATGGACCAGCACCAGCTGGACGCCCTTGCCCAGGTAGCCGATCTCTTGGCTGGTGAGCGCACGGCCGGTCTCGGCTAGGGTTTCGCCCGGGTCGAGCTGGTTGCGCAGGTGCGCCGCCGCCCCCTCTGACGTCGATGCAGCCATTCGGGAAGGGAGCGGGCCGTACGGCGTTGCGCACCGGCAGCCCTCCTCATCAGCCGCTTGGCCCCGATTCCCGGGGTACGGAGGGAACCAAGGCGGAACTCGCTGCCGGCGAGGCTAGCGTGGCCGCCGACTTTGGGCAATCGGCGACTGGGGAACTGCTGAAGGTAGAGCGCCTGTTATGGAGTTCGTGGGTGGCCTCACAAGTCCCCTGCTCCGCCAGTCGGCTGCGTGCGCTGGCACGGCTCAAACGCCGGTGCGCGCCAGTCGCCGGCTGGGGCGCGCCGCCCCTCCCCCGAGGCGCGGATTCACCCGCGTGGGTGCCGCCACTCCGGCCACCCTGCCCGTGGTCTCAGCGGTGAGCACATAGCGCAGGTGCTTGACGGCACGATGAATGAGCAGCTTGACGGCCTCGACCGACTTGCCCATCCGCTGCGCGATCTCGCTGAGCTCCAGCTGCCGGCCGTAGCGGA
>JAJYWT010000213.1 GCA_021791345.1 bacterium
GACCGCGCTGGTCACCCGAGCTGGGGCCTGCCGCGCAGCGTGGACGGCTGCTGACCGGGACCGTCCACCGGCCGCCACTGCCGCGAGCGGCGCGCACGGGTCGAGAGGTTGCGGTGGGCGAGCACGAGCAGCCGCCATGCCCAATGTCCACTGGGGACTCCCCAGAGCCGCACCCACGCGAGCGCCGCTGACAGCGCGAACGCGCCGCCTCCCCCGATGCCGCGGAGCCACTCGGGAGAGGGGAGGTGGAGCAAGAGGGCGGCCGCGACCGCGCCGGCCGCGACAACCCCCAGCCGTCCGGGTGGCAGCCCGAAGGCGACGATCTCCTCGTGAGGAGAGGGCGAGGTGAAGTTGATCATGCGGGGCGATCCCCTGGCGGCGAGCTCGGGACTGAGGCGCGAGGACTCACAATCGCGATAGTCCGCTGTTCCGGGCCATGGGCCGCAATCGCCCGCCCCTGCGAAGGTCGGAGGCGCTACCGGTCCCTGGTCAACTCCATCTGGACCGCGAAGCCCTGCTCCTGGAGCGGCAGCCGTGGCTGCTTGGTGACCCGTACCCGCACGTGCAGCACTCCCGGAAGATCCACGAGCTCACGCGCCAGCCGGGCGACCAGGGCCTCCAGCAGGTGGAACTCGGTCTGCTCCGTGAGCCCGCGCACGAGCTCGTAGATCTTCGGATAGCTGATCGTGTCGTCGAGCCGGTCCGACGCCGCCGCCCGGGCGAAGTCGGTGCTGAGATCGAGGTCCACCACGAAGTGCGAGCCCATGCGGCGTTCCGCCTCGCTGTTGCCATGGTGTCCGAAGAATCGCAAGCCGTGGAGCATCAGGGTGCCGGGCAGCTCGCCCGGCCGCGGGTCAGCCGACTCGGGCCTGACGTGTGGCTCCGGGCTCACTCAGGTGCGTCGACCGTCTCGATGGAGTCGATGTGGAGCACCTCGCGCCGGTTGTCCCGGGTGGGGAACAGCACCACCAGGGTCTGAGACAGCGCCGCGGTCACCTGCCCGACATCCCCGACCGCGATGGTCCCGATCGGCTCACCCGTGCTGTGGCGCACCACGTCGGTGACCCTCACCCAGGTCCCCGGCGGCCACCGCATCTCCGGGGTGAGCTCGTCCGGTGACAGGTCCTCGGGAGCGATGTTGCCCCGGTTGCCGCCCCACGGGCGGGGAGGCGACGGGCGGGGCTGCGGCCGAACCGGCGCGGGCGCCTCCGGCTCCGCCAGCTCCTCCTCATCGATCTCGTCTTCGGGATCGAGGGTTATCTGATCGTCCTCAGCCGACGGTTGGCCGTCCTCCGCGGCGGCGGTGGACGGCTCGTGGCTGTCGGGTCTTTGGGCTTTGGTCAAGTTTGCTTCCCGATCAACGGTTGGAGCCCAGAGCGCATGGGCACACGAACTCCAGCGTAGCATGCGCCGGGCCGCCACCCGCCGCGGTCACTCCTCCGCTATCGAGATCACCTTCCAGGGCTCTGAGGTGGTGTCCAGCACCAGGGCCAGCTGCACCGGGTCGTTGGCCGTGACCGGCGCCTGCCCGGCGCAGAGGAAGCTGGTGCGGTCTCGGTAGCGCACCCGGAGCGGCAGCCGCTCCCCCGGGCGGCCCGGCGCCAGCTCCACGTGCAGCGACTCGCGAAAGGGGCTGACCTCGATCCCCGCCATCTGGTAGGCGTGGAACCGGGATCGAACCTCGCTCAGGGCGTCGCCGGCGAAGGCTTGTCCCAGCCGCGCCAAATTGCCGGTGCGCGCGACCTCGTCGATCGTCGCCATCACCCGTTGGAGCTCCGACTTGCCGCGCTCCAGCTGGTCGGGTCGGGCCGGCCGACGGCGGATCGGGATGCTTGGCACCGGAGCTCAGCCGGCGCGTGGCCGCAGCGGCCGCAGCAGATCCGTGGGCAGGTAGGCTGGCCGGGACGGGGTCGATCCGGCATCGATCACCTGCGGTCCCTGGGGGACGGGCTCGGGGTCCAGGGAGACCGGGGGCGGGGGAACCTGAACCGGGGTGGTGTCCGCCCACGCGAAGTCGGGGCTCTTTGACGACCGCTCCCGATCCCCCGCCGGTCTGGAGGTGGCCGGGGCGACGGGGGCATCCTTGGTGCGGGGAGCGACCTGCATCCCCCGGGCCAGGATGGCCGCGGGCAATGACTCGAGGTTGGGGAGCAGCACCATCCCGGTCGCCTCGGCCATCCATCCCAGGGTCTCAAGCGGCCAGTTGCTGGCGTTGCCGGGGTGGATGAAACAGCGGTTGGCGGGGAAATGCGGCAGCTGGCCCAGCACGGTGAACCCGGGGCCCCCTGAGCACACCACGGCGTCCGGAGGATCGGCGCGCTCGATCAGGCTGCGCAGCCGCGCGACGCTGGTGATGGGGTCCCCGTAGTCGGGATCCTCGGCCACTCCCAGGACCTCGAAATTCGGCAGCAGCTGGCGGGTCCGCCTCTGCAGCTCGGCATCGCCCACCACGATCACCGCGCCCACCGGCTCCCTCCCGACCGTCCCCGGGATGACGTCCGGCCCCGGTGAAGGCCCCTCAATCGCGGCCTCCCTGGCGGTTAGGTGCCACCTCCTCTAGAAGGACCGTGGCCCGGTCTAGCCGCTGAGGGTCGACCTCAACGCCCAGCCCCGGCCCGCTCGGCACCGGCAGGGTCCCGTCGGCGGCGAGGGTGAATGGTTCTGTGAGCAGGTCCTCGGTGAAGTAGCGGTCACTGGCGGAGGTGTCACCGGGAAGGGTGAACCCTGGCAGTGACGCCAGGGCCAGGTTGGCCGCCCGGCCGATGCCGGTCTCCAGCATTCCCCCGCACCACACCGGCCAGCCCGCGGCCCGGCAGCGGTCATGGATCTGCCGGGCCGGCAGCAGCCCGCCGACCCGGCCGAGCTTGATGTTGAGAATCCTGCCCGATCCCAGCCGCAGTGCAGCCCGCAGGTCCGCGAGTGACTCGACACTCTCGTCCAGGCAGATCGGGGTCTCGATCTGCTCCTGCAGCGCCGCGTGGTCGATCAGGTCGTCGTGGCCGAGCGGCTGCTCGATCATCATGAGGTGGAACTGGTCCAGCTCCCTGAGCCTGGGTGCATCGTCGAGGGAGTAGGCGCTGTTGGCGTCCAGCATCACCGGGGTGTCGGGGAACCGCTGCCTGACCGCGGCCGCCAGTTGAATGTCGTAGCCGGGCTTGCACTTCAACTTGATGCGCTGGTAGCCCTGGGCGAGGTACCTCTCGATGGCGCTCAGCGTCGCGTCCAGAGAGGGCTGGATCCCGATGCTCACCCCTGAGGGTATCCGCTCCTTCTCGCCTCCGAGAATTTCCTTCAGGCTGAGTCCGGCCATCCGCCCGCTCAGGTCCAGGAGCGCCATCTCCACCGCCGCCTTGGCCATGAGGTGACCACGAACCCAGCTCCAACGCTGCGCCTGCTGCGCCACGGGGGCGGCGGGGCGCCCCAGGATCGATGGCAGCACGTGGCGTCGCAGGGCCTCCATGGCGGTCCGGTAGGTCTCGGACGAATAGCCCGGGTCGATTCCGGCGGCGCACTCACCGAACCCGACCATCCCCTGCGCATGCAGCTCCACCAGCAGGGCGCGCCGCTCGACCTGGGTGCCGAAGCTGGTGGTGAACGGAGAGACCAGAGGGAGCGAGACCACCCGCAGGCGGGCCCGCTCGATCGCGACCGCGCCCAGGTCGTCGAGTCTCACTGCAGGGCCCCCGCCGACAGCGCCTCGATGACTCCTGCCAGCAGAGCTGCCCGTGGAGCGATGCTGGCGAGATCGGCCCACTCCCCGGGGGCGTGGGCGTTGCCCCCGACGATTCCCAGGCCATCGAGGGTCGGCACCCCCAGGGCGCCGGTGAAGTTGCCGTCGCTCCCGCCGCCCACCTCCGCCCCCTGCAGCTCTGGCAGCCCCAGCAGTTCGGCCACCTGACGCGCGAGCACGAACAGCCGCTCGGAGGCGGACGCCTCCAGGGGGGGACGGTTGCTGCCCCCGCTGATCACCACCTCGGCTCGCGGGTCGACGGGTCGCAGGCCGTGCATCTCCTGCTCCAGGCGGGCCGACTCCGCGATGGTGCTGAACCGCACATCACAGCTGAGCTTGGCCGAGGCGGGCACCACGTTCGTCCGGCCACCTCCCGAAATGACCGTGGGGGTGACGGTGGTGCCGATGTCGGGGCGGGCCATGGCGCAGATCCGGGGTATCAGGCCCGCCATCTCAACCACGGCGTTCACCCCCTTCTCGGGCTCCAACCCAGCGTGGGCGGCGAGCCCCGTGACCTCCACCTGGTAGGTGCCCACTCCCTTGCGGGCGATCTTGACCGCGCCCGCAACGGGCGGCTCCAGGACCAGCACCGCCTGGTGTCGTTTGGCCTCGAACTCGATCAGCGCACGGGACGCGGCGCTGCCGACCTCCTCATCGGTGGTCAGCAGCAGAGTGACCTCGGGGCCGCTCCAGCCATGCTCCCGGAGCGCGGCCAGTGCGGCCAGCCCGATCACCACCCCGCCCTTCATGTCGAACACTCCCGGCCCGCGGGCTAAGCCGCCCTCGACCGCGTAGAGCGGGGAGAAGGCATCGACGTCCCAGACGGTGTCGAGGTGAGCCAGCAGCAGCACCCCTTGCCCATCGCCCTTCCCCACGGTCACCCGGACCGCCGGTCGCCCGAGGTCGGGCACGGTCTCGAGCCGGTCAGGTCGCAAGAACTCCCGCGATCTCGCTACCACCAGCTCGGCCATCGCCACCAGCCGGTCCTGATCGTCGCTGGGAGACTGCTGGCGCACCAGCTCGGCGAGCAGACCCTCGAAGGTGGAGCTGTGCGCCGACAGCCATCCGAGCCGGGCCCGGGCCGCCGGCTCCGAGAGGGTCATCGCCTGATTCTATAGGACATCCCCCTCGTCTCCAGGCGGTCGCACCCGCAGTTCCGGCTCGTCCCCCTCCCGCTCCAGCGGGGTACCGATTGAGGTGGGTAGCGGGTCGATGTGCGGGGGTTGGTGGCCGAAGAAGGATCCCAGCAGCAAAACGATGCCCTGCAGGTCCTGGCGGAGCGAGGATTCCTGCCATCGCCGACTGAGCAGCAGGCGGGCGAGCAGTCCCATCGCGGTTCAGTCTAGGTGCAGACCCACTCCGAGGACTCTCCCATGGAGAACATCTTGGCCGCGATGTTCGCCTGTTGGGTGGGGTTCCAGATGTCGGTGCCGCCGTGGCCGTAGAAGGTAGCCGGCATGAACTGAAAGAGACCGGTCGCTCCCGAGGAGCGGTTCACGCTGGTGGGGTCGAGGCCCGACTCGCACTCGGCCACCGACAGCAGCCAGGAGTAGGAGACGTTGTACCTCTGTGCGGCCGCCCAGATGATCTGCTTGATGGTGCCGACCGGGGGCTCTGCGACCGGCTGCCAGAATGAGCCGCCGTAGGGCGAGCTAGCGGCGCCCGCCGCCGGGGCGGCCGCAATCACGGGAGCCGGTGTGGGCGGAGGCGTCACCTTGGCCTCCTGCAGGGGCATGGTCACCGCATAGCTGGTGGGGGAGAGGATGTTGCGGGCCTGGCCCGCGATCTGGGTGATCGCGGCCGGCTCGGCGGCGGTGGGGCGCGGCGCCCCCTGGGCGAGCAGCACGCTGGCCACGGGGGCGACGAACAGCACCGTGGCGGCGGCCAGGATCCACCTCAGGCGGCCGGCCAGCAGCGGCAGCGCGGGGAGTGGGGCCACGGCCTCCTCGGGCCGCAGGCTCAACTCAACCGCGGCCGTATATGAAGCCCAGGTACCCTGCGCCATCCGGAACCCATCTGTAGTCGACTCTGTCCCACCCGCCTCCCGGGACGCCGCTGAAGTTCATCTCCGAGACCTCGAACTGGTTGCCCTGGACCGCCTCCACGTAGGCCACATGGCCGTAGCCGAAGCTCTCTCCCGGGACGTTTGGTCCCCACACCACGATCGAGCCGACCTCAGGGGTCTGTCCCTCCAGGTAGCCGGCGGCGGCCGCGTTGGCCCACCACTGGTCCGCGTTCCCCCCCCAGGTGACCTGGCGCTGGGTGGCCACGTACCAGGTGCACTCGCCGAAGGCGAAGGACCACCCCCCCGATCCGCCGGGGCCCAACCCGACCAGCGGGGGCGCGGCGGGCGACAGCTGGGACAGCAGCTGCAACGACTCCGCGCCCAGCTGCTGCTGGGAGACCAGCGCCTGGGCCTCGTCCTGGTGCAGCTGGGCGGTGTCACTCATGACGACCTGGCGATCGTGGCGGATCGTGCCGACCAGGGTCGCCACCTGCGAGGCGATCGCGGCCGGCAGGGTGGTGCTGCTCAGGAACTGGGAGATGTTCGGGGCGGCCAGCGCCTCCGCCACCGCCTGGCTGCCGTTGCCGTCCACGTAAGCGGTGCTCACCAGGCTCATGAGCACGGTCTGATCGCCCGCGAGCTGCCGGTTGAGGGTCGCCGTGGTGGCGAGATCACCCGCCAGCTGCTTGTTCAGCTGGGCCAGGTAGTTCTGCTCAGTCTCGATCTTGACCAGCAGCGCCATCACCTTACCCTTGGCGGCCAGGTCTCCCTGCGCTGCCAGCTGATTCAGCAGTGAGCTGAGCTGAGCCTTGTCCAGGGCGAGTCCCTGCTTCGCGGACGTCGTGGGAACCGGGCCGGCAAGCGCCGCACCCCAGACCACGCCAGCCATGGCGACCGCAAGACAGACACGCCCAATAACTTGGGCTCCGCGCATACGTCCTCCCACATAGCGCGACCGTTTACGAGGGCCGACGGTAACCGATTGGGGTGGCCGGGGTCAACCCCGACCTTGCTCCCCACGCTCCGAGCCGGACGGCGCGGTGGCCTCATGGACCATCGCCACCAATTCGCGGAGCCGGTGCCAATCGGTGTCGGGCAGGACGCCGTGGCCGAGATTGAAGATGTGGCCTGGGTGTCCCGCCGCCTGGGCCAGGACGGAGCTGACACCCGCCTCGAGCGCCGCGTCCGGCGCCAGCAGCAATGCCGGGTCCAGGTTGCCCTGGATGAAGCGGTCGTGCCCGATCCTGGCCCAGGCCTCACCCAGAGGAACCCTCCAGTCCACCGAGACCCCCGCCGGCTCCACCCGCCGGATCTCCTCCAAGAGGTGGCTGGAGCCGGTGGAGAAGTAGATGGCGGGGACCACCGGCGCCAGCGCCGCGAACATCGCCCGCAGATGGGGGGAGACCAGCTCCCGGTAGGAGCTCGCGTCCAGGACCCCTGCCCAGCTGTCGAAGACCTGGATCAGCTGGGCGCCGGCTTGGGCCTGGGCCAGCAGGTAGTCGGTGAGGATCCGGGTCAGCCGGTCCATGAGCTGGGCCCACAGGGTGGGGTCCGAGCGCATCAGGGCTCGGACCGTGGGATAGTCGCGGGAGCCCCGCCCCTCCACCAGATAGCAGGCCAGGGTGAATGGGGAGGGGCCGAAGCCGATCAGGGCGGCGCGCTCCCCGAGCCGGCGCCGGATCTCGCCGATCGCGGTGAAGAGGTAGGGGGTTGCCTCCAGCGGGTCGACCCGGCGCAGCCTCTCCACCTGGGGGCGGCTCCGGATCGGATCGGGGACCACGGGGCCGACCCCCTCGAGGATCTGGAACTGGACGCCCATCCCCTCCAGAGGCAGCATTATGTCGGCGAACAGCACCGCCGCGTCGACGCCGAGGGCGTCGACGGGCATCAGGGTGACCTCGCTGCAGACCGCCGGATCCTTGACCATCTCCAGGAGGGACAGCCGTTGGCGGAGCACCCGGTAGTCGGGCAGGGCGCGGCCCGCCTGGCGCATGAACCAGACCGGGGTGGCATCGGCGGGACGCCGGTTGACTGCGGCCAGCAGGCGCTGGGCCGACTGTCTCAGCAAGGGCGCTCCGGCCGGCTCACGACGGTCACCCCCCGAGCATGACAAAACCGCGGCGGGGCGTGTCGTGTCGCGGGCTGGTGCAGCTGGCCCATCCAGGCCCAGCGGTGGCCTGCACCGCCCTCACGGTCATGGCGGGGCGGGGCGCCCTGCGCGCGGCTGCGATCACCGCCCCCGGGTCCCGGCGGCGGCTGGTGATGGCGGCGGCGGCGATGTTCCTCGCCCAGATCAGCACCGGTAGCCTCAACGACTATTGCGATCGCGTGGCCGACCGCCGGCACCAGCCCTACAAGCCGATTGCGAAGGGGCTGGTGCCGGCGCCGATCGCGCTCGCCTTCGCCGCCTCGACCGCCGCCCTGTCCGCCACCATGGCGGCGGCCCTCGGCGCCGCCGCCGGCGGGTGGATGATCTTGGGACTGGCCTGTGGGTGGGCCTATGACGTTCGGCTCAGCCGCACCCCATGGTCGTTCGCGCCCTTCGTGGTCGGCATCGTCACCGTGCCCTGGGTGGGCATGGCGGCGGTCGGTGCCCGTGCCCGCCGACCCGCCCTGACCTCCCTCCTGGCCGCCCTGCTGGGCTTTGGCCTGCATCTCGCCAACGGCGGACCCGACGCCGTGCGAGACCGCCAGGCCGGCCGCCGCAGCCTGCCCGCCCTGCTGGGAGCCGAGCGCTGCAAGGGGCTCACGCAGCTGCTCCTGACGGTCGCCGCCGCGCTGGTCGGTCTGCTCGCACCCCCGGCAAGCAGGCCTGCCGCGCGCCGCCGCGCCGCCGCCGCGCTGGTGATCCTGGCCTGGGACCGGCACCAGAATCGCCCCCATCGGTCGGCCGGCCAGCACCCGTTCGTCCTCCCGGTGCTGGCGGCAGGCATCCTGGCGGCGGGTTGGCTGGCATCCCCGCGCCGGGCGGTCCCGGATGAAGAATAGGATGGGCACGTGGGGATGAGCCCTGGCCTGACCGATCCCGCTGAGGTTCTTCGGGACTACGGCGGCGAGGGGCCGGAACTCCGCATCCGGCCCTCCGAGCGGGAGCGTGCCCGTGCCGCGGTGCTGGCGGGGCGGACGCTGGCGCTGCTCAGCCTGCCCATCGGGCTGGTCCTGGCAGTACTTTCGGGATCGTGGGTCTGGATCGTGGTGGTTGAGAGCTGGGCGGTGGTGGCGGCGGTCACCTCCTACTTTGGCCAGGCTCACAACGCCGTCTTCGTGGGCGAGACCGGCATCCGCCGGCTCTCGCGCGGCTGCGCCGTGGTCGCCCCCTGGGCCGCGCTCACCGGGCTGGAGGTCGCGGTGCCCGGCAATCACATCGTGGTCTTCCGCCTGCAGGCCTCGCGGCTCGAGATCCAGAAGCTGACCCGGGGACGGTCACGTGCCGCCAAGGCGATGCTGAAAAACATGCCGGAAGGGTTGGAGATGAGGCTGGATCGGGACAGCGCCGACCGGGTGGTGGCGGAGGTCGCGAAGCGGCGGCCGGAGCTGCGTGGGTTGGCCGACTGGGCCACGACGAGCCGACTGCCGGAGCCGCGGCCGGGGACGGCCAGGACTTCGGATCAAGCCCGCCGGCCCTGATCCTCGGCGGGGCGGCCAGCCGCCCTCAGGGATCAGCCTCTCCTCCCAGCAGCGCCCGGCGCAGCCGCTGTCGTTGCTCCTGACTGGCCTGCTCGAGCCGCTGCAGCAGACGCTCGAGCATCTCCTCGGCATCGGCCGCCGCAGCCACCAGATCATCCTGCCCCGCCAACCGCTCCTGCACGCGCCGGAGCCTCCTCAGCGCCGCGCGGGCCTCGGTCCTGGCCTGGTCCAGCTGATGGCGCTGCGCCGCGAGGCGGCCGCTCTCCAACTCATCCATGGGAGGTGCGCAGCGCCCGGTAGCAGGGGATGAGCAGGAGGCCGGCCCCCAGATACGAGGCCGCCATGATCGCGAAGCCGGCGGCGAAGCCCAGGTGCTGGATCGCCTGCCCCAGGCCGATGATCCACAGGGAGCCCACCCCATAGGAGACGGCGAAGTAGACGCCGAACACGCTGGACTGGCTGCCCGCGGTGACGCTGTCGCTGACCAGAGCCTGCAGCAGAGGATTCTCCACATAGGCCACCAGGCCCACGAGCAGAGCCAAGACCACCAGCACCGCGATCGGGAAGTGGGCCGCCATGCCGAAGGCCACGACCGCGACGGCTGAGAGCAGGTAGGCGCTCCAGAGAACGGGGATCCGGCCCAGGCGGTCCGACAGGTAGCCGCCCAAAAGCGGTCCCAGCACGGCCCCGAGCAGGACCAGGTTGAAGATCGCGCCCACCTCGACCTCGGGAAGATGAATCCCGTCGCGGAGGTAGACCGGGATGTAGGCATTGAGCGTGCCCAGCCCGCGGCCCCCGGCGGCCACCGTGGCGGCCAAGATCGCGAACAGAGCCACCCTCGGGTTGACGAACTGGCTGCGGTCGAAGCGGGGAAGGCGCAATCGAGGCCGCTCCAGGAAGTGCCGGCGGGGGCGCTCCTCGCCCGGTACGGGGGGAAAGGTGAGCAGCAGGAGGATCCCCATCAGGAACAAAGGCGCGGAGAGGATCAGCAGGGCGGGGCGCCAGCCCAGGTCGGCGATCATCAGCGCCCCCGGGATCGGGATCACGAGCGAGCCGACGCTGCCGCCGATGGTGGTGAGGCTCAGCGCCGTGCCCCGTCGCTCGGGATAGGTGCGGGCGGCAACCGAGCTTCCGACTGGGTGCTGCTGGCTGCTGCCGAGGATGGCCACCCCCTGGCCGGCCGCGAACAGGGGGTAGGTCGGCGCCAGCGACTGGATGATCGCGCACGCCGCCACCACCAGGTTCTGGGACCCCAGCACCCAGCGGGCCGCCACTCGCCTGCCCACGTAGCCGGCGCTCGCCTGGGTGAGGCCGCCGACCACCCCGATGAGCCCCACCGCCAGGCCGAGGGTGGCGTAGTTGAGATGGAAGGCGAGCAGGATCGCGGGGTAGGTGAGTGGCAGCAGCCCGGAGTACATGTGCTGGCCGGCATGGGAGGCGGCCACCAGTCCGAGCGCGCGCCGGCGCGGGACCGGGCGCGCAGCGACCCCTGATTCGGCAGCCATCGAGAACAGGATAGGGAGCGATCAGGCGCCGGAAGACCCGTTCGCCGGCCCATAGATGAAGCCGGCCAGGTGCTCGAACGAGCTGCCGGTGCCGCCGGCGGCAACCCCGCGCAGGTCCACGAAGGGTGGCACTGGCCCTACCAGCGCCCAGTTGGCCTCGGCCACCGTGTAATCGCCCTGGGCATCCACCCCCACCACGAAGGCCACATGCCCGTCCCCCGAGTCGGTGTAGACGGCTATCGCTCCGACCGTGGGGGTGCTGCCGACCGCGAAGCCAGCCTGGGCGGCGAGGCCGAGCCATTGGCCGGCGTTGCCGCCCAGCAGCCCGCTCGGGGTGTACCAGGCTATCCGGCGCCGGGTGGCCACGTACCAGGTGCACTGCCCGGTCGCGAAACCCTGATAGGCGTAGGGGTACGGCGTGGGATGCCCGGTGCAGGCCGACGGGTCCATCGCCAATGCCCCGGGCTCCGGACCGCAGGGAACGGCCCACTCCGGGAAGTTCGCGCCACCGGAGAGGATGACTCGTCCGGCAGGGAGCATGAAGCCACCGGGGCTGGGCAGGAGCCCGGAGACCGCGGGCCACCCGGCCGCGGCTGCGCCGACCCCCAGAAGCCCGAGCAGGGAGAGGGTGACGAGCAACGGGATCGCGCATCCCGTGAGCGCCACCGCCGAGATCAATCTCGACGCCCTCATGGGGCCGCTCCCTGGTCCCCGGCCAGCGCATTCGTGGTCAGAGCCGGCAGCCATTCCGTGGGGGCGGCGCCCCGGAAGGCCGCGTGCTCGCCGCCAACCAGGACCAGGCCACATCCCGGCTCGCACGAACCCAGCATCTCGGCCTCCCGCGCGGAGAGCCCAAATGCCTTCCGCACCGCGGGGATCGCCACCGGCTCCTGGCGCAGCAGCAACTTGGTGTGGCAGTTGCGGATCACCACATTCCCCACTGGTGACTCGAGGAAGTCCTCGACCACCTGGGAGACCACCACCAGGCCGGCTCCGAATTTGCGCAGCCGTCGCGTCAGCCGCTCCAGCGACTTGGCGGATCGCTCCGAACCCAGCAGCACCTCGGCCTCGTCCACAACCAGCAGATGGGCGATGCCGGCCCGCTGCTCCAGCTCCGACTCGAGGTAGACCAGAGCCAGTTGGACCAGCGCTGTCAGCAGGCGGTCGCGGTCATGGCGGAGATCGCGGAGCGAGATCGCGGAGAAGTGGGTCCCGGCGAACTCTGCCCGGCCGTCGAAGAGGCCCTGCTCCACCCCGGTGGTCAGCCGCCGCAACCGGGTGGAGAGCGTGTTGGCGCCGGCGGCCGCGAGCGCGTCGACCAGGTGCTGGAGGCAGGCTTCCCCGTGAGCGTCACGGAGGACCGCCAGCAGCGCCACTTCCATCTGCTCGAGGCTGGAGTCGTCGAGCGCGTCGCCGTCGGCGGACGCCAGCCGCTCCAGGATCGGGAGGACCTGGAATGCGCGCAGCTCCGCCGCCCTCTCGTCGGTCGTGTGCAGGGCCGGGCCCAGCGGGTTCAGGCCGCCCCCGGCGGTCCGGCCCAGCTCCGTGAACTCACCCCCCAACAGCCCTGCCAGCTCCCGATACTCGCCGGCCGGGTCGACGCACCGGAGCCTCACCCCCCGCAGGGATAGGCGGGCTGAGAGCAGCTTGGCAGTGAACGACTTGCCGGCGCCAGAGGTTCCCAGGACCACAACGTTGAAGTTCGGATTCTGGCGCGAGAACGGGTCCACAAACACCAGCTCTCTGGAGATCAGGCTTGGCCCCAGCAGGGCCCCGTCCGAGCCGGTCAGCCCGGCTCGGACGAAGGGGATGGCGGTCGCCAGGGCGCCCGCGGTCATATCCCTCCGCCACTCCATCGGATCAGCGCCGAGCGGGACGGTGGTGCGCCAGCCGTCGACCTGCCGATGGGTGGTGGGCGTGGTGGTGCAGCCGATCTCGGCCAGGGCGGATGAGATCCAGCTCCACCCCGACTCCAGCTCCTCCTCCGACTGGGCTTCCAGGGTCAGCGTGAGCCCGAGCCCGAAGAGGCGTTCCTCCTCCAGCAGCACCCGCTCCTCGAGTTCCAGCGCATCGCCGAGGGCTGAGCGCGTGCCCTGGTCGGGGCGCCGACCGCGCAGGTGGTCCACCTGGAGGCTGGTCTCGAAGCTCCGGATCCGCCGACGGAGATGGCTGAGGGTCGCCAGCTTGGGCATCGGATAGATGTGCTCGGCCAATCGCAGGCCGCATGGCGGGCTGACCAGCAGGGCCGCCAGCCACCCCATGCGCACGCGGCGGGGAAACCCTGACACGTGCAGGCTGCGGCAGATCCGGCGGTCGACCACCAGTCGATCTGGTTCCACGGTGACCCGGGACGGAGCCAGCCAGCTCCGGAAGTCTGCCGGCCAGCGGCCGCTGCGGCCACCACAGCACTCCTGGAGGAGCGCGAACCAGCTGCCCTGGTCGAGCCGTCGCCCGCGCAGCCCGATTCGCTCCAACCCGGCCAGGAGGGCGTCGCACCTTCGGTCCAGGTCCGTTTGCTCCCGGGAGGCCGTGGGTTGGCGATGCCACGGGTGGAGCGCGCGAGGAACCGGCCCGGGCCAGACGACCACCAGGTGGCGCTGGAGTTGCACCTGGTGGCGAGCCACCAAGTGGTCGGCAAAGCGGCGGTCGCACTCGGCGGGGGGCGGCTCCGCGCCGCCACCTGCCCGGGGCGCTCCAATGCCCCCGCCCAGGGGTCTGGACCACATGTAGATCGAGATTGGCGCCCCGAGGGAGGTGAGCAGCTGACGGTATCGGTGCCAGAGCCCCTCGCGACCTTCGTCGTCCTGAAGCAGGAAGTTGATGGGGTCGATCTCCAGCGCGGCGCGGAGGGCGCCCGAGACCAAGGTTGCGGTGTTGCCCTCCACACAGGCGACGTCGACGACGCTGGTCGTGTGCCGACCACCGGGGAGCGCTGCGAGCCTCACGGCCGGGTCCACGGCAGCGCGGAGCGGTGCCGGGCGTCGACCGGCGTGAACCGCGCTGAGTCGGGCGCCCGGAAGAGTTCCGGATGGAGCAGCACCTTGGGTTGGATCTGGAAGCGGGCCCAGTCTCCCAAGAAGGCATCGAGCGCTCGTCCCTGGCACCGGCCAAATGCCAGGGCACTGGCCACCAGCAGCCACGGGGAGCCTGCCAAGAGAGCCTCGGCCGCCGCCAGGTGGGCTCGCAGCAGCACATAGACGGGCAGGGCGCCCGCCCCCATCCAGCCGAGCTGATGTCCGGTGAACAGCCCCCAGCGCGTCGGCATCGCTGAGATGGGCATCGGAACCTCTGTGGGCGCCATGGTCAACTACTGGTGTCCGCCCGGTCCGGGCGCAGAGGCGCCAGCCGACCGCGTCTCAGTGCGTTGAGATAGCTGGCATCGAGGTCGTGAACCAGGCGGCCCTGGGCCAGCGCATAGTTGCTGCCCAGCTGTCGCAGCCGCTCCTGGCCCGCTGCGGAGCGCAGATCGGCCCTCAGGGATGCCAACTCGCTGGGTTCGACCTTCAGGACCCTGGTCAGCTCCGGCCCGGCTTCCGGACGACTCACCAGCTGTCTGCCGATGAAGTGCTCACGGGACTCGTAGCCGTCAACCTGGGGCCAGCGCGCTTGCCCCGCCAGTTCTCCCTGTTCCAGGCGGGTGGCCTGGGCATGGTCGATCGGCCCTGGCAGCCCGGTGACCTCACGGAGCGAGGTCCCCACGTTGGCCCCGAAGCGAGCGACGCGCGGCCCGGCCTGGGTGCGGGCCATGAGGGCACCTCCCAGCAGCACGCCGGAGGAAGCCGAGGCCAGCCCCCGCAAGCTGCGGTAGGTGGACATCTCCCCGTGGCTGATCCGCTTGGGCACCTCCAGCATCAGCCACACCGTCACGATCGCCAGCAGGCACTTGGCGAACTGGTTGCCGGGGTTGCCGCTGCCGACCGCCGCGAGCAGGCCGTGGGAGGTCGCGGCGCAGCCCGCGGTCGACCCTGCGGAGATGAAGGGGCACGAGGTGGCCGAGCCGACCGGGGCCAGCCCGGAGACGGTCGAGATGACCGCGACGAAGACGATGAAGATCAGGGTCTGGATCACCACCACCGCGGAGAGCTCGGCCAAGGTGCGCCAGTAGCGGTTGAACAGCCCGCGTCCGCCCGGCAGGGCCAGCATCACGAACGCCAGGCTGGAGCAGCCCGCGAGGATCGCCAGCACCAGATAGCGGGCCAGGTAGGTCATCGCCAGCCACAGCCCGAGCAGGGTGAGCACCGTGTAGGCGAGCATGCCCTGGATCCCGTCGGGCACGTCATAGCCGTTGCGCCCGTGCGGGCCGACCCCGGCCCAGACGTCCGTGAAGGTGGGGACGGTCCCCCAGTAGATGTCGGCGTACCTGCAGTCGGAGGGACTCTGGCCGTTGCCCGCGATCGGCTCCCCCGGCAGCGGCAGCAGGTTCAGCTGCTGGGATCCCAGCTCCGGGTTGCCGCCACCTTCCAGGCAGGACTGGTTCTGGTTGTCGTTGACCTGGTTGTCGGTGTTCGTGCAGAGGGGCTGGCTGGGACTGGCGTCTCCCCGATCACAGTTGGCATCGTGGAGGGGGGGCCCGAAGAAGTTCTGGGAGCGGTCCAGAACCTCCTTGGTGAAGTCGGGGCTGTCGGCGGCGATGCAGTGCGACTGGGTGAAGTGGAGGTCCATCCACGGCTTGACGAGGACCTGCTGGCGCGGGGCGTTCCCCGGCGCGGAGATGTGAATTCCAGGGTGGGTGATGGGGCTGTCCTCGGGGCAGTAGGCCGTCATGTCGAGGATGGTCATCATGTCCAGCGGCTGGGAGGGGTGCGCGCCCATCCCCGAGAACGTCGCCCCCAAGAGCCCCTGGGAGAGCCAGGTCCCGGCGTCGATGGCCCGGCCCGCCAGGTGCAGCGGGAGGCCCGCGCCGATCACCGCGGCGGCGATCAGGCATGGCACTATCCCGGCCCTGAGGTTCAGCTCCTGGCCCGCCATGAAGAACGAGACCTGCAGGGCGAAGGCGAGGACGATCAGGGCCAGTGCCAAGGGGGTCAGGATCGAGTTCAGGCGCTGCACCCAGGGGATGCAGCCGCCGGGGCCGCACTCGTGGGCGGGCTCGCCGAGCGAGCCATCGTAGTTGTCGACGGCCGGGTTCGATCCGACCAGGGTCGTGATCAGACTCCAGGGACCGGCGGTCACTGTGCCGTTGGCGGGGTCGATGTGGGAGGGGTCGGGGCTGCCGTCCAGGCTGCCCATGATCGCCACCGGCCCGGACACGAAGGCGTCCATCACGTAGCAGAAGGGATCGGTGATGCCGGGGCACTGCTGACTGGTGGTGCTGGTGCCGGCGACGCTGGTCGTGGGGGCCGGGGGGGTGGGTGACGGGGTCGACCTCGCTGCCGCGAGCTCCAGGTCGACTCCTCCTGCGCTTCGACTCAAGCCCGCCACGCCCAGCAGAACCAGCGGTATCAACGAGGCGCTGACGACGAGGACGAGCCGCGCCCGAGCGGTCAGGGGGAGCTGGCGGAACAGCTGCTGGTGGTGCAGGCGGTGTTGCTCCCGGAGAGCCCCTCAACGAAGCTGAGGATGGCGCCCTCATTGACCAGCAGCAGCACTCCCAACAGGACCGTCACCAAGCCCTGGATCGCAGCCGCCCGCCGCTGACTGTTGTCCAGAGAGGTCATGTAGCGAATCGCCGCGAAGCTGAGGCAGAGGACCGCGACCGCGCCCAGCGCCAGCGTGGTGACGGTGTGGATGAGATTGTCCAGGCCGGCGGTGAACGATGCCAGGATCAGCAAGGTGGGGCCTCCAGAGGAGTCTTGACAGGTTCGCCAACTTCGTCCTCCCAAGCGAGCCTGGGAGTCCTAGGGCCAGGCTGGAGGTTGCGGCAACCCCGGACCTCAAGGGGCCGGCCGGCCGCGGGGGTGGGGACGCTGCCCGGCCTCAGCGGCAGGGCCACCAGCTGGCGCAGGGTCCGATCCCGATACCAGCGCCGCTGCCTGATCACCGCCGGGTGGCCGCTCCCGCGCAGGATCAGGGCTCGGTCTTCCGGCAGGCGCCGGATCGCATCGGGCGCCATGAGCGGGTGGGAGCTCACCGGCTCGTCGGCGCGGTCCGGCTCGCGCCGGTGCAGGGTGGCCATCCCCGCCAGCCGGCTGGTGCTCTCCAGAAGGTCGTTCTCGGAGATCCCCGCCAGCAGCAGCTTGGTCCGGCAGTTCGCCCACAGCAACGAGGCTGTCTCCGGTCCGTAGGTTCCCCGGATCGAGCTGAGGTCCTGCCCCATCAGCATCATCCTGACCCCCTGCGAACGGCCCAGCTGCACCAGCGCCGGCAGTTCAGGCAGCAGGGTCAGCTGGGCAAACTCGTCGAGCACGAAGAGGACCGGGACTGGGGGCGGCGCCGAGTAGATCGCGCGCCAGCAGGACGCCAGCAGGGCGCTCACCAGACCCCGAAGAAGCGGGGCGTCGTGGGGCGTCACCACGCAGTAGAGGGACTTGAGCTCGCCCTTGACCAGGTCGCCCACCTCGAAGGTGCTGCTCGAGGTCGCCTCCGCCACCAGCTCGGTTGCGTAGGGGGCGAGCTTGGCCACCAGGGTCGCCACGACCCCCATGGCGGTGCGATCGCCACCGCTGGTGGCGCCCTGGACCAGGCGCCGGGCGACCGGGTGGGTGAGCTCTCCCGCGATCTCCTCGGCGGGAACCAGCTGCAGGATTCCCAACAGGTCGCCCACGTCCATCCCGGTCACCGCCCCCTCGATCAACAGCCCCTGGAGCAGCTGAAGCGCAAGGTCATGCCAGAACGGCTCCTTGTCGGGTGGCCGGCCCATCAGCAATCCCGCCGTGCGCAGGGCGTCTTCCGAGCTGTGGACCGAGCTGACCGGGCTCCAGCTGTCCGAGGGCGACATCAGGGGCGCGAAGATCGCCGTCCGCCCCAGCCGCCGCCGGGCGGCCAGGGTGGCGCGCACCAGCTCCCCCTTGGGGTCGGTGACCACCACCGCCCCCTGCCACTCCAGGATCGCCGGGATGGCCAGCCCGCTCGACTTCCCGGACCCGGTCGGCCCCAGGACCAGCAGGTGATCCTCCACAGGCAGGCGCACCGGCACCAGGCGGTGGGTTCCCAGGCGGACCCGGGCCGAGCCACGGCCACCGCGGAAGGGGCGCAGGTCCCGTCGGCCGGCGCGTCGGGCTGAGCCCAGCAGTCCGGGCCGCAGCGGGCTTCGCCACTTCAGCCGGGCGAGCATCACCAGCAGGCAAGCCACCGCCAGCGCCAGCCCGACCGCTGCGTACCCTGACCAGGCTCGCCAGATGGTCGGGCCCATCCCGGCCCCCATGCCGGCGCCCTCCCCACGGAGCTGCTCCAGCGAGCGGATGGCGAGGATGGCCAGGCCCAGGCCCACCAGGGCCCCGGACCCTCCCGCTCCTGGCTGCCACCCGGATGCGCCTTGCTTTCCCACTATCAATGAATGGGTCCGCCCACCGCCAGGAGCTGGTGGCGGGGCTCGCGACACCGCTCAACAGGCCGGTTGCCCTTGTGTTACAGGCCATTGCCGGACCGGTGCAGGAACTTGCACTCAGCGACGTCTGCCAAATCTAGACTGGGGTTCGTGCCCGCTCGAGCATCGTCCCCCCGCCTCCTGCGCCGTCCCTCCGGAGAGCGCACCATCCTGGTTGCGGATCGGGATGAGCTCGCCCGCACCGCGACCGCCGCCATCCTGAAGCGGTTGAACTTCGAGGTGGTGGAGGCAGACTCCTCCCGGTCCGCACTCCACCAGGCCCGCAACGGCCCGTACTCGTGCGTCATCCTGGATCTCAACCTCATGGACGGCGGATCCTTCGACCTCTGCCGCCGGCTGCTGGGGAAGGCGGGATGGAACTGGACCCCCGTCATCTTCACCAGTGCGCGCCAACCGCAGGTGGACCTGCGCCTGGAGCTGCTGGCCGGCGGCTTCGGACATCTGGCCAAGCCCTTCAGGGCGGATCAGCTGTTGGCCTGTCTCGGCGACGCTCTGGCGATGGCCGGGGAGATGGAGTCCTCCCGGCCCGACCGGGGCCTTGCGCTCACCAAGGCGGAGGCGGCCGTCGGCCGCTGAATCTCAGCCGGACCCGGAAGTCGGGCTCGGAGCTCACCCCGGTGGGGATGCCGATACGGAGGGACTCGGCTGCGGGCTCGGGGTCGCCGTGGGCGTCGGCGTGGCCTGGGGCGTGGGGGTCGCCTGGGGCGTGGGAGTCGGTGACGGCGCCTCCGTCCCTCCGCCCAGGACCTGGTAGGTCGGCCCGGTGCCGGGCAGGTAGTAGTTGGTCTGCCCGTTGCTGTACTGGGCGATCAGCCCGGTGGGGGTTTTGTACCAGCTGTTGGGGGTATTCGCGAGTGCGTATTCCATGAACTGGTTCCAGAGGCTGGCGGCGCCGCTGATCCCGTTGATGCCGCCCCCATACATCGGTTGGTCATTGGCGTTGCCGACCCAGGTTGCCCCCACCAGGGTCGGGGTCCAGCCCACCGCCAGGTTGTCCCGGTAGCTGTTGGAGGTCCCGGTCTTGATCGCGGCGGTGTGGCCGGGAAGGACGAGGGGTGTGTCCGGCCCGAACGCCAGCAGGCGGTTGCTGTTGCGGGAGAGGATCGTGTTCATGATGTAGGCGACCTGGGGCGACATCGCCTGCTGCGCCTGGGGGTGGGCCGCGTAGATCACCTGGCCGCTCTGGTCGACCACCTTGACCACGAAGTACGCCGGATGCAGCACCCCCTGGGCCGCCAGCACCGACCCCGCCTGGGCGGTCTCCCACAGCGGGATCGGGTAGGCGCCGAGGGTCATGCTGGGCCCGTACTTGGATGCCGGTCCGGGGAGGGTCGTCACCCCCATGGCACGAGCCATCGCCAGCACCCTGGGGATCCCCACCGCCAGCTCGACCCGCACCGCGGGCACGTTCAGCGAGTTGCCGAGGGCGACCTGGATCGGAACCACCCCCGCGTAAGTGCCCTCGTAGTCGTGGACCACGAACGGTCCACCCCCGGGACCTCCGGTGGGCAGCGAGAAGGGGCTGTCCAGCACCGGGGTCGTCATGGTGATCTTGTGCGCGGTGAGTGCGGCCGAGTAGGTGTAGAGCTTGAAGGTCGATCCCGGCTGGCGGGGGACCGCCGCCATGTCGATCTGGCCCCCGGGCACATTCGCCCCCGCGCCCCCCACCCAGACCTCGATCTGGCCGTTGGCCGGGTTCTCCGCCACCAGCGCGCCGTCGGTCATGTGCATCGCCTGATGGCGGGCGATGTCCGCGGTCACCATCTGCTGGGCGACCTGGTTCAGGTGCAGGTTGAGGCTGGTGTACACCTTGAGCCCCATCGTGGAGTAGCGCGAGCCGTAACGGGCCAGCAGCCATGACTTGACCTGGTCGACGAAGTAGGGCGCGTTGTCGACCGGCGCCTCGCTTCCCGAGGTCAGGGCCGGTGGTTTGGCCAGGATCGCGCGGGCCGCCGACTCGCTGAGGCCACTGTACTTGACCATGGCCGCGACCACCGCCTGCTGCCGGATCCGGGCGGCCGCCAGGTTGGTGATGGGATCCAGGTAGGACGGCGCCGGCAGCAGCCCGGCCAGCAGCGTCGCCTGTTCCGGGGTCAGCTGGCTGGCGCTCACCCCGAAGTAGGTCTCGCTGGCGGCCTGGATCCCCGTCGCGCCCTGGCCGAAGTAAACGTCGTTGAGGTAGTCGTCGAGGATCTGCGGCTTGCTCAGCCGGGAGGTGAGCTCGTTGCCGTACAGGATCTCCTTGACCTTGTAGGCGATCGACTTGTTGTCGTGCAGGTAGAGGATCTTGGCGACCTGTTCGGGGATGGTGCTGGCTCCCTGAGCGGCGCTGTGATGGATGAGGTCGAAGATCCCGGCCTCCACGATCCGCCCCACGTCGAAGCTCGGGGCGGTCCAGAAGGTGTGGTCCTCGATGTCCACGATCGCCGTCCGCATCACCGGCGCGATCTGGCTGAGCGGCACCGGGATGCGGCTCGAGCCCGCGGGGTGCAGATCGGCGATGACCTGGTTGCCCTGTCCGTAGATCACCGTGTCCGTGGGCAGGGCGACTCCGCCAGGCAGGGCGCTGTACGCGCGCGCCAGGGCGGTCAGGGGAACGCTGAGAATCACCAGCCCCGCCAGCCCCGCCAGCGCCACGACCGCGACCCAGCGGCGCCAGCTCCACCCGCCGAAGGCTGACCCGCCGCGACGGCGCCGGACGCTCGCTCGGGTGCGGGTCTGCAGGTTGATCTCTCGCATGATTGTCGATTGGGCACGGCGCGGGGCCAGCGGCCACTGGTTTCCCAGGACCCGGCCAGGCGGGGGAGGCGCTCATCGCGCGCCGTGCCCAACCCTAGCAACGCACCGAGGTGCCGTTTGGTTTCGATCCATCTCTTCGCCGGGGGGCCACACCGGGCCGTCCTCGCCTTTGCAGGACAATCAGCGCCTGAGGAGCAGCGTCGGAGCTGCAGTGGGTCTGGGAGGTGATGCTTGAGCGAGGAGCAGGGCCAGGGCCCGGCGGCGATGCCGGTGCTGAGCCCCCCCCGCCGGGGCGCCAATTGGCGCGTCACCGGGCTGGCTGCCGGCATCCTGCTGATCCTGGTGCTGCTGAAGCTGGTGACCAGCCATCCCCAGCCCCGCCCCTCTCATCTCAGCCCCACCGGCGCTGCGGTCGGTTACATCGACGCTCTGCGTTCGCGCAACCTGGCGAGCCTGCAGAGCTATCTCGCTCCCGCGGAGAGGGGGCGCGCGGCCGAGGAGCTGGCCTCGCTTCGCGCCGACCACGTCCTGCTGGTCTCCCCGGTCGTGGAGAGCGCGATCGGGGAGGGTGCCTCCATGACGGTGGCGATCACTGTGGAAGTGTGCTATCGCCACCGCGCCGCGCGCTCCTACACCTGCCAGCTGATCCAGCACGAGCCGCTGGGGCTGCCCTCGGCGCTGCAGAGTGTCGAGGTGCACAAGCGCTGGTACATCAGCACCGTGCTCGATCCGGAGCCGCTCGCGCGGCAGTGACCTCAGCCAGCCCGGCTGCCACCCCCGAGAGTGGGGGTGACCTGCCGTTCGGGATCCAGCAACCGATCGATCTCCTCGGCCTTGAGTTCGGCGGCGAATCCCACGTGAGGTGAATTCGGGACGCCCCTGGCTTTCGAGGGGGTGCCTGGCAACCCAACCCAGGTGGGCGCAGACAGATTCCGATGATTCGGTGGATAGAGGGTGCGGGACCGGCAGACTCGGAGGCGGTCGGGCTGCGCCAGACATAAGTCGCCGAGCACCACGGTCAGTCGGTCAGCTACCGGCAATTGACGTACCACCGGGCTGCGCACGGCCGAGCCGATCCGCAGCTTAGTAGCCGGAACGGAATAACGTGAGCGAAGGGGCATACCACTGCATGTAGGGGGTAGGCAGGGAATGCTCCACTACGGAGGGGCCTGGGCCGTCGGCGAGATCGTGTAGTTCCACTCTCCGTGGAAGGGGTGGGGCGAGACGGGAAGGCCGGCGAAGTCTGCGTCGCTGATACGCACCCCAGACGGGTAGTTCCCCGTGTCGAGCGCCGCCTTCACTTGCAGGCCGCTGCGAGTGGTGGTCGCACCGATCAGTTCAACGATGACTTCGTGGCTGACCAGGGGCTGTCCTCGCCAGTTGCTGCTGATGTGGGAGAAGAGCCGATGCTCAATCTTGTTCCACTTGCTGGTTCCTGGCGGGAAATGTCCGACCGTGATGGTGAGTCCGAACTCCCGTGCGAGCTTCGCCAGTTCCCATTTCCAAAGCCGCAGCCTATAGCCGTTGCTGCCGCCGCCATCCGCACAGATCTGCAACTCTTGGGCTGCGGGATAGGCCGCCTGTCCCACCTGTTGCCACCACCGGCGAATGCTCTCCACGGCAAATGTACCGGTGTCATGGTCCGTACCCACATTGACCCAGCCGCTGTCCGCAGCCAGGTCATAGACCCCGTACGGAATCGCCATTCCCAGTCCTGGATCCATGAAGTCATGGACGTTTACCCGCTCCGGCTCGCCGTGGCGGCGCCACTGGCGACCTGCGTTCTTGAAGGGACCGACCAACTCCTTCTTCTTGGTGTCCACAGAGATTACCGGCGCACCTGCCGCCAAACTCTCGCGGACTCGCTTATTGAGATAACGGAACTGCGCGTCGCGATCGGCGTGCTGGCGGCCCTCCAAGGCCTTGGCATTGCCTTGCAGGCTGTAACCCGAGCTGCGCAGCAGTTCCCCCACCACTCGGTGACTGACCGGATGGCCTTGGGCTGTGAGCACGTCGGCCAGCTGGCGGGTGCTCTTGCAGGTCCAACGCAGAGGGCTTTCCGGGTCGCCTCTGGTGTCCGGGTCCACCAGGGCATCGAGAGCTGCGATCAGCCCGGGATCTTTCACCTGTGCGGGCTTGCGGCCACCGCCTGGTCGGCGGGACCGGGTCAGCTGCTCGGACTGGGGCGGGTGCTCCAACTCCTCCATGCCCTTCATGACGGTGGTCCGCGACACCCCCGCCGCTTCGGCTACCTGGGATACGCCGCCCCAGCCCTGACTCCGCGCGTGAGCCCCGTACAGCAGCCGCCGCTGCCGCTCCGCCAGGTGGGGCGCCACAGCTTTGAAGATCTCCGCCAGGCGCGAGTCCGCGACCACCTCCCTATTGTGGCAGCCCTGAGCCTATTTGTCTAGTTTATTACGTGGCGATGCCTTAGGCCGAGCCGGCAACGTCGAACGCGAGTGGTGGCTCGACCGGGACGCAGCGCTTTCCTGGCCCGCGAGTTGCCCTGGCAGCTTGAGCTCCTCAAGGAGAAGCTAAGAAGACGGCTGCTCACCATCCCGGACTCGATCTTGGCGCGGCTCCCCTTTGGCCGTTCGCCCACCCCAGCTGGGCCCCTGTCGTCGCAGTCGTGCTGAACGAGCCTGCGGTACGGCGTATGTTCTGGCGGTTTGTCATCTCTGAAAGGGGTACCCGTTGTCAAACCCCTCCTCCAAATTCGTGCAGCTGGACTCGAGGGCTGAGAGCCGAATGACCCGCGGCGAGAAGGGTACGCTCAACTGACCCACCGCAAGGCGGGCTCTGCCGGCCACGAGGTGCGTGGTCAGCCGATGGTCGCGGTAACCGGGGTGCGCAACCTCCCGGTCGGGGTAGATGGGTAGGACCGTGAGCGAGCCAGGACTCCAGACCGATTCGGTCTTGCTGAGGGCTGTCCCCGTCCGGGGAAGCCTGTCATCTCTGCGCCCCGCCAAGGCGGCATGGAGCGATACGGCAACGGCGCGGTGGGCTCAATCAAGCGAACGGCCACGCCTTGCGGGGGCCAGACAAACCGGCGAGCACGCATCGAGCCGGGTCCGAACAGCCATCACGCGGCCTGCCGGGCGGGCCGGGCCAGGGCCCGAATCTCGCCGTCCCGCAGGCCGTAGTAGACCAGGGTGAGGATCCGCCGGGCCACCGCCACCCGGGCGATGCCCCGGCCCCGCCGCTCCCGCAGCCGGCCCAGCACCTCTCCCAGATGAGGATCACCACCAAGCCGCTGGGCAGCCTCCACGGTCGCCCAGCGCACCAGCTTCGACCCTTGCTTGGTGATCCGGCCCCGGTGAACCGTCCGGTCCGACTCCCGGTGACGTGGGGTCAGCCCCGCCCAGGAGCAGAGCGCGGCCGCATCTCGGAACCGGGTAACGTCGCCAATCTCAGCCACCAGGACCGCGCCCAGCACCGGGCCCACGCCCGGAATCCGCTGGATCGCCCGGTATCCCTGGTCCTTCTCCAGACGCTTCTGGATCGGCCCCTCCAGCTCCCAAAGCTCGGCGGTGATGGCCTCAATCAGGCTGCGCAGAGAGTTGACCCGCTGCAGGTACACCGGCGGCAGCGCCGTGTCATCGAGCAGCCGCAGGCCGGAGACCCCAAATAGGTCGCTCATGGTCACCTTGACTCCGAACTTCCCCAGCACCGCGTGGATCTGCGACTTGCAACTGCTGCGCAGCGCCACCAACTTGGCTCGGTAGCGGATCAGCTCCCGCAGTTCGCGCACCTCCGGGGGCGCGATCCACGCCTCCGGCAGCCGGTTCATGCGCAGGAGGTCGGCCAGGTGACGGGCATCGGTGTGGTCCTGCTTCACCCGCTGGGTCCTGAAGGCGTTCACCCCCAATGGATGGGCCAGGTGCACCCTGGCCCCGACCTGCTGGCAGGCGTCCACCGCCCAGTACCAACCGTAGGTGGCCTCCAGCACCACCTCCGGGTCGGGCCCGGCCGCCGCCAGCAGCCGCTGCAACTCCTCCGGGTCGTTCTCGATCCGGTCGCTCGAGAGCACTTGGCCCTCGGCGTCCATCCTGACCACCACCGACCGCTGCCGATGAAGGTCGATTCCGATGTACTCTGGGTCGGTCATCTGGGGGTCTCCCTCCCTGGCGGCCGCTACAACACCCGAGTGTCCCCCACTCGGGAAAGCCTCGGGGTGTGGAGACCCCTCCGCTTTCATCCCATCAAGGGCGGCCCGGTCGGAGACCTGGAGGCGGCGCTCGAGGCGCTTAGCTCCAAACCCCACGGCCATGTGCTGGCGGTGCCATGGTTCGTGCGCCACCCGGGGCTGGACCAGGTGCTGTCCACCGGACCGCGGCTGGGGCGGGACCGAGTGGTGGCGACGGAGGTGCACCCGTGATCCGACCCACCTCCAAACTGGCCACCGCCCGGAACCGGCAGAGCACCACCCTAGGATCGTGGCTGGGCGTGGAGGATGCTGATGAGGACGATCTTTCCTCGACGCTGGACTGGCTGGGACGAAGCCAGATGCAGGGAGAGGCGTAGTGGGCCAGCCGGCACCTTCACAACGGCAGCTTGGTGCTCTACGACCTGACTTCGGTGTTCGTCGAGGGACGGCGCTGCCCGCTGGCGCGACGCGGCTGCAGCCGCGATGTCATGGAGGGTACCTTGCTGGTGGAGTTCGGGATATTTGCCAACTGAGAGGGCAGTCCGGTGGCGGTGGAGGCGTTCGCCGGTAGCACCTCGACCCACACGGCCGTGGCCACCCAGGTGGAGAAGCTCCAGAAACGCCTCGACTTGAGCAGCTGGTGCTGGTGGGGGCCCAAGGGATGCTGACCTCGGCGCGGGTGGAGGCGCCGAAGTGCCGCGACGGGATCGAGTGGGTGTCGGCCCGCAAGGGAGTCCGCATCGGGGCCGTGGTGGAGGACGGCGAGTTGCAAGCGGGACGGTTCCATCACCAGAGCCTGGCTGAGACGGTGTCCCCCAGATTCTCCGCGGAGCGCCTGACGGTCTGCAAGAAGTCCGACCTGGCGCGGGAGCGAGCCCTCGCGCGCGACGATCTGCTCTCGGCCACCGAGCGGGAGCTCGAGAATGAGGCCAGCTATGGCGGGCCGACTGTACCGCTAGCACAAGATCGGGCTCAGACTGGAAGGTGCTGAATCGTTACAGGGTGGGCAAGCCCTTTGCACTTGCGATCCTCGTCTGGAGCTTCGACCTTTCCCGGCTTCAGAAGAACATCGCTCGGGATGCAGCGCGGGACGGGATCTACGCGATCCCCCCTAGCCTGAGCGGAGAGCGCAGCGGCCCCCAGGAACTGGTGCAGATATACAGGTTGTTGGCCCGGGCGGAGCGGGCGCTGGCACCTCGGACTACGACTGCGGCGGACTCGTCGACGAACTGGGCATCAGCACTCACCAGCAGATCCGAGGCGGTGCCACCACTTGCCTCGAGGTCACCATTCCCACCCCTCTCGGGTAGAGCGCCTTCCGTCTCCGCCGCGTACCCATCACCGTGTAGCCCGACACAGTCTCCGCACGCCGATCTCATCTGATCCCCCGCCATCTCAGCTACGTCCGATTAGCGTGGCGGCGCACCGTCAGCGGAGGTTGGGCGATCCCCTCACTCCAGCAGCTGGGCGAGCTCGATGAGCGCGGCGACCAGCGCTTCGCGTCGCTGGTCCGAGACGGCCCGGAGCCGCTCGTCGAGGATCGCGGCCCGGGCCCGGCGGAGCCTCGTCAGAAGACGCACCCCGGCCGGGGTCGCCCGCAGCAGCGCGGCGCGGCGGTCGCTGGGGTCCGCCTGGCGAACCACCAGCCGCTCCGCCTCGAGCCGCTGCAACTTCGGGGTGATGGTCGAGTTGTCGACCCCCACCTGGGTGGCCAGCGCCGAGGGGTGGCAGGGGCCGCAGTTCACGATCCGGGCCAGCAGCCAGACGTGCGAGAGCGGAAGATCGCACTGAGCTCGCTGCATGACCCGGGCCTGCACGTCGTGCCGGCTGGCCCAGCGCACCAGAGTGGTGACCGCGTCATCCAGCCGCTCTCCGGGGGGGCCGGGCGGAGCGTCGTGTACCTGCTCATCGGAATCGGTCGCCAGCGCCACATCCGGGTTCACGGAGCGGGATCCTCGACCCTGACGGCCGTGGCCCCGGTGTCCGTGGCCGGACGGGACCCCGGGCGGCGCGGGGCAGCGGCGCGGGGCTGCCCCGGGACCGCCACCATCTGGGCCTGATCGTCATGGACGTACTTGCCGCCGCGCAGGATGCTGGCCAGCGCGGCCAGCAGGCAGGCGGCGATGGCGAAGTCGAATGCCGCCCGCAGGCCGGTCATGAAGGGCGGGGAGATGAGTTGAGGGAAGAATGCCCGGCCGGTGAGGTAGGCCGCCTTGGCATGGCTGAGGTGGGGGAGGATGGGCCCAAGCAGCGTCCCCACCGGGTTGTAGCCCAGGAAGGCAGCGAACAGGCTCCCGACCGCAGGCAGGTGCGCGACCCGGTTCGCGTAGGCCGAGGGCACCCCCTGGGCGATAAGGCCGTGATAGAGCGCGTGGGGCAGGGTGCCGGACAGGCCGATGATGATCAGGGTGAAGAAGATCCCGATCGAGAGCACCATCGCGGAGTTCTGGAACGTGGCCGCCATTCCGGCGCCCGCCCCGCGCTGCTCGGGGGGCAGGCTGTTCATGATGCCGGCCTGGTTGGGAGACGCGAAGAGGCCGCTGGACAGGCCGTAGACAAACAGCAGGGCGGCGAATATCAGGTAGTTGAAGTCGGCCGGAAGCAGCTGGAAGAGACCGAAGATCACCGCGGAGCCGAAGACGCCCAGGGTGGCGAAGGTGCGGGATCCGTAGCGATCCGAGAGAATCCCCGCCAGCGGGCCGGCCACCAGGAACCCGACCGTCAGCGGGAGCAGGTAGATCCCGGCCCAGAGCGGGGTCTGGGCGAAGCTGTAGCCGTGCCGGGGCAGCCAGATACCCTGCAACCAGATGATCAGGATGAACATCAGCCCACCTCGGGCCAGGGATGCGAAGAGGCCGGCCGCATTGCCTGCGGCGAAGGCACGGATCTTGAAGAGCGGGATCCGAAACATCGGCTGCGCAACCTTGGTCTCGATCCAGACGAAGACCCCGAGGAGGACGGCCCCGCCGATGAGCGCTCCCAAAACCCAGGGGTTGGTCCAGCCCATGGTCTGCGAGCCGTAGGGCAGGATCCCGTAGGTGATCCCCACCAGCAGCGCGATCAGACCCGCCGCGAAGAACAGGTTTCCCCACCAGTCGATGCGGGAGGGCCGCCGCACGCCGGTGTCATGGAGCTTCAGGTAGGCCCAGACGGTTCCGAAGATGCCGAAGGGCACGGAGACCAGGAAAACCAGGTGCCAGGAGACCGGCCCTAGCAGCCCCCCCAGCACGAGTCCGATGAAGGAGCCCGCGATCGCGGCCACCATATTGGTGCCGAGCGCCAGCCCCCGCTGGTTGGAGGGGAAGGCGTCCGTCAGGATCGCCGAGGAGTTGGCCCAGAGCAAAGCCCCTCCCACTCCCTGGAGGATGCGCATCGCGATCAGGTAGAGGGCCGCACCCGATCCGGTGGTCCAACTGATGGAGAGCAGGATCGAGAAGATGGTGAAGATGGCGAAGCCAAGGTTGTACATGCGCACACGGCCGTACATGTCGCCGATCCGGCCCAGGCTCACCACCAACACCGCGGTTACCACCATGTATCCCATGAGGAGCCAGAGGAAGTACGGGGTGTTGCCGCTGGTCAGAGGGTTGAGCTTGATCCCCCGGAAGATGTCGGGCAAAGCGATCAGCACGATCGAGGAGTTGATCGTCGCCATCAGGATCCCCAGGGTGGTGTTGGAGAGCGCGATCCACTTGTAGTGGGGTCCCAAACGCTGGCCAGTTGTGCTCACCAATCCCGCCGAACCTGGACCCTGGGGCATGCTCTATCCCTCCTTGACCTCTTGATAGTTGGTTGGTACATACTAACCAATTGCGGTGGACCGGCGGCGGCGGGAAGTGAGCCCACCCGCCGCTGAGAGCCAGTCGAGCAGCGGCGCCGAGGTTCGTACCGCTGGGCTCAGGAGGTGGACCGGACCAACGCGCTGGGAGCCGGGCCCGGGGCCAAGCGCGGCCGATTTCCCCGATCGCGACCACAGAATCTTGCGCAGCGGGATATATTTACGGGAGATGGACCCCATTCAGACTCCCAGCCGAGGGTGGCGGCGCCACTGGCGAATTGTGGTCACCGCGCTGGGGGCAGCGCTCGTGATCGCGGGCGGAGCCGCGACCGGGATCGTGACCGCCTCGAAGTCGGGGCCACCCGTGATCCCCACCGCGGCCATCGTGGTCCCCGGCAGCCCGACGGCGGTGAGTCCTACCGCCACCATCGCGATTCATCTCCGGCACGCGAAGCTGGAGCAGGTGAAGGTGACGACCGCGGCCGGAACTGCTTTGAGCGGAAAGGTGACGCCGGCGGGCTGGAAGCCGGAGCAGCCGATGCCCTGGGCGACCAAGCTGGAGATGACCATCACCGCCAAGGGTGGTCTCCCGGTCAAGACGATCAGCGCCAGCACCAGCTGGACCACTGCCCCCCAGCCGCTGCCGGTGGAGTCCATCGGGCTCACGATCTCCCCCAGCAACGGAGGGCAGGTCGGCATGGGCACCGCCTGGGTGATCCAGTTCTCCAAGCCGATCCCCGCCGCGGACCAGGCCTTGGTGGTCCAGCATCTGATCACCAAGGAGTCGATCCCCGACACGGTGGGCTGGCATTGGTGGTCCTCGACCGAGGTGGACGGCCGCCCGGAGCAGTTCTGGCCGATGAATGAGCAGGCCACCCTCTCGGTGAACCTCGACGGGATGGTGATCGGTGGCTACCGGATCGTCGGGACCACCGCCAACAGCGAGTTCACAGTCGTCAACCAGCACCTGACCAAGGTCAGCGCCATCACTCACGAGATGCAGGTCTACAACGGCAACCAGCTGATCAAGACCCTCCCCGTCAGCCTGGGCAAGCCGGGGTTCCCAACGATCTCCGGCACTCTGGTGGTGCTCTACAAGACCCCGGTCGTGTTCATGAACTCGGCCACCATCGGTTATCCGGGGCTGTATGCCCAGAACGTCTACGACGACGTCGCCATCAGCACCGACGGCTACTACATGCACGCTGCCAACTGGGACGTGTACGACCACGGCCGGGCCAACGTGTCGTTCGGTTGCATCGAGCAGAACCCCGCCAACGCCGTGTGGTTCTACAACTGGTCGATTCCCGGTGATGTGGTGGAGGTCACCGGCACCCCGCTGCGCGCCAGTGAGGTCAACGGTGAGGGCGACTGGAACATCCCCTGGAGCGAGTTCCAGACCAACTGAGGGATCCGGAACCGACCACCCGCGGCTCGCTCAGGGGGCGGGGCCGTCCGGCAGACTGAGTTGCATCTCAATGGCCGCTTGGGATCCGCCACCGGCAAGTCGCTCCTTGCGGCCGGTCGGCTGGAAGCCGTGCCGCTGGTAGAGGTCTATGGCCCGCAGGTTGTCGGCCGCGACATGCAGGAGCACCTTCCGGGCGCCCTCGGCGCTCGCCCAGCCCAGCAGGAATTGAAGCATCGAGGAGGCGGCCGAGGTGCCGCGGGCTGAGGGCCGGACCCACATGGCGAAGACCCGCCGGCATGAGTGATCGTCACTCGGATCGCGGCCCAGGCACGCCAGGCCCACGGACTCGCCCGAGATCCGGGCGACGCTCCATATCGAGGTTTCGCAGCGCCGAATCCACTCGTCCTGGGGGAGGGCCAGCTCCCGCTCCAGCGTCGCCCCGAACGCGGACGGCGCGTCGGCCAGCGCCTTCAGACGGAGATCCCGTAGCTCGCGCCACTCGATCAGCCGGGTGACGGTCAGCTGGCGCGGCCGTCGGCTCCGCTGGACGGTTCCCGCCTGCTCCTCCGGAAGAGGGTTCACGATCCTAGTTGGACCCGAGCGTCGAGGGCGGCTGCAGCTGAGTCGAGACGGCCGCCGACCCGTCGGCCAGGGCGCTGGCGGCTGCTGGCGCGGTCCGGGTGCCGGGGCCGCATCCGATCGGCAGGGTCCAATCCACTCTGAACCATCTACGCTAAAGCGGAATCGGTCCGCGCGGGCGGGCGAGCCGCACCTCATTTGGAGATGGTGTCATGACCGCTCCCTTCTTCGGGTTCCACATCCCCAACTTCACGTTCCCCGGGGTCGAGCCTGCCGACCTGTTCGAGCGGGTGGCCCAATCCGCAGTCGCGGCCGAGGCCGCGGGATTCGATCTGGTGACAGTGATGGACCACTTTTACCAGATCCCCATGACCGGCCCCGAGACCGAGCCGATGCTGGAGGCCTACACGACGTTGGGGGCGCTCTCACAGCGCACCAGCCGCGTCTACCTGAGCGCCCTGGTGACCGGGGTCACCTACCGAAACCCGGCGCTGTTGGCCAAGCAGGTGACGACCCTGGACACTCTCTCTCGGGGCCGCGCCATCCTGGGGATTGGCGCGGCCTGGAACGAGGCGGAGCACCGGGGCTACGGCTACGAGTTCCCACCGGTGGGAAGGCGGATGGATCGGCTGGAGGAGGCGTTGCACATCGCCAGGGCGATGTTCACCCAGGAGCGCCCGAGCTTTTCCGGCCGCTACTACCGCATTGATGAAGCCCTCAATGTGCCCCGCCCGCTGCAGCCGGGAGGGCCCCGGATCCTGGTCGGGGGTGGCGGCGAGCAGCGGACCCTGCGGCTGGTGGCGCGCTACGCGGACATCTCGAACTGGTTCGGTTCGGTCGAGGACATGCGCCGCAAGGGGGAGATCCTGGAGCGGTACTGTGCCCAGGAGGGGCGGGATCCTGCGGCGATCCTGCGCACCGCCATGGCCCCGGTGCTGCTAATACCCTCCGAACGCGACCGGGAGGCGGTGATTCAGGGGATCCCGCCGGCGCGCCGGGCTTCACTCGGCGAACCCGTGACCCCGGATCAGGCGGCGGAGCAGCTCTCGACCTACATGGAGGCCGGGATCGGCGGCTTCACCTTCGCCAACGCCGCCTTGCACAACCCGGATCTGATCGCGGCCGCTGGAGAGGTCAAGCGGCTGCTGACCTGAGGAGGGAGCGCGACCCGGCCGCACGTCCGGGTGGGAAACTGGACCCCATGGCCAGCGCTCGGGGACATGACTCTCAGTTCGCCAAGCGGTTGGCGGCGAGCTGTCGCCCCAGTGCGCGCCCGCTCCCGCTCAAGCGCGACGTCGCCCAGTTCGTGGACAACCTCTTGGGACTCCTGTTCCCCCAGCTGGCCGAGGCGATGGCCGGAACCGCAGAGGAGATCGAGGCCCGGCTGGAGCTGGTCCGCTGCGAGCTGGCCCGACTGCTGCAGCCCGGGCTTGAGCCCCGCCGGGCCGAGCAGGTGTCGCGCGCCTTCTGGAGTGAGCTGCCCCGGCTCTATTCGCGGATCCAGCTGGACGCGGAGGCGATCCTCTCGGGAGACCCGGCCGCCGAGAGTCTGGATGAGGTGGTCGCCGCCTACCCTGGCTTCCTGGCGACGGCCACTTATCGGGTGGCGCATCAGCTGCACGCGCTGGACGTTCCGGTCGTGCCTCGGCTGCTGGCCGAGGTGGCGCACACCAGGACCGGGATCGACATTCATCCGGGCGCCTCCATCGGCCGGTCTTTCTGCATCGACCACGGCACCGGCATCGTGATCGGGGAGACCGCTATCCTCGGGGACGAGGTCAAGCTCTACCAGGGAGTCACCCTGGGGGCCCTCAGCGTGAGCAAGCTGGCCGCCGGCAGCAAGCGCCACCCGACCATCGGCGATCGGGTGGTGATCTACGCCAACGCCACCGTCCTGGGGGGTGACACGACCGTGGGCCATGACAGCGTGGTGGGAGGCAACGTCTGGCTCACCCACAGCGTCCCCGCCTACTCCCTTGTCTACCACAGCAGCACCGTGAGGGTGCGCAAGGTGACCGAGGGGGAGGAGTTGATGGATTTCGTCATCTGAGACATCGTCGGCAACCGACAGCAACGGAGAGCCCATGAGAGCTGACAGCATTCTGGAGACCGTGGGGCGCACCCCCGAGGTTCGGATCAACCACCTCTTCGACCCCCGGATCCAGGTGTGGTCCAAGCAGGAGCGCGTCAACCCGGGTGGCAGCATCAAGGACCGGATCGCCCTGGGCATGGTGGAGGATGCCGAGCGCCGCGGCATCCTGAGCGCCAACTCGGTGATCGTCGAGCCGACCTCGGGCAACACCGGCATCGGTCTCGCGCTGGTGGCGGCGGTGAAGGGCTACCGCCTCATCCTGGTGATGCCGGAGTCCTTCTCCATGGAGCGGCGCAAGCTGATGACCGCCTACGGGGCCGAACTGGACCTGACTCCCCGGGAACTGGGTATGCGCGGTGCGATCGCCAGGGCCGAGGAGATCGTGGCCAGCACCGAGGGGGCATGGATGCCGATGCAGTTCGACAACCACGCCAACGTCGAGGCTCATCGGCGCACCACCGCAGAGGAGATCGCCCAGGACTTCCCGGAGGGGCTGGACTACCTGGTGACCGGGGTTGGCACCGGGGGCCACATCACCGGTTGCGCGGAGGTGCTGAAGCAGACCTGGCCCAAGCTCAGGGTCTACGCGGTGGAGCCCAAGCTGTCCCCGGTACTCTCCGGCGGCAAGCATTCGCCACATCCGATCCAGGGGATCGGGGCGGGATTCGTGCCTGGGGTGATGCGGAAGGACCTTCTCGACGGCATCCTCCAGGTGGACGCCCAGGACGCCTACCTGTTCGCGCGCCGCTGTGCCCGCGAGGAAGGCATGCTGGTGGGGATCTCGTCGGGCGCCTCTCTGGCCGCGGTCGCCGCCCTGGCACCCGAGATGGCCGATGGATCCCGGGTGCTCACCTTCAGCTACGACAGTGGCGAGCGCTACCTGTCGGTGGAAGCGCTCTTCGACTAGCCGGCGGTCAGACCACCGATCCCTTCGGCACCAGGTGGACGCAGCTGGGCTCGGCTCACCGGGGCCGAACTCGCCGCGCGGAATTCCAAGAACAGTGGAGATCATCGAAATGAGCTACAGCTACCTGGACCATCTCGAGTGCTCCCGCTGTGAGCGCGCGTACGAAGCGGAGCAGCCCCAGGGGGTGTGCGCCTGCGGTGCGCCCCTGCTGGCGCGCTACGACCTGAGGGCCGCTGCCATCGCGGTCGACCCGAGCCGGCTGGCGGGCCGGCCCTCTTCGCTCTGGCGCTACCACGAACTGCTGCCGGTCGCGCGATCTGAGTCGGTGGTGTCATTGGGTGAGTCCATGACGCCGCTGCTCCCGATGCCCCGTCTGGGGGCCGAGCTCGGGCTGGCGCGGCTTCTGATGAAGGATGAGGGGCTGCTCCCCACGGGAAGCTTCAAGGCCAGGGGTGCAGCGGTGGGGGTCTCCCGGGCGCGTGAGCTCGGGATCCGCAGGATCGCCATGCCCACCAACGGGAATGCCGGCGCAGCCTGGGCCGTCTACGCCGCCCGCGCCGGGCTCGAGGCGCTGATCGCGATGCCTGCCGACGCTCCCCTGATCACCCGGGCGGAGTGTGCCATCGCGGGGGCGCGGCTCTACCTGGTCGATGGTTTGATCAACGACGCGGGCGCCATGGTGGGAAGGGCGGTGGCTGATCAGGGCTACTTCGACAGCTCGACGCTCAAGGAGCCCTACCGGCTGGAGGGAAAGAAGACCATGGGCTTGGAACTGTTCGAGCAGCTGGGTTGGCGGGTCCCCGACGTCATCTTGTACCCGACCGGCGGCGGGGTCGGACTCGTCGGCATCCACAAGGCGCTTCAGGAGTGCCGCGAGCTGGGATGGATCGATGACAAGCTTCCCCGGCTGGTGGCCGTTCAGGCCACCGGCTGCGCGCCGATCGTCAAGGCCTGGGAGCTGGGCCAGGATGTCTCGCAGCCCTGGGAGGATGCCCAGACTGTCGCCTTTGGGATCAACGTGCCCAAGGCGCTCGGCGACTTCCTGATCCTGCGAGCGATCCGTGAGACCGCCGGCTGCGCGCTGGCGGTCGCGGACGCCGACATTCTCCGCGCCCAGGCGCTGGTGGGCAAGATGGAGGGAGCGTTCATCTGCCCGGAGGGGGCGGCCTGCTTCGCGGCGGCCGAGCGCCTGCGCCGCCAGGGTTGGATCGGCGAGTCAGAAGAGGTCGTGGTCCTCAACACCGGAGCGGGGCTCAAGTACCGGGAGACCGTGTCGGTCGAGGTGACCA
>JAJYWT010000175.1 GCA_021791345.1 bacterium
GCTTGATGAAGTCGTTGGGAGACGCGATCGGGGGGTTGATGATCACGATCTGACCGCGGGACGGGCCGCTGAAGTAGAGCGAGAGCCGCTCGGTGATGAGCAGGTCGTTGTTGTGCAGGCCCGGGTACATGCTGGTCCCCTCGACGTGCACCGGCCGGATCGCGAATGCGATGACCAGGTAGATGACCGCCGCCAGCGCCACCACCTCGACCAGGTCTCGCAGGAGCGACCGCCGACTGCCCGGCGCGGCCCCTCCCGAGCTGCGACCGCCCCCTGAGCTGGGCGCGGTCGAGGGGTCCAGAGACACCCCGGCAGTATACGAACCGGATTCAGCGACTTCGGTTGAGCGAGCTCGGGCGGCGGCCGCCACTGAGGGCGGCGACCTTCCGAGCGGTGCGCCGCGCTGTCGTTGTGTATGCCGTACGAGGGATCTCCCACGGAGACTCTTCGGGAGTCCCTTGGGCCCAGCACCTGCTGGAACTGCCCCGAGTCGGGCGCTTCGTCTTCGAGCGCCTGGTGCGCAACCATTCCTCGCGGCAGGTCAAGGAAGCGACCCGGAGTCCGCGGAGCGGTGACCCGTTGGGGCCGGTTCTGGCCGCGCTTTGGTGACCAGCCGGAGGCGGATGGCAGACGGCACCCCGCCCCCATGACCTCGGACCCGGAGGTTCGAATTGGACCCCGCTCGACTCGGGCTCCGCAGCACCACGGCCGAGCGGTGAGGCCTGGGCTCTCGCGGGACGGTGCCCCGCCGGCGAGTCAGCCGACGGCTTGAGGGCCGGCCGCGGTCACCCGGCCTGCAACTTCGGCCACCGAGAGAGCATCCCTCTGCCAGCTCAAGGCGCCCAGCTCTTGGAATGTGGCCGCCGCCTCCGCCGCGAGGGAGGCCGTGCCGCCATCACCCAGGGCTGCCAGCGCCCGGGCCCGGTCGAGTTCGGCCCGCGCCCGCCAGTACGGGTAGCCCAGCCTCTCAAAGCCGTCGGCAGCTCGGGCGAGCAGGGAATCGGCCTCGCTGAACTCCCTTCCATCCGCCGCGCTGAGGCCGCGGAGGCGGGCCAGCTGGCTGGCCAGGTAGGGTGGCACCAGCCCCGGCGGACGGGCCTCCATCTCAGCGAGCCAGCGGCCGGCCAGCTCACGAGCGCCGCACCGGAGCGCGGCCTCCACAGCGTCCGTCCAGAGCTGGCGGATGGACTGGTGGCTGATCCCGAGGGCGCTGGTGTGCGACTCGAGCACCGGCTCCGCGACCGCCAGCGCCTCCCGGGGCCTCCCTTGGGCCAGCTTGATGCCACAGTCGAGCCCGTCCACCGCTGCTTTCAGCTGGATCTCGATCCCGCTGGGGAGCGGCAGAGCGGCCGCGAGCTGCCGGGCGGCCTCTTCGACGTCTCCCCGCCATAGTGGGATGAACGCCCCGCCGAGGAGCACGATGGCGCGATCCAGGACAGGCGACAGGTCGGCCAGCAGCTCGGAGGTGAGCTGCTCCGCCTCGCGCCATCTTCCGGTGAGGCCCCAGACCCAGGCCAGGTTGGACACCGCGGTCGGGAAGATGTCACGGGCACCGGCACGTCGGCAGAGTGCGGCGGCCGACTCGAAATGCCCGACGGCGCCGGGCCGGTCGTATTGGGCCTCCAGATCTCCCACGTTCATGGTCACCCGTGCCTGATCCCGCAGGGTGCCGTTGGCCGTGATCAGCCGTGCGCCCCACTCCAGGTGCAGCAGCGCCTCCTCGACTCGACCCCGTACCGCCAGGCCCCACCCTTTCGCCTCCGCCCCCCGGGCGACCGCGTGCGGGACCTGGTAGGCCTGGCCCTCGGCAAGCGCCAGCTCCGCCTCCGCATCGGCGGACTCCAACTCGCCGGCCGTGAAGAGAAGGGAGGCGAACTCACCGTGCAGACGGGCGGACTGCTCGTCCGGATCGAGGTCCGCGCGGGCCGCCAGAGCTTGCCGGAGCTCCTCGACCGCTTCGTCGGTCCGCCCCTGGCGGGTAAGCGCCCGGCTTCGAAGTATGGCCAGACTGGTGCCCTCGGGTGAGGTGAGGTCCAGCGCCGTAACCGGGCTCGCCGCCTCCTCAAGGGCCGCCTCATAGTCGCCAGCGTCGGCAGCGGCTTCTGCCGCCTGTGCCTGCCAGGTGATCGCGTCGGCACTCTCGGGGGCCAGTCGCCGCGCTCGCTGGTAGCAGCGCTGAGAGGAGGCGGGCGCCCCCACGGCGCGCGCGCGGGCACCGGCCCGGGCGAACGCCTCGGCCGCCGACGACCGTAGCGAGGTGGCATCGTCGCCGGCCCCCGTGGCCTCGAGCGCGGCCTCTAGGTGCATGGCCACCGCCTCGGCCACCTCGAGGCCGGAGTCCGGAAGCGCGCTCTGCAGATAGCCGGCAGCCTCCATGTGGGCGGCCCGGCGCTCCGCCCGGCCCAGCCGGTCGTAGGCGGCTGACCGCAGCAGCCCCTGCGTGAAGACGAACTGGCCGCGGTCGGCGGCCAGGGCGTCGGTCCGGACCGCCAGCACCTCCGCGCGGCGAAGCTCGGCCAGGCTCGTCTCCATCTCCGCCTCGGCCATCCCCGCCACCGCCCGGGCCGCCGCCGGGGGGATCGCCCCCGCGAACACCGAGAGCCTGCTCGCCAGCGCTCGCGACCTGGGGCTCAGGGTGTCCAGCCGAGCCGCCAGGAGCGCGGTGAGCGAGGCGGGCACGGGGAGCGTCTCGAACTCTCCGACCACCGCGTAGCGCTCACCCCGGCGGGCGAGGTTGCCGCGTTCGGCCAGAGCGCGCACGAGCTCCACGGCGTATAGGGGGATGCCCTCGGCCGCCCCCACGATCCGGGCAATCGTGGAGGTGGGCAGGCCGGGCACCAGGCCCTCGAGCAATTCCGACATCTCTTCCGGGGCCAGGGGCTCGAGCGCCAGGGCGGTGGCGGTGGGCCGTCCCGTACCCCACCCGGGGTGGCGTTCGCTCAGCTCGGGGCGGGCCAGGGTGATTATCAGCAGGGGAGCGTTGGCCGACCAGTCTAGGAGTGACTCCACGAAGTCGAGGAGCCCGCTGTCCGCCCATTGGCAGTCGTCGATGACCATGACCACCGTGCCGCGCTCCCCGAGAAGCTCGAAGATCCGGCGCCAGCTGGCGAAGAGCTGGGCGCGCTCCACCCCGGCTCCCTCCACACCCAGAAGCACGGCCAGCGCCTCCCTCAGCTCGGGGAGTTCACTGGTGGGCAGCTCCAGAGCCGCCAGCCCGCGGTCGATCCTGGCCTCCAGCCCCTCGCCGGAGAGGCTCTCCTCATCCTGCAGCCCAAGACGGGTGCGCATCATCTCAGCAAGGGGCCAGAAGGCCACGCCGTCGCCGTATGCCAGACACCGTCCGCGGTGCCAGAAGGTGTCGGACTGGAGCCCGTCCAGGTACTTCTCCAGCTCCCAGGTGAGGCGGGACTTGCCGACCCCAGCCTGCCCGGTGATCGAGAGCAGCCGTGCCCGGCGGCGGTCGGAGACGTCGTGGAACAGGTCCTTACACCAAGCCAGCTCACGAGCGCGCCCGACGAAGGGGGCCTCCCAGCTACCGGAGCGCCCGGCGCCACCACGCCGCGCCAGAACCCGGACCGCTCGCCACAGCTCCACGGGCTCGGAGATCCCCTTGAGCAGGTGGGTCCCGGCGGCCAGGTACTCGAGGCCAGCCTGGCTGGCCTCCCGAGTTGCGCCATCCACCAGCACCGTCCCCGGATCGGCGGCGGCCTGAACGCGGCTGGCAAGGTTCACCCGGTCCCCTGCTACCAGCCCCTCGCCCGGCCGGGCCCAGGTGGCGACCGCGCCGGTCACCACCCCCACCCTGGTGCTGAGCCCCGGTCTCCCGCGCTGCTCCCCGTACGCGGCCACCTCGGTCACCAGCTCCAGCCCCGCGCGGACCGCCTGCTCGGCATCGTCCTGCTGAGCCGTGGTGGCTCCCCACACCGCCATCACCGCGTCTCCGATGAACTTCTCGACCGCTCCACCGGTCCGGGTTATGACCTTCCGGGCCAGATCGAAATAACCGCTGAGGAACTCCCGCAGGACCTCCGGGTCCTCGCCCTCAGCCAGCGGGGTGAACCCCACCAGATCCGCGAACAGCACCGTCACCACCCGCCGCCCGGCCCCTTCCTCCTCCCGGACCGGCGCGCTGACGGCCTCGGGCCGAGGCCGGGGACTGGCGGTCGTGAGCGGAGCTCCGCACCCGCTGCAGAAGCGGGCCCCAGTGCTGGTCAGCTCGCCACAGGCCGGGCAGGTCCGTCCCAGCTCCACTCCGCATTGGGGGCAGAAGCGGCTGCTGGCCGCGGTGTCGGCCCCGCAGGAGACGCAGAGGATCCGGGCCCCACCGGACCCGGGATTGGCGCTGCTCACTCCCGCGAACGGTAGCACCGGCTCAAGGGATCTCGCCAGTTCAGCGCTGAAGTGAGGAGCTGCAGCTGGGGTGGTGCGGCTGAGGCGACCGGGAGAGGGGCGGTCCACCCCCATCCGTCATCGACCGTCACCGCCGCGCCCCCGCGGGCTTTCCAGGGCCGACCCAGTGGTATCTTGGCGTGGTCGAGTCCGGTGACAGCGGGCACAGCCGTAGGGAGTCGGTCGGCATGGTGGGTCGCCGCGGCACGGTTGGCCTTGGACGCACGGGGTCAGCGGGCGGAGCGAGGCAGCCCGCAAAGAGCCCTTCCCTGGCAGGACGGCTGCTCGTAAGCCGCGGACATCTCGTCGTCGCGGTCACGTTCACCTTCGGGTTGGTGCTGGGGGTCACCGGCTGCGGCCTTACCCCTGGTGGGTCCATCCAGGTCAAGCTGCCTCCACGGGCCACGCCCACCCCGCGCCCATCCTCGCTGCCCACCGATTCGTTCCTGGTCGAGGCGACCAATGTCTTCGGCATCCTCCCGTCGTCCAGCGTGCACGTCTCCTGCCAATCCGGCGGCCGCCAGGTGGAGCTGTCGGGGGTCGCCGACGGGGCTCACTTCGAGGTCACCATGAGCCACCTGCGCCCGGGGCAGCGCCTCACCGATCCGCCATTGCAGGGCGGCTTTGAGGACCAGATCACCATGGTCGTCACCAAGAGCGGGGCGGGGAGTTCGCTCCGTTACGTGGCCGGCGCTGCGGCGGGGACCTACCAGGGAGTGGGGACGCTCACCGTCGACCGGTCCGGCGAGGGCGGCACGATCAGCATCCAGTTCGGCCCTCCGGAGGGGGAGAACCCCTCCTCCCAGACGTCGGGAGATGTCACGACCACAGGACTGAACGACGGACAGGTTTCCGGCACCTGGAGATGCCCGTAGGCCGATCCTCCCACGGCGGGCGACGCCAATTCGGCACTGCGGTCTCGATCACGGCAGGAGCGGCGGCACGTGATAGCGGGGCGGGCCGGTGATGACCGTGGCGGTGCGTTTGAGGATCATCCAGGGACTCTGCGTGAGCAGGACGAAATGCCGATAGACATACCGTTCCAGCGCAGGCGTCCACACGATTCTGACCGAGCTCGCCTGGGACAGCATGAGGTATTGGGCGTGACTGAAGTAGGTCAGCCACAGGGAGGCGGCGTTGGCGGTGCCGCTCGGGCTGGTGCGGTTCTGGGACAGAGGGGTGGTCGTGCCGAAGGAGTCGACCACCTGCGGGCTGTTGGTCGAGCGAGCGGTGAAGCGGTTCACCTCGATCGTGAACTCGGGATCGTCGGTGAGCACGCAGCTGCCCGCCGGCACCAGGGCGTCCACCTCGGCGATCTGGGCGGAGGTGCCGGTGATCACGGGTAGGGAGGCGGGGATCGCGGCGGCGTGGAGAGCGCTCAGGACCAGGACCACCGCCACCGCGACGACTCCTGGCAGCGGACGGACGTCAGCGATGCGGCCGGCGGCGAAGGCCAACACCAGAGCGAGGAACGGCGCGAAGGACGCCGGGTAGTGGTACCAGAACTCGGGAGGCCACAGCAGCGCCGCCAGGACCACCACCGCCGCCAGGAGCGCGAACCGCTCCAGATCGGGGGTGCGCAGGAGAGCGACGGCTGGGTCAGCGGGGCCGCGGGCGGCTCCGACGGTGCGCGGCACGAAGAGGAACGCCAACCCGATGAACACCACCAGCGCCGCACACACGGCTCCAGTGAAGAGGAGCAGGTGCGGGGTCTGGGGCCCGGTCGTGATCCGCGGCCACACCCCGACAGAAACTCCAGCCGGACCACGCGGGACACGGCGGCGCCCCCGTTGCGACTCAGTTGGGCGAGCACCACCTGATCGACGAAGCTTCGCGGCGCAGCGATGAGGAATGGGCCGCAGAGCACCAGGAACCCCGCGGCGGTCCCGGCCGCAAAGGGGTTACGAACAATTGCTCGTACGATGAGCTATAGTGAGCGGAGATGAACTTAAAGGAGTGGGCGAGGGTGCAGGGGATTCACCCGGTGACCGCATACCGTTGGTTCCGGGATGGCAAGCTGCCGGTGCCGGCGCGCCGCGTTGGGGGCCTGATCCTGGTCGACGCTCCAGGTTCAGCCGCCGCCACTGGCAGCGTCGCCGTCTA
>JAJYWT010000038.1 GCA_021791345.1 bacterium
GCTGATCTATCTCGCGGCCGCCTTGGCTCGCGAGCTGGCAGAGGACCAGATCCGGGTCAACACTGTGAGCCCCGGGTCCATATGGTTCCCCGGCGGAGGCTGGGACAACTACCGGAGGGCCAACCCGGCGGGCTACGACGAGTTCGTGAGGCGAGACCTTCCCTGGGGGCGGTTGGGATCGCCGGAGGAGGTTGCCAGCGTGGTGGCGTTCCTCCTCAGCCCAGTCTCGTCCTGGGTCAACGGAGCCAACGTGGCCGTGGACGGAGGCCAAGGCCGGCCGAGCGCGGGGTGCTGGTAGAGGACCTGCTCCTCCCCAGCTCCCGCAGGTGCCCGCATGGCGGACCTAGGGTGAAGAGTGCACGGGATGTGTAGTCAGTTGGGGCTCATCGTGGGCGCGTCTTTGTAGCACCACAAACCAGGCGGGCGGGGGTACGGACGGCGAGGTGGCGGCCGGCGATCTTGTGGATGGTCATCACGGGCTTCACTCACATTCTGTGCTGGGGGAGGCGATGTCACCGTCGAGTCCATCACGAGCTGGCGCCCGCGGCAGGAGGAGCAGGTAGGGAGAGAGGAGGAGTTGGAACGTCGACGACGTAGAAGTTGGCGATTTTGTGCGCCTCGTGGGTGTCGATGGCAGCGCGGGCGTGGTAGGGACCGGCCTTGGGGAACGTCATCGTGATCGGTAGCGCTATCAAGGCGCGCTGCTCCATGCCACGAGGCGCCTGTGGGGGGCGACCCACCACAACCTGGGCTTGGACTTGGACAAGGGGGGCGTTGTTGTCGTCCTCGATCGCAAGCCGGATTCCCAGCGGCTCATTGGTGTCGGTCCAGTCGACCAAGAAGCCTGCGGCAAGGGCGAACTGCGACGGTGGCGTTGGGTGTGCGGTCGACCCAGTAGAAGTCGGGCGCCTGATTGAGGTCAGCCCGCCCCCAAGCAGGTACAGCTTGCCATCGGGCGCGGCCTGAGCGGCGTCGCAGAGGATGAGGAAGTCAACTTCGGTGGCCATCGTGAGTACCCCGTTGTATGCTAGGGCGACTACGTGCGTAGTCTATCACTGGCGGCCTGGTCGTGCGGATCTCTGAATTCGAGTGGGATGATGACAACCTGTCACACCTGGGGCGAAGGAGCATCGAGCCGGAGGATTGCGATGCTATGCTCAGAGTCCGTATTACAGTAGTGGGGAACAAGGGAAGCCGGGCAGGAACATATAGATTCATCGGACGGGGCCGCGGGGGCGCATTTCTGACCCTGGTGGTGGCAGCCACTGGTGACCCATCGCGGTGGCGGCCAGTAACCGGGTGGCCGAGCACGGAGGAGGAACGGAAGCGATATGGAGAGTGAGAAAGAAACGGACGGGGAAGTCGTGGCGCCCACTCCCAGCGGGATGACGGTGTTCTCAACACGGTTGCCTGCGGAGGAACTGGGTGAACTTCGTCGAGAGGCGGCACGAAGGGGTCTGGCGGTGTCTGAGTTGATCCGGACCGCGGTTCGCGGATATCTGAGTTCGCCGCCGGTGCTTATTGCGATCTCAGCCACTGCGGAGCCCGGTGTCGGCCTGCAGGTGATCACCAGTACCCCCGGTTGGGAGGGTGGACGCGGGACCCGCTCCGAGAACGATCTCCCCGCCCGCCTCACCAGCGCCGCCTCCTGACCGGCCAGACGCCGCGCACGTCCCCGGCCGTCGCTCTCGCCCCGGACCCGGGGCAGCCCTCACCGGCGAGGCAGGAGGTGGTCGCGTAAGTCTCGACAGTTCATGAGCGCCGTGCTGCGGCGCCATGCACCGGTCCCCTGGGGAGGGTGGGCGCCCCGGCCGCCCCCGGTGTTGCCGCGCCCTGTGCCCGCGGCCACCGAGGTCAGAACAGGTAGGGGATGAGTCGCTTCCTCCTGGAGACGTACTCCAGGTAGGAGGGGCCGAAGCGCCGCTGGAGCGCTCTCTCCTCCAGGGTGATCCTCCACCCGTATGCGGAAAGGGGCAGGGCGAGGAGTCCCAGCGCGGGAAGGTCGGCGCAGCAGAGCAGGCAGCCCGCCACCGTCAGCAGTGCCCCGGTGTAGGCGGGGTGCCGCAGTAGTCGGTAGGGACCGGTGGCGACCAGCACCTGGTCGGGATAGGTGGTCACCCGCACCGTGAAGTGGTGGCCCAGCTCGCGGACTGCCCACCACCGCAGCGCCAGGCCGAGCCCCATCACCAGCCCGCCTGCCGTCACCAGGAGGGAATCCGGGTCCGAGATCCTCCCCGGCGCGACCCACGTCGACAGGGCCAGCCCGCCCCCGACAGCGGCCCAGGTCCCCACGACCAGCGCCGGCATCGAGTGGCGGTCCGCTCCCCGCCCAACCGCCGAGCCGCCACCCCCGCGGCTCCGCTGGAGCCAGACCTCGGAGCCGATCCACAGGGCCATGAGCGCCCAGAACCAGACGGCCGCCGCCCCCGGGTTGAACAGGGGGGAGCCGCCCGCCGCCACGGCCCCCACCGGAGGCGCCGTGCTCACGCTTCCGCCAGCACCCGGTCGATGGCGCCGAGGTACGAACGGTCGCCGGAGGCCTCCCGCCGCAGCCAGTACTCCCACCCCCAGAAGATGTACGCCGAGACCAGCGGCCCTCCCCCGGGCGGGCCCAGGGCCCGGTTGTAGTTCAGGATGAGCCGCTCGGGCGGGCAGCTGTAGGGGACCCGGCCGACGGGGTCGGGGGGCACGGGCTCGCCTTCCCAGGGCTCAGCCTGTCCCTCGGTGACGAGGAGCGGGCGGCCTTTGGCCATTTTTGCCATCCACCTCCACCGGACCCGGTTCCAGGGAAGGGCGTCGCCGTCGAGGTACAGGGCATGGTCAGCGGTCGAAAAGGTGGCGATCCGGGAGTAGATGTCCAGCCCCACCCAGTCGGCGATCTCCAGGGCAGCCGCCAGCGAGTCCCCCTCAGCTCGCGTCCGCCATGCCTGGGTGACTCGCCCCAGGGTGGAGAGCGGGACGAAGCCGTTCATCAGGATGGGGCGGCTGGGGTCGAGACCGCGAACCACCGCCACCTCGGCAGTGACGAACTCCCGCGTCAGCCGCCAGCTGTGCTCCATCCCCAGGGGGTCCACCGCCTCGTTCTCGACCTGCCATGCCCAGATGCAGCTTCGACCGCGGTAGCGTTCCACCACCTGGCGGACGAAGGTCTGGGCGGCCTCGGCGAGCTCCGGGTGGCTGGAGGTGGTGACCAGGGAGCCCTCCGGGATCGGCGAGCTGAGCCGATGCGCGGGCACGAACAGCTCGGGGTAACCGAAGGTCTTGACCGCGCCGACCGCCAGCAGGACCCGCTTGCCCGCTCCCTCCACCAGCTCCAGGGCACGGTCGAGCTCTCTCGGATCGAACACCCCTGGTCGGGGCTCGATCCGGTTCCAGTACGCGCCCAGCCGGACGACGTCGAAGGGGAGGGCGAGCGCCCGGCGCAGTGCCGGCTCCGGGTCCAGTCCGAACGCCTCCGCCTGAAGCGGGCGGTGCGATATGCCGAGAAGGCAGCTCCCCCGCGGTCTCACCGACACCTGGCGCCAGCGGTCCGAAGGGGGCTGCTGGCTCCGGCGCCAGCGAAGCTCCGCCAGGAGCGGAGCGGCCAGCACCGAGGAGAGGCAGAGCCTGCGGCCCCAGCTCATCGAAGGGGACCCCGCGTCACGGCGCAGGCACCTCGTGGAAGTACTCGAACGGCTGCAGCGCCGCGATGACCCAGCTGGGCATCAGGCGCGCCGCGCCGGCTCCCAACGCGTGCCGCTGACTCCGGTGGGCCCGCCAGGCGCCCACCTTCGCAGGGAGATAGGGCCAGACCAAGACGGAGGTCGTGGGGTCGGGGGCTGGTGCGGCGACACCGGGGTCAGGGGGGAGCGCGCCCAGCAGGACCAGAGCCCGCCGGACCCGGCGGGGCAGGGCCACGTACCAGAGCCGCGGGGTCGGCGAGGAGTGGGAGCGAACCCACGACACCGCCTCCGAACAGGCCACGTGGTCGGGGTGCCCGTACAGTCCGTCGGGGCCGTAGGTGAGCATGAGGTCAGGGCACAGGGCCCGCGCCAGGCCCTCGAGCCGAACTCGCAGCTGGTCGCGCTGCCGGGCGAGCTCGCCATCGCCAAGGTGCCACTGGAGGAGGCGGACGACCCCCAGGCGCGCGGCCGCCTGCCGCATCTCGGCCCGCCTGGTCTCCCCGAGCTCAACCCCGCTCTGGCCCTGGCCGATCCCCCGCTCGCCGCTGGTGAGCACGACCAGGGTCACCTCGCAATGGAGCGCCCCCAGCCGTCGGAGGGTGCCGCCGCACGCCACCGTCTCGTCATCGGGGTGGGGGAAGACCGCCAGTACCCGGGCCACCCCGACAAGGCTACGGCGCTCGCGCCGCCGCTGCCTCCACCCGAGGAAGATCCCGGCCGACCCCAGAAGGAGACCCGCGGCCCCGATGCGAGCGGCCCGGGCTCGAACCTCCGCGACCTCTACCGCGGCGGCGCCGCCCCATCCGCAGGGGGAAGGAGCGAGGGGTGCCGGGGGGCCATGGCTCGGCGGTCGGACAGGACGCGGGCCAGCCAGGTCACCGCCCAGCCGGGAACCATCGGAGCCGCCACCTCCGCTCGGAACTCGCGCATGAAGGAGAGGCCCTCCAGCACCCAGCGCCAGCGGCTAAACCCCTCCGCCCGTCGGCGCCCCAGCTCAGCTCCAGCCGCCAGCACCTCCTCCATTCTCAGGGCGGGGCAGGTTTGGACCCGCAGGTGGGCTGGCTCGCCGCCGGAGTTGAGGAAGGAGTGGAAGGTGCCCGCAGGGACCGCCACCGACTCGCCGGGCCCGGCGTAGGTCACGCGCAGGCCCCGGCGGAAGCGGACCCGCCCCTTGATGACGGTGAAGGTCTCGACCTGGCGGGGGTGGATGTGCCCCGACGGCACCCGTCCCCCGGGGTCCAGGAAGAGCTCGAAGGTGAGCCTCTCCCCGCGACTGTCGGCCGCAGTCTCGGTGATCACGATCAGCTCGCCGCTGGTGGGATTGAAGATGGTCCGTCCCGCCGGAAGTTGCCCAGCACCCCAGCGTCGCGTTGGCGCGACAAGCGGCGTGCTGGGGGAGGCGGGCGCCCGCCCGGTCGGGCTCACGCCTCTCTCGTTCGTGGCCACGTCGAGGGCTGGCTCACCCTCCCACCGGGGGGCGCCACGTCCCCGGCGGGAGGTGGAAGGCGCTCAATAGGTGGCCCTTGGAGACTGTCGGGTTCACGCTGGACCCGAGGCTACAGCAACGGCCCTCAGTCCGGTACCGGCGAGGATCCGGCCGCGGGTGGCCCGCCGGCTACGGCCGCTTCGGCGCCCATGCCCGGCACAGGCACCGGGCACTGGGCCGAGTTCAGCAACACGCTCTCGGCCCTATAGGAGCCGCCGCGGATCGGCCGCGGCACCGGGAGCTGGGCTGGCCGTTGGAAACGGATCGTGGCGGAAGGCGACCGCGCTGTCGTTGGTGATTGACATCTGAGCAGGTGGAGGCTACACTGATGGCATCGCAAAGTACTTTGTAATGCCGAGTAGTCGGTGAATAGGAGTCACAGCCCATGGCCAACGGCCCCCCAACCGAGCCGCCAGTCGCGACCACCGACCAGTCACACCTGTCCCCGGCCGAGACGCTGGCTCTTATCGAAGCTCAGCGCAGAGTGGTGGCTGAGAGCCTGTACGTCGACCCGGCGCGGATCCTGGGAGCGTGGGGAGTGGCGTGGCTGGTGGGAGGCGGAGCGGTCTATCTCGCCGCCAACGGATGGGCTGGTACGGTGGTGCCGATGTGGCTCGCCGGCGTTCTCGCCGGCATCCTCTTCGCCGCCGCCACCCTGGTGGCGTTCGGCGAACAGGTGCGAAAGGGCCGCGGAGTAGCGGGGCCGTCGCGGCGGGTCGCTGCCATGTACGGGTGGTCGTGGCTGCTGGCCTTCGTCGGCGTGTTTGCGCTCGATCTTGCCCTGGAGCAGCGGGGACTGCCCACGCACCTCGCCCCGCTGCTATGGACCGGGACGTCTCTGCTGACGGTCGGACTGCTTTACATGGCCGGGGGGATGCTCTGGGGCTCGCGCCTGCAGTACGGCCTCGGGCTCTGGGTCTTGGCCACCGGCGCGGGCAGCGTCGCCGCCGGATTCCCCATGAACTTCGCAGTGCTTTCGTTGGCGGGAGGAGGGGGATTCCTGGTCGCGGCCACGGTCGCCAGGGCCCGTGCCTGGCACTCGGAGCGGGCAACTTGACGGTTGACCGCGTCCTTCCAGGTCTCGACTCGGTCATTCACGCCCAGGCTCGCCTGCGAGTGATGGTGGCGCTGTCAGTGTTGCCTGCCGGTGACAGGGTGACCTTCCCACGGCTCCAGGACCTCGTGGGGATGACCCCCGGTAACCTCTCCACCCACCTGCACAAACTGGAGGACGCCGGTTATGTCGCCATCACCAAGGCCTACCAGGGTCGCACCCCGGTCACCTACGTGACTCTGACCAAGACCGGACGCCGGGCGTTCGAGGACTACACC
>JAJYWT010000204.1 GCA_021791345.1 bacterium
ATACCCCTCATGGCGGTGGAGCGGGAGACGGGATTCGAACCCGCGACCTTCTCCTTGGCAAGGAGACGCGCTACCACTGCGCCACTCCCGCGGCGATCGTGAGGATACCAGACCTGGCTCACCGGACCAGGGCGGTGAGGCCGAGGGTGGAGACCAGCCCGACGGTTCCCGCCACCCCGCTGAGACGCCAGAACGCCCCCCAGGTCGGGCGGTCGCCGCGGCGGCCGGCGGCGTTGAAGACGAGGATGGTCGACAGCGACCCGATCGGGGCCAGATTCGGCCCCAGGTCGGCCCCGGCGATGACCGGCACGACCATCGAGCCGAGATGGTGAGCGGCCGCCAGCCCGGCACTCACCAGAAAGGCCGCGGGAAGATTGTTGACCGCTGCCGCCAGCAGGCCGGTCAGGCCCCCAACCCACAGCTGAGTGGAGAGGCCGGTGCCGCCGGTGACCATGGTGGCCCACAGTTCGCCGAGCACGTGCGACTGCTCCAACCCCGCCGCGAGCACCGCCATCCCCGCCACCAGCGGCAGCAGCGCCCAGGGGCCAAAGCGCAGGGCGGCGGCGTCCTTCCGCCCGCCCCGAAGCCACATACCCAGAGCCGCCAGCGCACCCGCGACCAGGGTCGGCGGCCCCAGGGGGAGGTTGAGGACGGCGAACGCGAGGTCCACCGCGGCCAGGCCGGCCAGGATGACCGCCACGGCCAACAGGAGCGACCGGTCTTGGTCGCGAGCCGGAACGGCCGGCATCCGGCCCGACCCGAGGCGCCGCCAGCTCATCACCGCGATGAGAAGGCCGGTCAGCGCCAGGCCCACCACGGCCGCGGGTGTCACCTGAACCAGGTAATGCGCCAGCGGGATATGATCGCGATCCAGGAGCAGGAGGTTGACCGGGTTGCTGACGGGCAGGAGGAGTGACGCCGAGTTGGCGACGATCGCCACCGCGAGCACGAAGGGGGTCGGCGCCAGGCCCCGAGCGCGCACCCTGCCAACCAGGGACGGCGCTATCAGCAACGCCGCCGCGTCGTTGGAGAAGATGGCGGTGACGCCGGCCGTGACCACCATGGTGGCCACCAGCAGTCGCCGGGGGCTGCTGCCGCTCCACCGCTCCATGCGGTCGAGCAGCAGCTCCAGCGCCCCCACCCGGTGGAGGACCGCGGTGAGCAGGATCAGCCCTCCGAAGAAGGCGAGCACATTCGCCGTCGTGCCCAGGCCCGCCCAGGCCCGTGCCAGCGGCACCAGCCCGGTCGAGACGGCGATCACCGCCGCCGCCGCCGCCCACCACCCCGCCCCGATCCGCAAGGGCCGCAGGAGCGCGGCCCCGCAGGTGGCGGCGAACAGCAGCAGGAGGATGACAAGACTTGACATGATCATGTCAAGTATACCCTCATCGTGAAGTAGGACAAGAGAGACTACAGTGCCACATAACCGTCATGACCCTGAGGAGTCCGCCAGCCGTGACCAGAGCGATCGGCAGATCGCCGAGGCGAGCCGTCAGGTCGGCATCAGCCCTCGAGTGCTCCGCTATTGGGAGCAGAGTGGAGTGGTCAAGCCGTCCCGGGACCCCGCGGGGCGGCGCCACTTCAACCGCCACGACCTGCTGGCGATCACCCTCATCCAGGAACTGCTGGAGTCGTCGGATACCTCCATAGCCGATCTGCGCCTGGTCCGCGAGCTGGCCGAGCGCGAGGTGGCGGCCGCGATGTCAGACCCGCTAACCCGCCTGCGGCTGCTGTTTCAGAGGCAGGCGGCCGAGGAGGAGTTCCACCGCCTCATCGAGGCGATGGTCCCGCGCGAGCGCCCCCCGCTATCCCGCCCTGGCCACGACCCGGCCGGGCTCAGACCTACCGACGGGCCGGGCTCCCCGCCGTAGGATCAGCCAGGCCTCGTACGACTCGCCGCCCGGAAGCCAGGTGGCCCAGGGGCGCTCCGACTCGCCGGAGACTCGATGCGAGCGCATCGGCTCAGGATCTGAGGGGTCATCCCCGAGCCGGCTGCGCAGCCTCCAGATGCGCTTGGCGAACCGCTGATCCCAGCCGACCGGCGCCTCCCGGAGCGCATCCCGCGCCAGGCTGAGCGCCGCCGGAACGTCCCGCTGACGGTGCTCCAGGTCGACGCAGAGAGCCTCGGCCGCCTCCGGGTCGCGCCAGCGCTCCCAGAGTGACTGCCACGCCTGCTGCGCCTCCGCCGCCCTCCCCTCCCGCCGCAGCAGCCTCGCCTTGCGCAGCGCGGCCGCCCGATCCAGCGGGAATGGGGCCACCTCCTCGGCCCTCTGGTAAGCGACGCGCGCCCCGGCGAGATCGCCCCGTGACTCGACGAAGCGCCCCAGGCTCAACCAGTCGCTGGGCTCGGCCCCCTCAAGCTCCAGGTGCCGCCCGAGACGCTGCACCAAGGCCAACAGGGAGAGCACGTCCTGCTGGTTGTGCCGCACCACATCTGCCAGCGGGGTGGCGTCGCCGGACCGGAGGAACTGCCAATAGCGCTCGGGGGCCTCCCGACCGGGCAGGTCGGCCGGTCGCCTCTGGCCCAGTAGCTCCTCCTCAGCCACCCGCAGGGTGCACCGATCCAGACGGTGGCGAAAGAGCCGGCGCACGACCGGAAGCAGGTCGAGATGGGCGGTGGCAGGCCAGGGGCGATCTACCCCGGCCATCACCATCCGTGCCCGCAGAAGCGGCAGGTCGTAGCTGGAGCCGTTGTAGCTCAGCACCAGCGCCGCCTGAGACATCTCGGCCAGCGCGGCGCGCACCAAGGGGGCCTCCTCCCCCAGCTCCGGGAGCAGCCACTGCTCCACCTGGATCGAGTCGATGCCCTCCCGGTATGACGCCCAGCCATAGAGGAAGGGCACTGTACCCGCCCCCTTCTGCAGGCCGGTGGTCTCGAGGTCGAAGCTGAGCAGTGACACCGGGCCCCGATGCGGCACCGCCTCCGCGAGCGGGGCCAGCACCTCCCAGGTGAGACACGGCGGCCGCAGGCCGAGCTCCGAGAGTGGGACCCGCACCTCCCGGACCAGAATCTCCCGAACCGGATCCCAAAGAAAGCCCAGCGGCGCCACACTCTCTGTCAGCTCGCCCAGCGACGGTTGGGTGGCGTCGGGTTCCAGCCCACGGGACTGTCTCGGGCCCAGCCTGAACGATGGGTCACCCTGCAGTGCGGCCAACCTCAGCCGCAGGCCCTGGCTCACCATCCCCCATCCCCCAGCAGCTCCAGTGCGGCGGCCTTCGCGCCCTGCTCCAATCCTGCGACCGGGCCCACGCAGGCGGGGCATCCGAAGGAGCAGTCACACTCCCTGAGCAGAGCGGCCGCACCCTCCAGGAGCTGCCGGTGGAGATCGAAGAGGCGGGCGCTGAGGCCGACCCCGCCAGGGTGCACGTCGTAGATGAAGACGCACGGCCCGTCCTCTCCCGGAGGGGGAGCGAGTCCTCCTGAGGCAGCGGGCCTCAGGCCCGGCTCGAACTCCTCCTGGCCGACCTGCCGGTCCACCACCGGGGGCAGCGCTCGCAGGGCGGCCCTCACCTCGGTGACCACGCCGAGGTCGCGGCGGTCGCACATGGAGACCAGGCAGGCGATCTGTCCCAGCGCATGGCCCACCGCCTCCAGCCCCGCTCCGAGCCCCACGCGCCGGGACGCGCCGACGCCTGGGAAGGAGCACCAGTAGGAGGTGGTCTGCAGGTCCCGCTCCGGGACCCGAATCGGTCCGGACCCGACCGTCTCGTGGGTAAGGAGCTTGATCTTGCGGTACATCGCGGCCAGCACGCTGACCCGCACCTCCCCGTGGCTCCTGGCGGTGGCGCCGCCGGGGTCGGGCACCGGGCCTGCAAACCGCTCCAGCACCTGCAGGCCGACCCTCAGATCCGCGTCGGTGAAGTAGTCGACCGACACCGGGTGGACGTAGGCCTTGCGCTCCTCCCAGTCCAGCCGCTCGACGTGGAACTGGCGCCCCTGGTGCATGTAGATCGCGTCGTCGTGGACCAGCAGGGGAGCCGACCACTCGTCGAGCTCACCCACCACCCTGGCGCCGGCGCCGGCCCGGCCGCCCCCGGTTCCCGCCCAGCTTCCCTGGGGGCCCTGGGCCGGCGATCCACTGCTGGCGGAGGTGTCCATGATCACCACATTGCTGGAGGCCGCGGTCCGCAGGCTGATGGCGTCGGCGGGGAAGGCGTCGGCCGCCCAGTGCCAGCTGCCGTTGGCCCGATGCACCAGGCCGTCCTCCTGCAGCACCTCCAGCAGTCCGGCGACGTCCGCTCCCCCGAAGGGCTCGCCGTCCCTGAGCGGAAGCTCGAAGATCGCCGCCTGCAGGTGGCCGGCCAGGATCAGGAGATTGTCCGGGTCGACGAAGGCTCGCTCCGGCGACCGCTCCAAAAGGTACTCAGGGTGCCGCGCCAGGAACTGGTCCAACGGTCCGCCGCCGGTGATCAGCATCTGCAGGGCAGCTCCCGAGCGGCGCCCGGCTCTGCCCATTCGCTGCCAGAGGCTGGCGATGGTGCCGGGGTAGCCGACCAGAACCGCCGCATCCAGCTGGCCGATGTCGATTCCCAGTTCCAGGGCGCTGGTGGCGACCACGCACCGCACCGCGCCCGTACGCAGCCCGCCCTCGATCGCCCGTCGTTCGAGCGGCAGATAGCCGCCCCGGTACGCGCGCACCCTGTCCACCCCCTCATCCCCGACACCACGTCCGTCCAGGGAGAGCTGTCGCTCCAGATAGTTCAGCAGCAGCTCCACCTGGAGGCGGGTCTGCCCGAAGACTATGGTCTGGGCGCCGGCGCGAACCAGGTCCGGGACTATCCTCCTGGCCTCCAGGCTGGCGCTGCGGCGGATTCCCAGGCGGGGCTCGACCACCGGCGGGTTGACGACCAGCAATCGCCGGCTGGGCGCGGGCGCCCCATTGTGGTCGACAACCTGCACCGGGCGCCCCAGCAACAGGCTCGCAAGCTCTGCGGGGTTGGCGATGGTCGCCGAGGAGCAGATGTACGTCGGCCGGGCCCCATAGAAGGCGCAGATCCGGTCGAGCCGGCGAAGGACGTTGGCCACGTGGCTGCCGAAGACGCCGCGATAGGTGTGCAGCTCGTCCAGCACCACGTAGCGCAGGCCGGAGAAGAGCCGCACCCAGGCGGTGTGGTGGGGCAGGATCCCGGTGTGCAGCATGTCCGGGTTGGTGAGGACCACCTGACCGCTCTGGCGCAGAGCGGTCCTCGCCCCGGGCGGGGTGTCACCGTCGTAGGTGAAGGTGCGAAGCTCGATGTCGATCGCATCCCCCAGCTGACGCAGCTCGTGCAGCTGGTCCTGAGCGAGCGCCTTGGTGGGGAAGAGCAGAAGCGCGGTGGCGTCGGGGTCGCGCGCGATCGCATCCAGGACCGGCAGCAGGTAGCAGAGCGACTTGCCCGAGGCGGTCGGGGTCACGACCGCGACATCCTTGCCCGCGAGGGCCAGGCCCACCGCCTCGGCCTGATGGGTGTAGAGGCGGGCCACCCCCCGGCGCTTCAGACCGGCCACCACCTGCTCATGAAGCTGCGGCGGGACAGCACCGAAATCGGCGCTCTTGGCCGGGAGCTCGCGGTCGAGCACCACCAGCTCCTGCACCGAGGGCCGGTCGACGACGGCGGGCCAGCCGGGAGCAACCGGCTGCGGCAGAGCCTCGACGCGGTTCATCTCCATCCCGAACAAATGTACCAAACCGGTGTGCGTAAGACAAGCTCCACCAACCCTGACCCCTGCAGGGGACCCGAATCCCGCTCCCGGAGTGTTCGAGGCCTCGGCTCAGCTCCCACCGAGGCGGCCCGCACCTCCGGCCGCGAAGCCCCGCCGCAACTCAGACGCGCCGGTCGGGATCAGCCGCCCTCGGCGAGGCCGCCGGAGGCACTGGCTCCAGCTCGGGGTCGGCAACGACCTCACCGTACTCCAGCTGGGGGTCGACCTCCGACATGGCCGGCTCGGGAGACCCAGCGCGGGCTCGTCGGGGACGGCCGAACAGGAACGCGTACAGGACCGCGTTGAGGCACTGGAAGACCGCCGCCACCTCGAACGGTGCCGCCAGGCTCACCTCGTCAAAGAGGTATCCGGCCAGCACCTGGCTGCCGGCCATCGTCCCCTGCGCCGGCAGGTTGGAGAGCGCGGCCAGGCTCGCCCGCTCGCCCGGATCGGCGACCTCCTGGGTGAACGACTGGCGCAGGGGCAGCCCGACCCGCTGGGCCACCATGCGAATGAAGTAGATGACCGCGGCGAGCCAGAACGTGGGAGCCAGCACCATCGGCACCAGCAGCACCCCCGTGACCGCGCGGACCACCACGATCGCGGTGACGGTCCCGAACCGGTTGCCGATCCCGGCAGCGGACAGAGTGGAGACCAGCGAGCCCAAGTTCACGACCGCGAACAGCAGCCCGATCTCCGCCGGGGTTGCCCCGTAGCGCAGGTAGAGCCAGTAGCTGACAAAGGGGCCGAACATCCCGATCGCGAACCC
>JAJYWT010000167.1 GCA_021791345.1 bacterium
CTCCGCCTGGGGTGGCAGCAGCTGTTCGAAGCGCGAGCGGTCCGCGCTGGTGACCGCCGAGCTGGGGGAGACTTCGAGCAGCCCGGCTCCGGGAATCTGGAGCCAGACCTCGGCGATCTCGGGGTGGAGCTGGGCGACCGAGCTCGCCTCCACCTCCAGGCTGCGCAGGGCCAGGACCTGGGGGCTGTCGGCCGCTGCGGCACCCCGGCCCAGGATGACGGCGTCGGCGGGAGCTCCGGACGCAGGGGTGACCGCCTGCCCGGGGTTGCTCAGGGTGTCGTTGGCGTCGAGGGCCAAAAAGCCGATCTGGTCCTGGATGGAGATCAACTCGTCGTTGACCACCGCCGCCTTGCTCTGGACCAGATCCTCCAGGTGGAGGCTCTGGTTCTGAACCAGCTCCTGGTTGGCCCGGCTCAGCGCGCCGCCGTTCACGCTGGAGAGGGCGACCAGGCCGGCCAGGCTGAACAGGGTGAGCGGGATGAGCGCCACCGCCAGCATCGACACCAGCAGACGCCGCCTGGTGCTGAGTCCGTTCCAGCGTCGGGTCAGCGCCGCGGACACCCTCCCGGTCAGGCGCCTGGGTGGCCGGCCAGGCTCATCCAATCTCTTCATCGCCGGTGCTCAGGGCGAGCGGCCAGTGGTGGGGGCGCGGCCCGAGATGCCCACACCCTCCTCGCCGGGGACGGACCAGCCCTGGTCAGTAGACAGGCAGACACCACTCCCTGTACTTCTCCAACTCGCCGCGCACGGCCTCGAAGTAGAGCCTCTCCAGCTGCCGCGCATACGGCCCCGGGACTCCGCCGCCAATCGGGCGAGTGTCGATCTCCACCACCGGCGACAGCTGGGCGCCGGTGCCGCAGAGCACCACCTCGTCGGCGATGTACAGCTCGGTGCGGTCGATGGAGCGCTCCACCACCGGCAGCCCCAGCTCCTCAGTCCAGAGCTGGATGAGGGTGGCCCTGGTGATGCCCTCCAGGATGTTGTCGGAGACCGGTGGGGTGATCAGGCAGCCCTTGCGGACGATGAAGATGTTCTCCGCCGAGCCCTCGCTCACGTGGCCGTCCTGCCCCAGCACGATCGCCTCGTCGTAACCGTTGTCGAACGCCTCCGACTTGGCCAGAGCCGAGTTGATGTAGGTGCCGGTGATCTTGGCCCGGGCGGGCGCCATGTTGTCGTCCACCCGCCGCCAGGAGGAGACCATGCAACGGCTCCCCTGGCTGGCCTCGATGTAGTTGCCGAACGGCTGGGCGTAGATCAGGAACGCGTCCTCCAGGTTGTGCAGCCGGACCCCGATCTCCTCGGAGGACTTGTAGGCGAGGGGGCGGATGTACACGTCACTGGTAAAGCGGTTGCGCCGCAAAAGGTCGACCGTGGTCGCGCAGAGCGCGTCGACTCCCATCGGCAGCCTCATCTTCAGAATGCTGGTCGACTGCGTCAGCCGCTGGTAGTGCTCCTCAGCCCGGAACAGGTAGAGCTGCCGCTGCTCGTCGTTCCAGTAGGCGCGGATCCCCTCGAAGCACCCGGTCCCGTAGTGCAGCGCATGGGTCATCGGACCCAGGTGGCAGTCGCGGTACTGCCGCAGCTCACCGCGGAAGTAGACCCAGGCCGAATCGCGGTCGAAGGGAGTCGCCGCCTGAGGGCTGGGGGCCCCCGTAGGCTCCAGCAACAGCTGGGCGGAGCCTCCGCTCAACTCGTGGGCGTCCATGGCACCCTCCTGAAAGAGCTCTGGTCGGTGGGCCGTTGGGCCACTCCCACTATACGGCTACCCGCCGCGATGACCCGGCTGGTCGTGGGGTCCTTTCCTCTCGCGGTGGTACGATCCCGCGGAATCATGCGAACGCCACGTCTTAGTTCGGGCGTGACGCGTTGGCTGGTCCCGGGCCTCCACGTGAAGCGATGGTTGGGGGTCACCATCTTCGCGGTCGTGGCGATCAGCCTGGGGATCAGCTACGCCTTGCGCGACTTCTACCTCCATGCCAAGCTGCCCGCGTACACCTACTCGCTGACGCTGCAATTCTGGCCCCGGTGGGTGCGGGCGGCGATCTTCTTCGGGGTCGGGCTGGTTCTGCTCGCCCTCGGCCTCTACAAGCTGACCACCTCCTTGCTGAGCCCGTTTCCCGGCGGCAACAAGGCGCTGGTGGAGCGGCTCTACGACTTCCGCCGCCTCCGCAAGGGGCCCCGGATCGTGGCGATCGGAGGCGGCACCGGCCTCTCCACCCTGCTGCGCGGGATCAAGCGCCACAGCGGCAACATCACCGCCTTGGTGACGGTCGCTGACGACGGGGGCAGCTCGGGCAGGCTGCGCCAAGAGTACCGGGTCCTGCCTCCCGGTGACTTCCGGCAGTGCCTGACCGCCCTGGCCGATGTGGAGCCGCTCATGACCGAGCTCTTCCAGTACCGCTTCGACGAGGGGTCGCTGAGCGGTCACTCGTTCGGCAACCTCTTCATCATGGCGATGACCGCGGTCACCGGCGACTTCGAGCACGCGCTGCGGGAGTCGGGTAGGGTGCTGGCGGTGCGTGGCCAGATCGTCCCCTCGACGCTGGAGAGCGTGACCCTGTGCGCGGTCTCCGGCGAGGAGGTGCTGGTGGGAGAGTCGCAGGTCCCGACCGGCAAGGAGCCCATCGGGCACGTCTTTTTGGTCCCGGAGCATCCCCAGCTCAACCCCGAGGCCCAGCTCGCCATCATGAACGCGGAGATGATCGTGGTCGGCCCCGGCAGCCTCTACACCAGCCTGCTGCCCAACCTGCTGGTGGAGGGGATGGTGGACAGCCTGCGCAGCTCGCCCGCCCTCAAGGTCTACGTCTGCAACGTCGCCACCCAGGCCGGTGAGACCAGCGGCTACTCCATCCACGACCACGTGGAGACGCTGGAGCGCTACGTCGGCCCCGACCTCTTCGACGTGGTGGTCGCCAACAGCAACCTCAGCCTGCCCCTCTCCCCGGCAGCGGTGGAGGCGGGAATCAGGCGGGTGACCTTCGACCGCAAACGCCTGGTGGGGAACGGAGGCCGGCCGCGATACGTGCTGGCCGACCTAGCGAGCACCCGGCTCACGACCCATCACGACCCGGACAAGCTGGCCCAGATCCTGATGAAGAGGGTCTGGAGCCGCGCCTGAGCTAGCGCTTGCCCAGCAGCGAGTGCTCCGCCAAAAGGTTTCCCGCCAGCACCAGCTGCAAAGCCGGCGGCGGCGACATCGCCTCCTGCACCAGCTCCTCCAGCAGGGTTGCGAAGGGGACCCCACTCGCCTCCCAGAGGTAGAACGCCAGAGAGCCGGGGATCGTGTTCACCTCGTTGACGAAGAGCTCGCCGTCGCCAGAGAGCAAAAAGTCGACCCGCGCCACACCGCGGCACCCCAGCAGATGGAAGGCCGCCTGGGAGAGCCGCTGGACCTCCTGACGCAGCTCGGGTGAGATCGAAGCGGGCAGCTCCCGCCGGGCCTGCCCCTTCCCATCTCCACCCTTCGACTTGGCCAGCAGCTGGCCGTCGGGGGCGTACTTGTCGGTGTAGGAGAGAACCCCATCCCCCTTGAGGGGCCGTTCCACCTCCGACACCGAGGGGTTCCCGCAGGACCGGACCGCGCAGTTGAGGTCCTGAGCGCCGCGGACGGCCGGCTCCAGGACCACCTCGGAGTCGAACTGGAAGGCGAGATCGAGGGCCTCCTCCAGCTCGCCCGCCATGGTCACGAGGCTGACCCCGATGCTCGAGCCTCCGCGGTTGGGCTTCACGATCACAGGGCGGGGGAGGTCGGCGGCGGCGGCGATGGCCTGCTCGGGCGACGAGGCCAGGCGCGCCGGCACGAGCGGCAGCCCCTGGGAGCTCAGGAGCTGCTTGGACCGGAACTTGTCCATCGCCAGCGCCCCCGCCAGGACGCCGGATCCCACGATCGGAATCCGGGCGACCTCACCCAGGGCCGCCAGCACCCCGTCCTCGCCGTGGCCTCCATGGACGAGGGGGAACAGGACATCCACGTCCAGCTGGCGCGGCGGTCGCAGGCGGGAGGCGGCGCCCTGTCGGAGACGGCCCGAGTCCAGATCGAGGCTCAGGGGGTCACCTGTCTCCGGCAGCCCCCTGCGGAAGGTCGCCAGGTCCAGGAATTCCGGGCTGGTCAGCCATCGGCCCTGCTTGGTGATGTAGACGGGGACCACCTCCGCTCCCAGCTCGACCAGCACCGGCATCGCCTGGCAGGCGGTGATCACGCTGATCTCATGCTCCGGGGAGACCCCGCCGAAGATCGCCGCCACCCGCACACCCTGCAGGCTCAATTGGTCTCCAGGTACTGGTCGGGAAGGTCGTTCTCGAACAGCACGACGCTGCCTGCCCCCCCGAGCCGGGGCAGCAGCGCCTGAGCCTCGGCGAGGTCGGCAACCACGCTGATCTGCGCGGGTGGATACCCGACCTCCGCAAGCCCCCTACCCACCGCGGCGGAATGGCGGGGCCCCACCAGGATCACGTGGGAGCAAACCAGTGCCGCCTGCCTGCCCAGATCGATCATGCTCTGCTCCTGTTCGGAACCCAGCTCGACGAAGCCGGGGGTCACCAGCACCCGGCGCTGCCCCGGCAACGCCCCCAAAAGGCGCAGCGCCTCCGCGGCACCCGCTGGATTGGAATTGTAGGAGTCGTCGATGATCGTCACCCCGTGGCTGCGGCTGACCTCCAAGCGGTGGGGGGCCCCCTTGAGGCCGCCAACCTTGGCCGCGAGCGCTAGGGGGTCGCGGCCCAGCTCGACCGCCGCCGCCAGCGCGCACAGCAGGTCCGACAGCAGATGGCTGCCGTAGAGGGGGACCGTCATCGCCACATCCTCGCCGCGGCTGCCGCGCAACCGGAACCCGGTGCCGCGCTCGGTGATCTCCTCTCCCTCCAACCACCAGCGGTCACCGGGCCTGCCGACCTCCACCAGCCGTCCCCGCAGGCGGCTCAGCAGGATGTCCTTCTCCGCGATGTCCGACGGCATCACCGCCAGCCCTTCCTTCGGGATCGCCGCGAGGAGCTCTGACTTGGCCTCGGCGATGCGACGCCGGCTGCCGAAGCGCTCCAGGTGCATGAGCCCAATGGCGGTCAGGATCGCCGCGGTGGGGTGGGTGAACGAGCAGATCTCAGCGATCTCGCCGGTCCGGTAGGCGCCCATCTCGATGACCGCCGCCCGATGGTCGTCCCTGAGCCCCTCGTTGATGGCCCGGCAGACCCCGAGGGTGGTGTTGAAGCTCTCGGGGGTGGCGAAGCAGGGCCGGCCCGGCTCGTCCAGCAGCTGGGCCAGCAGGACCTTGGTGGTGGTCTTGCCGTAACTGCCGGTGATGCCCACCACCAGCGGACGGCTCCGGCCCAGCTTCGCCTCCGCCGCCGCCATGAACCGGTGCCGCTGACGGGCCTCGTACGGTGCGGTCAGCAGGGCCGCCAGGCACAAGGCGACCACGATCACCAGATCCACCAACGCGGCGGCGACGGCGCCGAGCCCCCCGAGGGTGAAGGTGAGCAGAAGGACGGCGTAGGTGACGACGGCCGCAACCGCAAAGAGCCGCCGGGCCCTCATGGTCCAGTGCAGGGCGCCGCGGGCCGCGAACGGCCGGTGCAGCGCCGCCGGAAGCACGGCCGCCACCAGCAGGGGCGCCGGCCGCCAGCCCACGGGCACCAGCAGGGCCGCGATGAGCAGGGCGATGCCGCCGACTGCCAGCGCCAGCTGCCAGCGCCATTTCGCGATCAGCCGCCTGAGGGCGGTGCCTCGCAGGCGGGACGGCAGGTACTCGTCCAGCTGCAGGAGGTAGAGCCAGCCGCTGAGCTGCCGGAACGAGGCCCCCAGGGCGACCAATGCCAGCACGGCAGCCTCCCACAGCGGAAGGCTCACAGCGGGGCGTCCATGAAGGCGTCGAAGACCCGCGCGAAGCGAGCCGCCTCGTCGACGAAGGGGAAGTGGCCGCTCTGCTCCATGACCACCAGCTCGGAGGTCGGGATCAGGGCCTGGAGGCGGCGAGCGTGGGGCTCCAGCGGCAGCTCGGTGTCGCGGGCGCCCCAGACGATCAGGGTGGGAACCTGGATCATCCGTGCCTGGGAGCTCAGATCCTCGGTCACCGCCGCCACCAGGGTTGGCCTCAGCGCCGGGCCCGCCGCCCGATAGTCGGCCGACCCGAAGTGCTCGGCAAGCCGCTCCCGCGCCCCGCGGCCGAGCCGCCCCGGCAACAGCCCGCTCAGGGAGCGCAGCCCGCGATAGACGCGGACCCGGACCGGCGGCGGGGCCCCGGCCTCGGGCCGGATGCCCGAGGCGCCGCAGAGCAGCAGTCGATCGGGCGGGGATGAGCTCAGCGCCAGCCGGATCGAGACGGCCCCACCATACGAGTGGCCCATCAGGCTCAGAGGAGCTCCAAGCTGCTCCCGCGCCCACCGCGTGACCAGCTCCGAG
>JAJYWT010000136.1 GCA_021791345.1 bacterium
ATGGTCCATGACGAGCTGCTGATGCAGGTCCAGGCGGACGTCCTCGGGGTCCCGGTGATCCGGCCCAAGGTGGCCGAGACCACCGCTCTGGGGGCCGCGTACGCCGCCGGTCTGGCGGTCGGGTTCTGGAAGGACCTGGATGAGCTCAGGGCCAACTGGGGCGTGGACCGGACCTGGGAGCCCAACATGGACCCGGCCCAGCGGGACCGGCAGTATGCCCTCTGGAAGAAGGCCGTCACCAGGACCTTCGACTGGGTGGACTAGCCAGCGTTACAGTTGACGCGGCTGAGCACCCGCCGATGACCCATACAGAGACCGACGTCCTGGTGATCGGGGGAGGATCCACCGGGGCGGGGGTGGCGTGGGACTGCGCGCTGCGCGGCCTCCACGTCACCCTGGTCGACCGGGGCGATCTGGCCACCGGTACCACCGGGCGCTTCCACGGCCTGCTGCACTCTGGGGGCCGGTACGTGGTCAAGGACCCGTCCTCGGCGCGGGAGTGTGCCGCCGAGAACAAGATCCTTCGGCGGATCGCCGCCGACTGCATCGAGGACACTGGCGGGTTGTTCGTGACCACCCCTCTGGACGACCCGGAGTACGCGGACAGATTCGTCACCGGGTGCCTGGCGGCCGGAGTTCCGTGTGAGGAGATCTCCGTGGCCCGCGCCCTGGAGCGCGAACCCCGCCTCAATCCGCGCATCAGCCGCGCCTTTCTGGTGCCCGACGCGTCGGTCGACGCCTGGAAGCTGGTCTGGGCGTGTGTCCGCGCCGCCACCGCGATGGGGGCCACCGTCCTCCCGTACCACGCCGTCAGCAGCCTCGCCATGGAGGACCAGGCGGTGGTGGGGGCGACCCTGGTCGACACCCGGACGGGTGAGGAGCGCCGGGTGTCCGCCCGCTGCACCATCAACGCCGGTGGTGCGTGGAGCGGGAAGATCGCCGCGCTGGCGGGCTGTGAGGTCGGCGTGATCCCCGGCAAGGGGGTGATGATCGCCATGAACCACCGGCTGGTCAACACCGTCGTCAACCGTTGCACCATGCCCGGGGATGGCGACATCCTGGTTCCCATCCGGACGGTCAGCGTGATCGGCACCACCGACGTGCCCGCCGCCGACCCGGACGACGTCGACCCGACCCCGGCCGAGGTGGCGGCGATGATGGAGGCCGGGGAGGTGCTGGTCCCGGGATTCGGCCGGAGCCGGGCACTTAGGGTCTGGGCCGGGGCCCGCCCGCTGCTACCCAAGGCCGCCACCGGGGAGGTGAGCGACACCAGGGATGTGACCCGCTCCCACTCCGTCCTCGACCACGCCGAGCGCGACGGGGTCGGGGGCTTCCTGACCGTGACCGGGGGCAAGCTGACCACCTTCCGGTTGATGGCCAGGGACGCGGTGGACCTCGCGGTCGAGAAGCTGGGAGAGCTGAGGCCGTGCCGCACCGACCAGACGGCGCTGCCGGACAGCGAGCCGCAGCGCCACTACTGGATCGGTGACCGCCAGGAGCAGATGGAGCACGAGGCGGCCGACGACTACCTGGTCTGCGAGTGCGAGCTGGTGTCCCGAAGCGATTTGCAGGCCGCGGTGGCGCGCCGCCCCAACTGGCAGCTGGACGATTTGCGGCGGGCGCTGCGGGTGGGGATGGGGCCGTGCCAGGGAGGATTCTGCGCCTACCGGGTGGTGGGCCTGCTGGAGCAGGACGGCCACTACGACCGGGAGACCGCCAACGCCTCCCTGCGCAACTTCGTTCAGGAGCGTTGGAAGGGGACCCGCCTGATCGCCTGGGGGGACCAGTTGCGCCAGACCCAGCTGGACGAGTGGCTGTTCCAGGGCGTCCTGGACCTGGAGCACCTTCCCGAATGACTCTCTCCCCACCCCCGGATCCGGGACCCGCCCAGACCCTCAGTCGGCCGCGCGCATGACCCGCGACACCGTGGTGGTGGGAGGCGGCCTGGCGGGTCTGGTCGCCGCGCTGCGGTTGGCGCAGGCGGGGCGAGATGTGGCGGTGTACGCGTTTGGGCACGGGGCGCTGCCGCTGGCCCCGGCCGTGATCGACATCCTGGGCTACGGTCCCGACCCGGTCCCCTCGCCCACTCAGGCGTTGCCGGCCTTCCTGGCGGCTCATCCGGGTCACCCCCTGGGCCTAGTGGGGGCCGGAGCGCTGGAGGCGGGCTGCGCGTGGTTCATCGAGCTGGCCGCCCCGCTCGGCTACTCGGGCTCTCCGCAGCGCAATCTCTGGCTCTCCTCGGCGGTGGGGGCGCTGCGACCCAGCGCCCTGGTGCCCGAGACGATGGCAGCCGGGGACCTCAGTGCGGGGGGCTCACTCCTCATCGCCGGAATCAGAGGCTACCGCGACCTCCATCCCCACCTGGTGGCGGGGAACCTGACCGCGGCGGGCAGGCAGGCGGGGATCCGGATCGAAGCCCGGGGGGTGCACGTGAGCTTGCCGGGGTCGGCGTCCCAGCTCCGTCCTCAGCTGCTCGCCCGACATCTTGAGGAGCCTAGTTCCCGCCAGGAGCTGGCGCGCTCCATCCGCCAGGAGCTGCGGGGAGAGGACGCCGTGGGGGTGCCCGCGGTCCTGGGCTGGCGCCACTCCCATCAGGTCTGGTCGGAGCTGCAGGAGCGGATCGGTCGCCCGGTGTTCGAGATTCCCAGCCTGCCGCCCTCGATCTCCGGCCTGCGGCTGCAGGCGCTCCTAACCCGGGCGCTTCGACACGCCGGGGGAAGGCTGGTGGTCGGGGCCGAGGTGGTGTCGGCGTCCGCCCGGGACGGTCGGCTCATGGAGGTGACGGTGGCGGAGTCCTCCCGTCGGGTCGGAGTCTCGGCGAGGCACTTCGTCCTGGCGACCGGAGGGGTGGCGAGCGGCGGGATCGTGGTGGACCGGGGCCACCCGGCTCGCGAGGTGATCTTCGGGCTGCCGGTTGGCGGGGGTGACGCTGGGGAGGAGGCGGCGGAGGCGTACCTGGCCGACCAGCCCCAGGACCGGCTGGGACTGGCGGTGGACGAGCGGATGCGCCCGCTGGGCCAAGACGGGGAACCCGTGTACACCAACCTGCACGCCGCCGGCGCGGTCCTGGGGGGAGCCTGCCCCTGGCGCGAGAAGTCCGGCAATGGGATCAGCCTGGCGACCGGCTACGCCGCCGCCGCGGCCATCCTGGAGGAGAGCGAGTGACGATCGAGGCGACGGCCCCATTCGAGGTCCGGGACTCACTGGACCACTGCGTGAAGTGCACCGTCTGCGAGAGCGCGTGCCCGGTGGCCGCGGTCACGGAGCTCTTCCCGGGACCCAAGACGGTGGGGCCGCAGGCGGAGCGATTCCGCGACGGGAGGCATTCTCCCGACCAGTCGGTCGACCTCTGCTCGGGCTGCGGGGTCTGCTCTCGGGTCTGCCCCCAGGGGGTGCGCATCGCGGAGATCAACTCCCGGGCTCGCGCGCTGTTGAAGCGCGAACGGGGGAGCTCGCTGCGCGATCAGCTGCTGGCTCGCCCGGGGCTGATGGGACGGATGGGACGGCCGATCGCGCCGCTGTTCAACTGGGCGCTGGGCAACCCCCTCATGCGGCTGCTGGCGGAGCGCACGCTTGGCATCCACCACCTGGCACCGGTGCCGCGGGCGGCGAGCCGTCCATTCTCCTTTTGGGCCGCCCGCCACCGCTCTTTGACCTCCAGCCGCCGCGTGGTGTACTTCCACGGCTGCAGCACCGAGCACTTCGAGCCCCGCTTGGGCCAACACGTGGTCAGAATCCTGGAGCACAACGGGTTCTCGGTCGCAATCCCCAAGCAGGACTGCTGCGGGCTGCCGCTCCAGTCGAACGGCCTCTTCGAGCCCGCGCGCCGGTATGTGACCAGATTGGCCCGTCAGCTCGCCGGAGCCGGGGAGGGGCTGCCGGTGATCTCGTCCTCCACCAGCTGCGGGCTGATGCTGAAGCGCGAGGCTCTGGAGATTTTGGGGGTCAGCGACCGCCGGCTGGCGGATGTCAGCGGCCGGACCTACGACATCTTCGAGTTTCTGCTGGAGCTGAAGGAGCGCGGCGAGCTCATGACGGACTTCCGGCCCCTGCCCCTGACGGTCGCCTACCACGCCCCCTGCCAGCAGCAGAACCAGCTCATCGGCAAGCCGGCTCTGGAGGTGCTGGCGGGGATCCCCGGGCTGCGGCTGCTGGAGATCGACCAGGTGTGCTGCGGGGTGGCCGGGACCTACGGGATCAAAGAGGAGAAGTACCGGATCGCCATGGACGTGGGGGAGCCGCTCTTCACCGACCTGGCCGAGTCCGGCTGCGACCTGGTCGCCTGCGACAGCGAGACCTGCCGCTGGCAGATCGCCAAGGCGACCGGGCTCGAGGTCGTGCACCCCCTGGAGATCCTGTACCGGGCCTACGGTGGTGCCTGAGGCCCGGGGCCGGGAGCTGGTCGGCCTGGTCCTGGTCTCCCACAGCTCCCAGGTGGCCGACGGGACGGCCGAGCTCGCCGCGGCCATGGCCCCCGCGGTGCGGATCGCGCCCGCCGGGGGGATGGAGGCTCCGGCAACCGGCTTGGGCACCGACGCCAACAAGATTCACCGGGCGATCGAGGCAGCGTGGTCGAGCGCCGGGGTGTTGGTGCTCCTTGATCTGGGCAGCGCCCTGCTCGCGTCGGAGATGGCCAAGGAGATGGTCGATCCCGAGCGCCGCGACCGCGTGCTCATCAGCTCCGCCCCGCTGGTGGAGGGGGCGGTGGCGGCGGCCGTCGCCGCCCAGCTGGGCGAGCCCCTGGCAAAGGTCGAGCTGGCGGCGCGGGGCGGGCTCGAGGGCAAGGCCCAGCCCGACTCATCGGCCGAGCCCGAGGCGCCAGCTTCCAGGGCGTCGGGTGCCGCGGGTCACTGGGAGGAGATCACCCTGCCCCTGGACCTGCCGATGGGCCTGCATGCCCGCCCGGCGGCGCGCCTGATCCAACTCTTCGCCAACTTCGAGGCCGAGGTGGAGGTGAGCAACGTGACGGCGGGGCGGGGACCGGTCGCGGGGCGCAGCCTGAACGGCCTGGCATCACTGCAGGTGCGGGCGGGGCAGGAGTTCTCGGTCCGCGCCCGGGGCCGCGATGCCCTGCCGTTGCTGGGGGCGGTCCGGGAGCTGGCCGCCGGTCGCTTCGGCGAGCCGGAGACAGCTCCGGTCACGCAGCGCTCCCACCCGGAGCCGGCCGTGCTGCCACCATCGCCCGAGCTCCCCGCGGGCTCCCTGCGGGGAGTGCCCGCGTCACCCGGGATCGCGGTCGGCGGGATCGTGCACCTGATCCAGCCGGAGCTCAAGCTGCCCGGCGACGGACCGCGGGCGGTGCCCGAGGAGCTGGCCGCGCTGGACCGCGCGCTCGAGCTGACCAAAGCTGACCTCACGACGATCAGGGAGCTCACCAGCCGGCGCGCCGGGGAGTACGAGGCCGGCATCATCGACGCCCAGATCCTCTTCCTGCAGGACCCGGATCTGGTCGACCAGGCCCGCGCCGCGGTCACCGCTCAGGGCCTGTCGGCCGCAGCCGCCTGGAGCGCGGCGGCCACGCAGGCCCGCCGGAATTGGGACCAGATCGAGGACCCCCATCTCCGCCTGAGGGCGCTGGACCTGGATGGGGTCACCCACCGGGTCCTTGCCCACCTGCTCGGGAGCCCCCCGAACCGGCCGAGCGGGAGGGGGATATTGGTCGCCGAGGAGCTGACGCCCACCGACACCGCCGGCTTCGATCCGGCCACCGTCCTGGGCATCGCCACCGCGGCCGGGGGGCCGACCTCGCACAGCGTCATTCTGGCGCGCTCGCTGCAGATCCCCGCCGTGGTCGGGTTGGGAACGGCGGTCGCGCGGCTGGCGGAGGGCACCACCGTGCTGCTGGACGGGGATCGGGGGATCCTGTTTGTCGACCCGTCCGCGGACCTCATCGCCGCCGCCAGGAGTGATCAGGCGGTGGCGCGGGATATGCAGGGACGGGTGGAACGGCGGGCCAAGGAGAGGGCCAGGACCGCGGACGGGGTGCAGGTGGAGGTCGCGGCCAACATCGGCTCTCTGGCGGATTGTGATCTCGCCGTCGCTCACGGGGCCGATGCGGTGGGGCTGCTGCGAACGGAGTTCCTCTTTCAGGAGGCGTCCCAGATGCCCGACGCGGGAGCCCAGGAAAAGGTGTACCGCGAGATGGCGGTGGTCCTGGCCGGGCGTCCTTTGACGATCAGGACCCTGGATGCCGGGGCGGACAAGCCGCTCCACTACCTGGCCCAACCGGAGGAGGCGAACCCGGCTTTGGGGGTGCGGGGAATCAGGCTCGGGCTGCGGCGCCCCGAGCTGCTCGAGAGCCAGCTCGCAGCGATCGCCAGGGTCGCGGAGGCGCATCCCGTCCGGGTCATGTTCCCGATGGTCGCCACCCGTGCGGAGGTGGACCAGGCGT
>JAJYWT010000128.1 GCA_021791345.1 bacterium
GCCGGGCGCCTAACATCATGCTCTCTGAACGGCTCAAGTCATAACCGATCGTCCCATAGACGGGAACTTCGAGACTCTGGCTGACCACCTCGAAACGGCGGGTGAACAACCCGTCGCCGACCACCACCTGGTGCCACCCGACGTTCATCGGCCCGAGCCTTAGAGAACCGTTTCGGCCGAGTTGGCCAATCTGTACCCCATCCAACCTAGCCGGGAATACTTCATCGAGCTCGCCTGCGGTAAGGCAAGGGCCGGGGCCTTCTAAGAAGGTTGCGTCGTCGAACCGGAGCCCACCCGTTAGCGATATGATCCCGGACCCGGTAGTTGAGGGCTGGCTGCTGCGCAGGCTGGCGGGGAGACTGTCGGCCGGCAGGTCGCGATGGACGATCCAGGTCTTGGAGCCCGGGATCGCTTGTCCGGGGGTGGATGAGAGCCACCGGGGAGTAGGCCGGGCCCGGCTCAACACCCACACGCGCTCAGCGGCTGTCGAGTTCGCAAGCCACAGCCCGCGCCATCCGTGTTGTTCTCCTTCGCTGAGTTGGAACAGTAACACATCGTCACTCAGATTCAACAAGACGGTGGGGCCGCCTCGGGCTGCCGGTAGGCGGATTACCCCGCGCTGGCTGTCGACCCATTGCCATGGGAGCTCTAGTTCACTTCCAGGGGAGAGCCTTACGGCCTGGCCGGCGAGGTGGAGATCCAATGGCTCTGAACTGGCAGTGGACAGGTGCAGTGCAAGCGGCGATGGGTGGAGGCGGAGCTGGGCGCGCCACGCCCGCTTGCCCTCTGCCTCGAGCTGACTTCCGTCCCAATGTCGGTACGCGATGAGAATCGCCGCTCGCACCCGATCTGCGAATTGGTCCTGCCAAATAAGCTCCTGGGCGTGGCGGGTTAGCTGGTAGCGTCCACTCCAGTGGCGCAGGAGCTGAAGGGTGTCCAGTCCGGGGGAGAGTTGCCGAACCCGCTCGTCGAAGAATTGAGACAGGATCTGGCGATCCCGGAGCCTAAAGACTGTTTGGGAGACCGGGTAGCCAACGTACGGTGGCGATGGATGTAGGGGCAGAATCAACCGACCTCGGCGACCCGCCTGGTCTTCCGCCAACCACTCCTCCACCTGACGGAAGAGGACGCTCACATGGTGCATCCCTTCTACCTCCCCTCCCGGGGGTAGGCGAAGCAGCTCGCGGAGTCTTGGGTAGTAGGCGTGGGTGGAACGCACCTGGTCAGGGCTCATGCGCGACGCCGCCAGCACCAAAGTGGCCAAAAATGGGAGAAAGAGCGGAGCCGCTCTGGGTCTGCTAGCTTGGCGGAAGGCAGCGCCGCAGTCCACCACGTGCTTGAACCCATCCAGGGGGGAGATTCGGTGTTCGCGGCGGACCGCGTCAACGAGATCTCTGGGAGCATTCTCAGGGTTGACTCGTGCGCGAACCGCCGCTGCCCGGAGCGCCTCATCGTCGCAGGCGAGCAGCACCGGGGTTGTCACCTGACAGGGGAGTAGTTCCTCCAGCAGGCTTTCGGTCCACTCCTGATTGTCAGCCAACTCGCACTTGCAAGAGCATGCGCCACAGGGTCTCTGAATAACGCCGTACGGCGCGGTCCGAAGTACGTCCGGAAGAGGCGCGGGTACTCGGACCTGAGGGCCTATGTCGACGCCGCCTCATGCCCCGAGACTACCCACTTCCGATCTCAAACGGGCCGCCTTGGCCGACGACTGAACGAATTACTCTCATCGCCGAAACAGGTGGTTCATGTGCCACTCGAGCTGCATCTGTGCAGGTCGCTCCCGGGCCATGCTGGGCGCCCACAGCTCCTGTCCGTCCAGCACGCGGTACTCCACTCCATTCTGGAAGTGGTCCTGGAGGCGCGGGCTTGCCTGGATTCGGAGGGTCGTTGGGTGCACCCCAAGGTAGCCGGCATCGAACAGAGCGTGTACGTCCGCCCGCAGTAGCAAGCCGTTGCTGAACGCGTGGCTGCCGCCGCGGGCTGCGGGCCTTATGTGGCACGCCTCCAGGGTCGGCAGGACCCGCTCCTTGGTGAAGGCGCAGCGGCGGTCGTAGGCGTTGGTTATGAGAGCCCGGAAGGCCCCCTGGCCCAGACGGTGCTGGGTCACCCTCTCGGCGAACTTGACCGGCCCGGCATCCGCGTACTCACCGGCTGGGAGCAGGCTCGCCGGCAGGCGCTCCACCACCTGCTCCCAGATCTTCTGGCCGACTCCGGAGTCGGCGGAATACGTCCTGCCCTGGACTATGTTGGGAGCCCAATCCGATGGCTCTGGGATCCAGTCCTCCCTGGCAAACCAGGTCGGCTGGCGCAGCATGATGCAGCTGAGCTCCTCCAGGTCGGAAATTGGCTGGCCGTGGCGTCCCACCCGAAGGCGGGCCAGGAACTCCTCGTAGGTGGGGGCGCCGTTGCTCTCACCGAAGGTCCTCCAGGCCAGAAAGACCGGCAGCATGGTGAATCCCTCGAACCAGCCCAGGCCACAGATCGCGCGCTCGGGGGCGTGCAGCTTGAAGAGCAGGGGCTCGCCCGTCTGAAGCAAGTGGACATCTTTCTTGGACTGGGGGCGCCAGAAGTTCACCTCCTCCAGCTCCGGGTGCTGACGCAGGTGGCTGGCCCATTCCCCGTCAGTCAGGGCGACGTACATCCGCATCGAGGGTCAGTGTAGGCGGGGGAGGGTGGTTTTCGGCCAATCTGGCGGATCTTCCAGGACCCGCCGCAACCTGCCCTAACCCGCGGGTCAGCCAGGCTGACCCGCCGGTTAGGGCACCCGGGATCCCGCGGCCCGGGGGGCCGCCGGATCCCGGGCCATCCGCGTCGGCTGGGACGGGCCCAGTCGCGATCCCGGGAAGTCGGAGTGGCATTCCGTCGCCGGTCCCGGCTTCTGCTGCCCCCTGCCCTGGGCCGCGGCTGGGACAAGCCCAGTCGCGACCTCGGGAAGTCGGGGTGGCATTCAGGCGCCCGCCCCGCCACCGGGGGATCCCGCGGCCCGGGGGGCCGCCGGATCCCGGGCTGTGCGCCGCGGCTGGGGCGGGCCCAGTCGCGACCTCGGGTAGGGGGTGCAGGTGGCTTCCCCCAGCCGCGACCCCGGGAGCAGCTCTTACGGGTGGCTCTCCGACCCCGGGCTCAGCTGATAAGGCCAGCCACGGCGGGGACCTTGACGAACGCTTCGGCGATCGCCTGATATCCCGCTGGTATTGGGATGGATGTTCGGCGGTGAGTAGTCGCACATCCAGGTCAGCTGGCAGATCAGCTCCACATCGACGGGCAGCCCGGTGGTGGGGTCGGTGGCCGTGTCCAGGGTCTGGAAGGCCGACTGGACGTCGGCCACCTGGTCCCCGGCCCGCTGGTACACCCCCTCCAGCATCCGGTTGAAGGCCCCCGTCACGGTGAGCGACTCCGAGGCCAGCTTGGTCTCGCCCAGGAGGTAGGCGGCGAGGAAGGGGTCGTAGTAGTTCATGCCCACGATCGGCACCGCCCTCCCGGCGGCGCCCCGGAGGGCGGAGCCCCCGGGGGTGGTCGCCGGCTCGGGGGCGCGCTCCGCCCCCTCTGATCCGTACCAGCGGGAAGCGGGCGGTGCCGGCCCTTTATCCCCTGGCCCGCTCCCGGCACCGGAGGCTGCGGCTCAGGGTGAGCCCGGTTCACCTCCTTGCTGATCCCCCGATTGCCCGGGGCTCGGCTCGCCGCTTGGCGGAGGCAAAAGGCCCGGGAGCCGGGCCAGAGCCAAAATCGCCCCGGCGGCAGCCGGGAGCACCGCGCGGTGCTGCGCCCGGTTTGCCCCGCCAATGCGATGCTACCGTCGCCGCTGATGGATACGATCGAGGTTCGGGAGCTGCAGCGGCATGCCTCGGCCGCCCCGCGCCGGGTGGCCCGGGGTAAGACCCTGGCGATATCCGTGAGGGGACGGTTGGTGGCAGTTCTCAGCGCCCCCTCGGAGCACCTCGGCGCGGCCCCCTGATCGCCTCTGGCGGGGTCCAGGAGCCCCGCCTGGGGCGGGAATCCCTCCCCCGAGGCTGAGCTGGGTCGGGCGGCCAGCGCCGAGGTGCTCCAGGAGCTGCGGGCGGACCGGGAGTGATCGGGTAGCTGGACGCCTCCGCCTTCCTCAAGCTCATCACCAAAGACTAGGAGTCGAAGCCGATGCGCGAGTGGTACTCCAACCATGGCTCCAGCTGGTGGTCGCAACTGGGGCTGACCGAGGCGGCCCGGAGGAGTGGCCGCCTGACCGAGGAGCTGCTGGCGACCGCTCTGGACACGGCGGGGCTGGTCCTGCCCAGCGTCACGACCTGCTTCGCGGTGGTCCAGGTGCCTTGCCCCGGACTCCCATCGCTCGATGCTCTCCACCTCGCCAACGCCCCCGAGTTGGGGGCGGATCTAAAGGAGATGGTGGTCTACGATCTCAGGCTTAGAGCTTGCCCGAATAGGCGTGTCCAAAGGAGGTTTGGTAGGGGAGCCGTGGGGTCAGGCGGGGTGGCAGCGTCAACCAGGTCCCAACACCCACAAAGCGCGACCATGGCGCTGGCCGGAACGCCGTGATACGACTAGTGTTAGACTAGTCGCAATGGAAATAGGGGCGTACGAGGCGAAGACTAACCTCTCGCACCTTCTAGATGAGGTGGCGGGGGGCCGACGCTTCACCATAACCAAGCACGGGGTTCCGGTTGCCCTGCTGACTCCGCCGGGGCCCCGCCGTCCCGCGGAGTCCCCACAGGCGACGTTGGCGGCCCTGCGGGAGTTCAGGCGAGGTGTCACCCTGGGCGACCTGGAGCTGGATGCCCTGATCCAGGAGGGGCGCCGGTGACGTTCGTCCTCGATGCTTCGATTGCGCTCGCGTGGTGCTTCGCAGATCAGACGACCCCGATCTCGGAGTCGGCCCTGGATCGGCTGGGTCACGAAGAGGCGCTGGTGCCTGGACTGTGGGCCCTGGAGGTTGCCAACGTGCTCGTCTCGGCGGAGCGCCGAGGCCGGCTCAAGCCAGCCCAGACCACGCGCTTCCTGGAGCTTCTCGGCCAACTTCCGATCACGGTCGAGGAGATCGGGCGGGACGCCATCCTAACCACCGTTCTAGACCTGGCGCGGGCGAGTGGGCTGACCGCGTATGACGCTTCGTACCTGGCGCTCGCGGCGGCCTCCGGGGTGCCCTTGGCGAGCCGCGACGAGGCCCTCCGGCGGGCTGCCCTCGGGTTGGGTGTGGATTTGGTCACGCCATAAGGGGGCCGCCCAGAGGCCGGCGGGAAAGTGCCGAAAGAAGTCTGCAACCGACCGACCTCAGCGCGATTCGGGAGTTGTCGTCAGGAGCCGGAGGCACCGGCACTTCCGGTGACCTGGAGGCTGCAGGGGACAGACCTGGGTCCCATCTGGGTTACAGGCACGAATTGGACGTCATGTGGGCTGACCAGCGGTCCCGCACGTCGCTTGGTCAAACGCAAGCTGTCCAGCTTCAAGCTCCAGCGCCCCAGCCAACCCGCCTGATAGCCGATGCAGCCTCTATCCGTTAAGTAAACGGTTTTGGTCCTAGGCCGATGGTCCCGCTGTGCTCGGCAGGGTTGCGGGCGGCGCGGGGGCATCCTCCGGCAGGTCGAGGACGTGGCGGAGGTCGGGGGCGTGCACGGCGGGCAACTCCCGCCCAGTCGCTTCGCCTGGGGGGCAGCACCGCCCCACCGGGGACCAGCGAATCTGGAGCGTGACGGGTTCGGGACGTCCCGCTTTGTGCTGCTGTCGCCGTACATGGAGACAATCGGAATCCGGGAGCTGCAGCGGCGAGCCTCTTCTGCTGTGCGGAGGGTCCGCCGAGGCGAGACGCTCGGGGTCACCTATCGCGGTCAGTTGGTGGCCGTTCTGGCGCCGCCCGCACTGGCCACCGGTACCGGAAGCCTGATCGCGGCTGGCAGGGTCACACCAGCACGTGGGTCCAACCGCCCCCTGCCAGAGCCGGCGGTGGCATCCCGTCGCACCCAGGAAGTCCTGGACGAGCTTCACTCTCAGGGCTGACGTGGCCTTCTACATCGACGCCTCGGCGTTCCTCAAGCTCGCGGTGGAAGAGGAGGACTCGCCCGCTGTGCGCCGGTGGTTTGCCCGGCACCGTCCCTGCTGGTCTTCCCAGCTGCTCGCGACGAAGGCGCACCGGTCGGCCATTCGGCTCGGTGTGGCACCGGGGATCATCGAGGAGCTGCTCGACAGTGCCTCTCTGATCCTCCCTGCTGCCTCCACCTTTGAGCTGGCGGGACGGCTTGGACCCCTCGACCTGGGCTCCCTCGACGCGGTCCATCTAGCTGCCGCAGGGGAGATCGGCCCGGAGCTGGAAGGGGTGGTCACCTACGACCGGCGCGTTGTCTTCGGCGCCGCCGCAGCTGGTTTCCCCGTAATCCAGCCCTGAGCTGGCCCGTCCTGGAGTCGGGCATCCGTCTGGGGCCTGGGGTGGCGGAGCTCTGCCCTGAGAAGGCGGCCGGCCACTGCCGGGCCTCCGCGCTGTCCCGGGCGGGGGGGGAAGGTAGGGGCCCGGGCAAAGGTCATTCGGGTGAGGGCCCTCGCTGGTCTGGTCGCGGAAGCGCCGGGAACCCGGGCCCGCGGCACCTGTTAGCGCAGGTGGGCGAATGGGAGAGCCCGGCAGCTGGACGTCTCTGCCAATCTCCAGCGCATCACCAAGGAGCTGGAGTCGAGGCCGATGCGCCAGCGGTACTCCGCTCATGGCCCCTGCTGGGCGTCACAGCTGCTGCTGCCCGCGGCGACCCGCGCGGGTGCCCGCCTCACCGAGGAGACGGTTGCGACCGCTCTGGACACGGCGAGCTGGTCCTGCCCAGCGTCACGACCGACTTCGCGGCGGCCCGGGTGCCGCCTTCCGGGCTGCGGTTGGTCGACGCGCTCCACCTCGCCAACGCCCTCGAGATCCGGGCGGATCTGGAAGAGATTGTGGTCACCGACCTCAGGCTGAAGGAAGCCGCCGGCAGAGCCGCGGTCCTCCCGTCACCCTCCTGAGCCGCGCCCCGGCGGCGGCTGCTGTGTCGCCCCCCTGATCGCCGGCTGGGGGACAGTAGCAGAGGTGAGCGGCGGGGTGATGCCGTTGGCGGCAGCGGCCGAGCTCTTTGCGAGCAGCACCGGGCGCGCCAGCAGCAGCAAGGAATACCAAGGGGTGCTGAGGTCGTTTGTGCGCTTCGCCGCCGAGCAAGGGGTGACCCGGGGCGAGGAGGTGGACCTGGCTCTGGTCATCCGCTACCAGGCGAGCCTGGCGCAGCTCGCAGCCTCCACCCGCCACCACCGCCTCTTGTTGCTGCGCCAGTTCCTGCGCTTCACCGAGCAGGCGGGAATATCGCCGAAGGGGCTGGCGTCCGGGATTCGCATCCAGCCCCTGTCGTCCCATCATCCGGAGCCGGCGATCTCGGTGGAGCAGTCCCTGCTGCTCATCGCAGGCGCGCCGGACTCCAGGTCCGAGCTGTTGGTGTGGCTGCTGCTGGCAACTGGGGCCAGGATCTCGGAGCTGCTCTCATGCAACCTCACCTCCTACCAGGATGGGCTGCTCTACGTCCGCGGCAAGACCGGCTCCCGCGCGATCTCGCTCGGCGCGGGCATCCAGAAGCTCCTTGAGGCGGAGTTGGCGGCCCGAGCCGGCGAGCCGCCAACCTCCCCGCTGTTCCGCTCCCGCCAGGGGCGCCTCTCCGACCGCCGGGCACGGGAGCTGCTGGCCGGCTGCTGCGAACGAGCCGGCCTACCCCCGCTCAGCCCCCACCAGCTCCGCCACGCCGCCTGCGCCAGGTGGCTCAGGGCGGGGATCCCCGTGGAGGTGGTCTCGCGGACTCTGGGACACTCCCGGCCCTCCACCACCCTCGACCACTACGCCTCCATCACGGCCCAGGATCTGCAGCGCGGGCTGGCGGCCGATCCCCTCGACCGCCTGCTCGAGCAGATGGGCCACGATGCTGCGGCGCCGATCCCCGGGGCCCACTGCTGGGCGCTCGGCCCAACGCTCCGGGCGAGGGACGCCGGCCCGGCCACGGAAGCGGCCGAGGATCACGGTGGGCCCGCCACCGCCTGCTTTCCTGGACGAGGGGGGTCCTGCGGCGAGCTGCGTCGCGTCAGCGACGCTAACTGCGGCAACGGGCAGAGTGACGAGCGCCGGCCCGCAGGTGCCCCGTCTGACGCAGGCGATCCGGTGGCGCCCTGCACTAGCGGGCATCACTCGAACTAAGCTCTGCCCCGGCCCTGCCGAGGCTCGCGCCCGCGGAACCCGCGGGCGTGACCTGTCCCTCGTGGGAGCTACCGTGATCTCGCCCTGAAGTTGGGCTGCCGGACCTGCGGGAGCCGCTGGCGCAAGCGCGCCGACCGCCCGCGCCACACCGAACTCAACCTCCGCTGCGGCGCAGGCACCGGTGGCGCCGCGGGCATCTCCGCCCACGGGGGCTGGCGGCCACATTTGACACGGGTCGCAGATTGTCGACAAAATACGATTGGCGAGCAAGCCGAGGCGCAAAGTGGGAGGAGTCAGCGTTGCTCAAGGTCGGTCTGATCGGCGCCGGGCGGTGGTCCCAGATGGCTCACATCCCGGCGTGGCGCCGGGACCGTCGCTGTGAAATCGCGGCCGTCTTCGACCAGGACGCCCACCGAGCCGCCCTTGACCCGGCGCTTCCGGTGGTCGGGTCAGCCGCGGAACTGATCAACGATCCGGACATCGACATAGTCGACGTGGTGACCTGGAATCCGAGCCACTACGACTACGCGAACGCGGCGATTGACCACGGCAAGCACGTGCTCTGCGAGAAGCCGGTGCATCACGACTACCGACGCACCCGCGAGCTCGCCGCCCGGGCCACCGCTCGGGGCTTGCGGACGAAGGTCGGCTTCACCTTCCGCTACAGCGCGGCCATGATCCGGATGCGGGAGCTGATTGAGGAGGGCTTTGTGGGAGAGCCGCTCATCTTCAACGGGTTCGAGCAGAATTCGCAGTTCCTGGATCCCGCGGTGCCGATGCGGGTCGGCGAGGATCCCACCACCGCGGATGGCAAGCTCCGCGCGGCCGCGCTCGAGGGCTATGGGGCTCCCATCATCGATCTCGGGCTCTGGTTCACGGGCGATGATCCGGTCGAAGTGGTCGGGCTGCTGAGCAACCTAGTCCCCCAGCGCGCTCGGCCGGGGTCGCCGGCCCTGGCACCGCTGCCGATCGACGACGCCGACTGCTTCATCGCCCGCCTGGCCCGCGGCGGCTTCATGACCATCCAGAGCAGCTACATCACGGTGGGCAACTACCCCGGGCTGGAGGCCCGCATCTACGGGACCGAGGGGGCGATCATCTGCCGTCTGGTCGAGGAGGGGGGGATCACTGAGCGGCTGTGGGCGGCGCGCAAGGATGCGGTGGAGTTCCTCCCCCTGGAGGTCCCGCCGCGGCTGCTCCCGGAGCGGGGCTCCTTGCGCGAGCCCTGGCCGAGCTCCTTCTATTCGAACCTGGTCCGCGACTTCGTGGACGACATCCTCGATGGAGGTCGCCCGGGGGCCGGCGACTTCGGAGATGCCGCCCGGGTGCAGGAGGTGATAGACGCGGTCGAGCTCTCCCACCAGGAGCACCGCTGGGTTCCGCTGCCGTTGGACCGGGAGGGCGGCCGGTCGTGAGCCGGGTGGGGTCGCGTCGGGTCGTCATCACCACCTACCTGGAGCCGGCGCTGGTCGACCGTCTCGGCCAGGAGTTCGCCGAAGTGGAGTTCGTGTACCCGCTGCGGCTGCTGCCGCTGCCCCGTTTTCCCGGAGACCATAGCCTCCCCCGGGCAGCTGCCCCCGAGGCGCGCGACCAGTGGGAGCGGCTCCTGCGCGAGGCCGAGATCCTCTTCGACTTCGGGCCTGCGGAGTTCCACCAGCAGCTGGGCGCCCTGCCGCGGCTGCGTTGGATCCAGGCCACCTCCGCTGGGGTCGGCCAGTTTGTGCGGCGCATCGGGCTCGATCGGGAGGGCGGTCCTGTGATCACGACCGCCAGGGGCGTGCATGGGCCCGCTCTCGCCGAGTTCGTGGCGATGTCGGTGATCGCGTTCAACCGCGACCTGCTCGGGACTTTGCGCAATCAGGCGGCCCGCTGCTGGGTGCGCGGGGCGGGCCGGCTGGTGCGCGGGCAGACGGCGGTGATCTTCGGGCTGGGGAGCATAGGCCGGGAGGTGGCCCGCCTGCTGACCACCCTGGGGGCCCGAACTGTGGGGGTGGTGCGGACCCTGGATGATCGCGACCCCGCTGCCCTTGGGGTGGATGAGCTCTATGCTGCCTCAGCTCTGGACGAACTGCTGGCCAGAGCTGACGTCCTGGTGCTCAGCTGTCCCCACACCGAGGAGACCAACAACCTGATCGATGAGCGCCGGATCGGGTTGATGCGACCCACCGCTCTGCTCGTCAACGTGGCCCGCGGGCAGGTGGTTGATGAGCCCGCCTTGATGCGAGCCCTGGCCGAGCGCCGGCTGGGGGGGGCCGCTCTGGACGTGGCCGCAACCGAACCGCTGCCAGCCGACAGCCCGCTGTGGACCCTGCCGAACGTGATCATCAGCCCCCATTCCGCATCCACCGTGGTCGGCGAGAACGAGGCGCTGACCGAGCTGTTCGCAGCCAATCTGCGCGCGTATCTGGGCGGCGGCGAGCTCGCCAACGTGCTCCCAGTGGGGCGGCTCTACTGATGCTCCGCTGCAACCAGGAGGCTCTGGTCAGGGTTGGTGCCGGAGCGGTGATAAGTCATCCGGGCCAGCGCGGAATGTACTCCGTCGGATTCGATGACCAGCCGCTGATCCGCCCGGGGATGGCCGGGGTGACGGTCAACCTGCGAGTCGGCAGCCCCGCCTTCGGCTGGGAGTGTGACCACGGGGAGCCCGGGGTCTCAGCCGAAGGCAGCGACCCGGCCAGCCACCTGGCCCTACAGGTGATGGCCTGCCTGGGCAACCCCGTCCGGGCGCTGTCGGGCGGGGCAGCTGGGGCGTCCGGGGTGGTGACTGGGAAGCACGCCTTTGTGCTGATCGACTTCGCGCCTGCGGACCTCGCGCTGATGAGCCCGGGGGACCGCTTGTTGGTGGAAACCTGTGGCCAGGGGCTGGTGCTGGCGGATCACCCGGACGTCACCTGCCGCAACCTGAGCCCAGAGCTTCTCCAGCGTCTCCCGGCCCGAGCGAGCTCCGATGGCAGCCTGGAGGTGGAGGTGGTGGCCGAGCTGCCCCCCGAGGTGATGGGCGCCGGCTTGGGGATGAGTTCGGAGTGGGCGAACTGCGACGTCATGCTGCACGATCGAGCGCTGGTTGAGCAGCTGGGCCTGCCCGGCCTGCGGCTGGGCGACCTGGTCTCCATGCGCGATCAGGACCACCGCTTCGGGCGCAGCTACCGACCTGGCTGGACCTCCATCGGCGTGGTGGTCCACGCCCTGGGGCCGACCCCCGGCCATGGGGTTGGGGTAGTGACCCTGATGACGGCGCCGGCCAGTCGGCTGCGCGGCAAGGTCACGGAACAATCTAATCTCGGCGTTCTCCTGGAGCTGCCGGGGTGACCGCCGCAGCCAACCTCAGCCGGCTGGTGGAGACCCGCGTCGTCGGGCGGGTCACCAATCCGTACGTGCCCGAATCCGTGTATCTCGCCTCTGTGGACGGGGCTGCGTTCCTCCCCATCGGGTGCGGGGGGGTGCACTACAACGTCCGGGTCGGGATGGGGGTGTTTGACTTCGCCGCAGACCAGGTCCAGCCGGGTGTCAGCATCGCGAACCCCGCCTCGGCCGCCAACCAGGCACTCACCACCTTCGCTTGTGTCGGCAACCAGGCCCGCGTGCACAGCGGCGCCGCGGCCGGGGCGGTTGGGGTGGTGACCGGGCGGCATGAGGAGTTCTCGGTCTTCCAGCACGTGTTGCTGGACTTTGATGACGGCGCGCTGCGTGCTCTGGCACCGGGGGATGAGGTGGTGGTGGACGCGAGCGGAGTCGGGCTGAGGCTGGAGGGCTCGCCCGGGGTCGACTTTCACGCCCTGTCCCCGCAGCTCTGGCAGGCACTGCCGCTGGAGGTCACGGGGAGGGGTGAGCTCTTGTTCCCGGTGGTGGCGGTGCTGCCGCCCCAGATGGTGGGGATCGGGAGCGGCCGGGTCAGCGCCGCGACGTCGATCTGCCTCCAGTTGGATCCCCACACGGAGCTTGGCAGCCGGCTGAGCCAGCTCCGCCTCGGCGACCTGGTGGCGATCAGGGATTGGGATGGGCGGTTCCACACCGGCTACCGCCCGGGGGCCACCGTCGTGGGGGTGGTCACCACCGGGAGCAGCCGCTGGCCCGGCCATGGGCCCAGCGTCACCCTCCTGGCGTCGGGACGCGAGGGGATGTTGCAGGCTCAAGTCGTCCCGAGCATGAATGTGGCTGAGCTGCTGGCCGTGGGCACCGGGAGGTTGCCGTGAGCGAGCACGAGCGCTCGGGGGCGAACGGAAGGATCAGGTGGGCGGTGCTCGGCACGGCCAATATCGCGCGCTGGAATTTCCTACCCTCGCTGGAGCTGGCGGGCGGGGTCGTGGTGGCGGTCGGCAGCCGGCACCCAGATGCGGCTCGAGAGTTCATTGTGGCCAACCGTCTTGCGGCTGAGCCCTGCTCCTACCTGGAGGCGCTCACCCGCAACGACGTCGAGGCCGTCTATGTCGCGCTGCCGAATCATCTGCACTTGCGCTGGTCCCGGGCAGCACTGGAGCACGGCAAGGCCGTCCTTTGCGAGAAGCCGTTGGGCTGCACCCCTGAGGAGGTGGAGGACCTGCTGGCCGCGGCCCGGCGGTCCGGCAGGCCCTTGTTCGAGGCCTTTGCCTTTCCCTTTCACGGGCAGTTCCAGTTCTTGACTGAGATGCTCGCCGGCGGGGGAATCGGGGAGCTTAGAGAGATTCAGTCCAACTTCCACTTCCAGGTTCGTGATCCCAGCAACATCCGCTGGGATCCGGCGATGGCGGGGGGCTCGCTGAATGACGTCGGCTGCTACCCGATCCACCTCGGCAGGCTGCTGTTTGGAGCCGAGCCGGTGGCCGCGTCTGCGGTGGTCTCCCTTGGAGGCAAGGGGGTGGACGCGGAGTGCCAAGCCGTTGTGGACTTCGATAGGGGCCGACGGCTGTTGTTCAGCTCGGGGCTGCAGCGCCGACGCGACACTGCGACTCGGTTGTTAGGCACTAGGGGAGAGATCCACCTCAGCGACCCCTTCCATCCGAGCGCGGTGGACTCGGTGACTGTGACGCGGGATAGGGAGGAGGTCCACCACCTGGTCCCGGACGAGCCCTCGTTCGCGGCGATGCTGCGGAGCATCAACTCGGCCCTGTCAGGACGCTCCGCGGCTGAACATCTGGCCCTGGATGAGGCGCTCGGCACCGCCCGGGCACTCCAGATGGTGCGCTCGAACTGGGCCGTGTGGTCATGATTCCCGAATCTCGATAGGAGGAGATGGACTTTGTCTGAGCAGCTGCGAGTGGCGGTGATCGGAGCGGGGAGATGGTCGACTCGAGCGCATCTGCCCGGTTGGGAGCGGTGTCCTGGCGTGGAGCTGGCGGTGGTCTGCGACCTAGATCTAAAACTGGCGGAAGAACGTGCCGTCCAGTTCTCGGCCGCCGAGGCCGAGTCCGACTACCAGGCGGTGGTCCAGCGGCCCGACATCGACATCATCGATGTCTGCACGAGAGATGAACATGACCCGATCGTGTTCGCGGCGCTCGAGTCGGGTAAGCACTGCCTCACCGAGAAGCCCGTCGCCCATCGGGCGGAGGACGTCTGGCGAGCGGCCGACCTGGCTCAGGCCAAGGGCCTCAAGACCAAGGTCGGGCTCACCTTCAGGTACGCCCCGGCGATCTCCTACATGCGCGAACTGATCCAGGAGGGGTGGTGCGGTACGCCGTTCATCTTCAACGGGTACGAGCAGAACAGCCAGTGGTTGGACCCCGACAACCCAGCCGACAAGCGGATCCTAACGCAGCCGGCGGCCGACGACCCAGTCGGCGGTTGGTCGCCCCTGGAATCTGAGATCACCGTCTCCTCGCTCGAGGGCTACGGCGCTCCCATCATCGACATCGGGCTGATGGCCACCGGAGGCCAGCCCACTGAGGTTGTGGGGGTCTTGAAGAACTTTGTCCGAGAACGCCGCCGCACGAACCTCCACCAACAGCGGGAACCGATCAACATCGACGACGGGGATGTGTTCATCGCGCGGCTGGACAACGGCGCCCTGATGACGATCCAGAGCAGCTACGTGACGGTCGGTAACTATCCAGGCGTGGAGGCCCGTCTCTACGGGGACCAGGGCGCCCTGATCTGCCGCATCGTCGATGAGAACGGCGCCTGGCAGCGGCTGTGGAGCGCCAGCGCCAGCGCGGTTGAGTTCAAGCCGCGCGAGATTCCCCAGCGTCACTTCCCTCCCGGCTACCGGCCTGGTCACGGGTGGGAGGAGACCTGCTACGGCAACCTCATCAAGAGCTTCGTCGATGAGATCGTGTCCGGAGGGCCAGACAACGCCGGTGACTTTGTGGCCGGGGCCCGGGTGCAAGAGGTGATCAACGCGGTGGAGCGCTCTCACCGTACCCGCTCCTGGACCAGGGTCGGCTGAGCTCCTGACCGGGTGAGGAGTGGACGCGGTGACTCTTGACAGGGCCGTCGATTGTCGACAATATGTGTTCTACCGTGGCTGAGACAGAAGACCTGGCGGCTCCCATTGCGGCGGTGGAGCAGGTGAGCCTATCCGAGGTGGTGACCGACCGCATTCGGGAGGGGATCGTGACGGGGGTGCTGCGCCCAGGCCAGCATCTGCGCGAGGCGGACCTGTCCGATGCCCTCCAGGTCAGCCGGAGCCCGGTGCGGGACGCTTTCGCGCGGCTTCATCACGAGGGGCTCGTGACCCTCCGGCGGCACCGCGGGGCGGTGGTGGTGGGCATGAGTGCTGGAGATCTGGAGGACCTGTACAGTCTGCGCCGGAGCCTGGAGACGCTCGCGGTTGGGCTGGCCGCCACCCGAGCCACTCCGCAGGACCTGGCGGCGTTGCGGCGGGCGGCGCTTGATGTGCACCTCAAGCCCGGGTCGATGGGTGAGCGGCAGTTCGCGGCCGCGGACATCAGGTTTCACGACCTGCTCTACAAGTCAGCTCACCATGATCGCCTGTACGCCTGCTGGACCATGCTGCGACCGCACATCTTTCGCTTCTTGCTGACGCGCAACATCGCCAACGCCGACTACAAGTCGATCTTCAAGCACGAGCACAGCGCGCTAGCCGCGGCCTTGGCGAATGCCGATGGCGCGACCGCGGTCCGACTCATCGAGGAGCACCTGCAAGGTTCGTACACGCGTCTGGTGGAGCACTACCCCGCCGGAGCGGATCAATCACAGCCATGCGAGACGACTGAGCATCAATCGGAATCGTGACTGCGCAAGCCGGATCAACCGCGCATCCACGCAAGGAGGAAGTAGGTAGGAATGCGAAACAGGATATCTGGGATCGGCGGGCGTAGCCCGTCTTCGATCTGGCGTCGGGCGTGGGTCGTGGGGCTGCTTGCCACCGGCCTGATTGCGGGTTGTGCGAGCGGCGGGACCGCGACCACGGGAGCGTCTCCGGGTGGAACCCCGGTCAAGGGGGGTACGGCCACATTCGCGGAGACCGCAGGGCTCCCGCCGCCGTGGATCTTCCCCCTCTATCCGGCTACCGACTTCACAGTCCAGTTCCAGAGCCAATTCGAGTACCTGATGGTGCCTCCCCTGTACCAGTTCGGGAGCGGCAGTTCACCGGCGATCAATTACGGGATCAGCCTGGCCTACCCTCCGATCTACCAGGACGGAAACACTCAGGTGGTGATCAAGCTCAAGCACTATGTGTGGTCGGACGGAACTCCGGTGACCGCGCGCGACGTCACCTTCTGGATGAACGAGCTGCGTGCCGAGAAGCAGAACTGGGCAGCCTACGTTCCCGGGCTGTTCCCGGACAACGTGATCGGGATCAAGGTGGACAACCCCTACGAGCTGACATTTACGCTCAATAAGGCCTATTCACCGACCTGGTTCACCTACAACGAGTTGGCCCAGATCACGCCGATGCCGCAGCAGTCGTGGGATCGCACCAGCGCCAGCGGTCCGGTCGGCAACTACGACGAGACTACGGCCGGCGCGAAGGCGGTTTACAACTTCCTCGACGCCCAGTCGAAGGACATCGGCACCTACGCCACCAACCCCCTATGGAAGGTGGTGGACGGCCCGTGGCAGCTGAAGACGTTCCTCACCAGTGGCTACATCGTCATGACGCCCAACCCGAGCTACAGCGGTCCGGACAAGGCCCACCTCTCCAAATTGGTGTTCGAGCCATACGACAGCGAGGTATCGGAGGTGAACGCGGTGAAGTCCGGCCTGGTCGACGTGGGATACCTCCCGACCAACGATGCCGGCCTCAAGAGCTCCCTCAGTCGGCAGGGGTACACCTTTGGCACCTGGCCGACCTACGGGTTCAACTCGCTCTTCATCAATTTCAACAACCCGACGGTCGGTCCGGACTTCAAGCAGCTCTACATTCGGCAGGCTTTGGAACGCCTGATCGATCAGCCGGAGTGGATCAAGAGCGCGCTGGCGGGGTTCGCCACCCCTGACTATGGGCCGGTGGTGAATGGTTCAGCGGCCGTGACGGCGCCGATCGAGAGCGCTCGCAACTACCCGTACCCGTACAGCATCTCCGCCGCGGAGCGACTCCTCAAGGATCATGGCTGGAAGGTCGTCCCCAACGGCCTGGACACCTGCCAGGATCCCGGAACGGGCAGCAACCAGTGTGGGGCCGGCATCGCCAAGGGCAGCGCCCTCTCGTTCACGTTGATCTACCAGGACAACTACTCCGCGGGGTTGACCGAGATGGAGATCTACAAGTCAACCGCGGCCCACGCCGGGGTGCAGATCAACCTCAAGGGCAGCACGTTCGCATACGCGGAGTCCGTGCCCTGCCAGAGCACCCAGTCCGACTGCAGCTGGCAGATCGATGACTGGGGAGGGGCGATCTACACACTTCCGTACTATCCCGCCGGCGGCGGCTACTTCCGCTGCGGAGGCGCCCTCAACGCGGACAATTACTGCAGTCAGACTGAGGTCAAGCTCTCCAACGCCGCCGAGGACTCTGGCCAGAAGGCCCTATTCGCGTGGGAGACCTTCGTCACCAAGCAGCTTCCGATGCTGTGGATCCCCAACAGCGACTACGAGTTGCTGGAGGTGAAGAGCAATCTCCACGGAGTGCTCCCCGCCAATCCCCTGCTTTCGATCTACCCCCAGGATTGGTACTTCACCAAGGGGTAACCGTGCCCTGATACGGGACGCCGGCCCGCGGGGCCGGCGTCCTCGTTGGGTCAACCGCCCACAGACGCTGGATCAACGCAGGAGGGTATTTCACGTTGTTCGAGACGGATTCCGTTGCGGCCGACGGATGGGGCTGGGCTGCAGATGAGCGTGCGGCCCGTGCATCGGCGGCGGAGGCGGTCGAGTTTGCACGATCCCACGGGGCGAGCTATGCCGACGCCAGAGTGGTGGAGATCGAGGAGGAGAGGCTCTACCTGCGTTTGGACGGCGAGCTCGACATCCGCCGGGAGCATACCCTTGGGATCGGGGTGAGGGTGATCGCCCGAGGCATGTGGGGGTTCGGGTCCCGGTCCCTGGGGCCTGCGGACGCGCCGGTGGCCGCCGCTCGAGCCGCACTCCGGATGGTCGATGGCTCACCGTTGGGGCCGGCCGTCCCCTGGCAATCGCTGCCCCCGGAAACCGGACGGTATACCACCCGAGTGGACCGGGACCCGTTTGCGGTGCCGCTCGCTCGCAAGCAGGACCTCTTGGACGAGCTGCTTCGCGTGGCTCGAGCGTCCGCGCAGGTGGTGGGGGCGGTCGCTGGAGTCAACGCCAAGCGGCAGCGACGGTACTTCCTCAGCACTGAGGGTTCGTGGCAGGTCCAGTCGCTGGTCGAGTGTGGGGGCCTCTACCAGGTGTGGGCGGCCGCGGATGGCGAAGTCCAGCGACGGTCGTACCCGAACTCCTTCCACGGCAACACCGGGGCGTCGGGCTGGGAGTACGTGGAGGGCCTTGACCTGATCGGGGAAGCTCCAAGGGTGGTCGATGAGGCGAACGCTCTGCTGAAGGCTCCGCAATGTCCGGGGGGGTTGGCGGACGTGATCATCGGGCCGGCGATGACGGCGCTGCAAATTCACGAGTCCTGTGGCCATGCCCTGGAGTTGGACCGGATTCTGGGTGATGAGGCGGGCTTTGCGGGGACATCCTTCGTGCCCGCGGACGGACTCGGTCGGTTCCGCTACGGCTCACCTGCCGTTTCAATCGTGGCCGATCCCACCGTGCCGGGCGCGCGCGGTGGGTTTGGCTTTGATGACGAGGGACGTCCCGCGCAGCGGGCTTCGCTGGTCGATCAGGGAGTCGTGGTTGACTTTCTCTCATCGAGAGAGTCCGCGGCGCGACTTGGCCGGGCACCGACCGGGGCGATGCGGGCCGACGGATGGCAGTATCTGCCCCTGTGCTTCTCCACCCATGTGGCCCTGCAGCCTGGGGAGGGCAGCCTGGCCGAGTTGATGGAGCGCCTCGGGGACGGCTACTACCTGGACATGGACCGCAGCTGGAGCATCGACGAACAGCGTCTCAATTTTCAGTTCGGCACTGAGGTCGCGTTTGAGGTCAAGCGGGGCGTGAAGGGACGGTTGATGAAGAACTCATCTTATGGCGGGGTCACGCCTCAGTTTTGGGGGAGCGTCGAGCAGGTGGCCGGTCCGGAGGAGGCGCGGGTGTTCGGGCTTCCCTGTGGGAAGGGTGAACCGAAGCAGTGGGGCTTCGTCTCGCACGGATCGGTGCCGGTTCTGGTAAGGGGCGTGCGCATGGGGGTCGCGGGGTGACGGCCGAAATCGGTGCGCCGAGAGGCGAAGACGTGCTAATGGGGCACGCGGAGGCGGCGCTGAGGGGCCTTGGCGGTCGCGGCGATGTCTTCATAGTCTCGCGCCTGGGGGAGTACACGCGGTTTGCGGGTACCCGAGTCCACCAACCCCAGGCTGTCGACGAACTCCAGCTCATGGCCAGGAGAATCTCGGATAGGGGCGTCGCACGAGCTGCCACCTCCCTGCTGAGCGCCTCCGAATGGGCCGGCCGGGAGGCTGCCGCGAGCGCGTCCCAGGTCCACATTGGATCGGGCCCTGCCCTTGAGTTGCCGGGTCATGAGCCCCAGGATGACGACGCACCGAGACTGTGGCATGAGAGTTCGCTGGGGTTCGACGCTGGGGAGAGGGGTCGGATCGCCGGTCTCGCGATCACACGCGCTCAGAGGCTGGGTGCCAGTGCGCACGGGATGCTGTCGCTCGTGGTCACAGAGCTTGCCGTCGCCAACAGCGAGGGGGCACGGCGTTACGCGTGCGCCACTGAGGTCTACTACAGCCTGTTGGTTCGCCGCGGCCAGGGTTCCGGATACCGGTCGGACCTGGGGCGCGACTTCGCTAGGCTGCGCCCAGAAGTGGCGCTGGATGAAGCGATCCATGACGCCGTGGCCAGCGAGAATCCGGAGCCTCTCCCGCCGGGCTCCTACGACGTGGTTTTGGGGCCTTTGGCGGTCGGGGATATGCTGGGCTTCTTCGGGAGTATCGGGTTCACCGGTGAAGCGCTCGTCCAAGGTGCGGGTGCGGTTGCTCGGCATCGCGGTCGCCGGGCGGCGGATGGGCGCATCTCTGTAGCTGACGACGCTTCCGCCGACATCGGGCTGCCCATCCCGTTTGACCTCGAGGGTGTCAGCAAGCAGCGGGTGGTGATGCTCGATCACGGAGTGGTTGCCAATGCGGTGACTGACCTGGCCACGGCCGCTCGCCTTGACCAAGGCTCCACCGGACACGCTCACATCGGGCGAGAACAGCCACCGGCGCCGACCCCGGCGAATCTGGTGCTCGCTGCCGGCAGCGAGCCGCAGGCGGCCCTGATCGCGGGAGTCGAGCGAGGCATCCTCATCTCGCGGTTCCACTACACGCGGATGATCGACCCGGAGTCCACCGCCTTCACCGGAGTGACTAGGGACGCCTGCTTTCGGATCTCCGAGGGCCGGGTCGGTGGTCCGGTGACGCAGAGTCGGTTCAGCGAAGAGATCCTGCCTGTGCTTTCGCGCTGCGACGGAGTCGGCGATGTGCTGGTGAGCCAGCCGATCATGAACGTCTGGAACGGAGTGGCGAGCGCTCCAGCGCTCAGGGTCAGGGACTTCCACCTGGGGTTCAGATGATGGCGTTGATCGCCGTACCCGCGGCGCGTCGCCAGGAGCATGGGGTCAACGGTCATTAGGAAGGGAGAGTTGTGAACGTCAAGTATGACTTCGGCGGTCGTGTGGCGCTTGTTACGGGGGCGGCTCGCGGGGTGGGACGCGAGATTGTGCATGAGTTTGTGGCGGCCGGAGGCGCGGTGCTGGCCGTGGACCGGGACCCTGATGGATTGGCCGAGACGTGTCGTGATCTCGGCGGTCTCGTCCGAGCCGCACGCGGCGACATCCGCGAAGAGAGCGACTGTGAGCGTCTGGTGGCTGCCGCATCCCAGGCATTTGGGCGCCTGGACATATGCGTCAACAACGCTGCCGTGGCCCCCCACGCCTCGCTGTTGGAGGAGCGAGTGGAGGTCTGGGATACGGTCTACGCGGTCAATTGTCGAGGCACCTTCCTGATGACGCGTGCGGCTGCGAAGGCCATGATTGCGCAGCGGCGCGGAGGTCGGATCATCAATTTCTCATCTGGAGTCAGCAGCCGGGGATCTGCTGGCGCGGCGGCCTATGCCAGCAGCAGGGCGGCGACGGAGAGCTTCACTCGGGTGGCGGCCATTGAGCTCGCTCCCCACAACATCCTGGTGAATTGCGTGAGCCCGGGCCTGATCGACACTCAGCCCAAGCCGCTTCCTCCTGAGATGGCGAGATCGCTGTCAGCGCGAATCCCCAATCTACCGCTGGCCCGCCCAGGTCGCCCCGATGAAGTGGCGAGCCTGGTTCTCTGGTTGAGCTCGGACGCCTCGAGCTACGTCAGCGGTTGCACCTACTGTGTCGACGGCGCTAGTGGGGTCGGGAGCCGGTCGACGGCGAAGGTGGTTGACGACGATGTTCGCTACGACTGGGTGACTGGCCGAAGGGCCTGACAGCGCGCTCATCGGAATGGCCCATCACGACTGGGGCGCTGAGGTCGCCGCTCAGCAGAGGTAGATGTCGGGGGCGTCTTCAGGGGTCCCATCCCGTGGTGAGTCGGCGGAAGGCATCCGCGTCGGTGTCTGCTCCTCGGTGCTGGCGGGGGTCGCCTGGAAGTCGGGTCCCGCCGAGGCGTGGTCAAGCGTTGATGCTTCCATGGCTTGTCAAGCCGCAGAGGGACAGCGCCTGTCGCCCTGCGGCAACCGCCTCCAGCCGCTCCGCCATACCATTTTCTCAGCGGCGTGCTTTGGTCAAGGTTGTTCCCAGAATCGTCCCCGTGCCCTGTTCAGCCCCAGTTCACAGCTCTGCCTCGACCCACTCTGCCCAGAGTCCACATTTGCGGCCCCCTTCCCCCAAACCCCCCATCCCCGCTACGATGACTAGTACTTATTCGATGGCGTTAGCCCGTCCCCCATCTGTCTACTGCGGCAGGGCCGCATCAGTCAGGTCTCGTCGGCACTTGATCTGGGGAGGTGCGCTTTCAGGGGCGCAGCTTGGACGGGGTGACGGCTCCCCGGCGGGTCAAGCTTGGTCTGGTGCAGCTCCCCGAGGGGCGGCGCATCTTTCCCTCGCTGTCGGTCGCTGAGAATCTCGATCTGGGGGGCTACTTGTATGGCAGAAGGGGCGGGGAGCGACGGGCTCGAGTGGAGGAGGTGATGGGGGTGTTTCCGATGCTGCGCCAGCACTCCAGAAAGCTGGCCGGGATGCTATCGGGTGGTGGGCAGCAGATCCTCGCGATTGCCCGGGGCATGATGGCCAATCCCAGATTGTTGATGGTCGACGAGCCCTCCTTGGGCCTGGCTCCCCAGATGGTGGAATCCGTCTACGAGATGCTGGAGACGGTTGCGCGCCAGGGGACCGCGGTGCTGCTGGTGGAGCAAAACGTGACCCTGGCCCTGGAGATCACCCAGCGGGCCTACGTGCTGCAGCAGGGAGGGGTGGTGCTGGCCGACGCAAGCGCCCAGCTGGTGGGGGACCAGCGTGTGGTCGACGCCTACCTGGGCACCGCGCCCCGGCCTGCCGGTGGTCGCCGGTGAGCGACACCGAGATCATCCGGGTCGACCTCTTCGAGTACACGCTGACCTACGCCCACGGCGATTACGTGATGTCCAGCGGCCGAGTCGTCAACGCGCTGCCGAGTCTGGTGGTCAAGCTCACCACCGAAGGGGGCAGCACGGGGTATGGCGAAGCATGCCCCCTGGGAGCGACGTACCTACCCGCCTTTGCGGCCGGTGCCCGGGCTGCCATCGAGTTCATGGCGCCCGGCCTGCTGGGCGCTGACGTCGCCAACCTGGCGCGGGTGTGGACCCGGATGGACGATCTCCTGAGCGGGCATCTGTACGCCAAGAGTGCCGTCGACATCGCCTGCTGGGATGCTCTGGGGAGGACCCTGGGCATGCCGGTTGCCGAGCTGCTCGGCGGTCGCCTCCAGGATGAGCTCCCGCTGTACGTGGCGGTCCCGATGGGGGCGCCGGAGCAGATGGCGGAGTTCGTACTGCATCAGCGCGCGCTGGGCATTCATCGCTTCCAGATGAAGCTGGGCGACGATCCGGTCGTGGACGCCCAGCGGGCTGCCGCGATCGTCGCCGCCACTGATGGGAGTGATCTGGTGATAGCCGACGCCAACGGCGGCTGGCGACGTCAGGACGCGATCGTGGCGGTGCGGCTGCTCGAGCCCCTGGACCGGCTGTTGCTGGAGCAACCGTGCCCGACCATGGAGGAGTGCTTAGCGATCCGAAAGTTGACACGCCTGCCCATGGTCCTGGACGAGGTGATCGTCGACACCACCAGTCTGGTGCGCGCGATCTCTCATCAGGGGATGGATCACATCAACTTGAAGATAGGCAGGGTAGGGGGCTTGAGTCGGGCCCGTGTCATGCGCGACCTGGCGGTCGACCTGGGCATTCGCTTGACTGTCGAGGACACCTGGGGTGGCGATCTGACCGCCGCGGCTGTCAGTCACCTGGCCGCGGGGGTCCCGCCCGCCTCCTTGTTCGCTGCCTCGTTTATGAACGATTGGACCAACGAGCACGTGGCGGGATACCAACCGCGGTCAGGGAGTGGTCGCGGTCCGGTACCAAAGGGGCCCGGTCTCGGGGTGGACGTCGACGAGGAGACCCTGGGCCGGCCGGTGTTCACGGTCGCGCGCTGACCGCTGCAGTGGTCGTGGGGCGGAGACCGAATCGGAACGCGCGGCGGGGCGGTCGACCAGGGGGATGGGGCGTGCGCCACCTGCACGGGCGACCACCGGCCGGTGGCTGCTGCCTTAACCTGCTGTGAGCAGATGGAGTCAGTCGGTGAAGGATCAACGTCGGAGGCGCCCCGGCTGGAGTGGGGAACCGGGTCCGGATCATCTGCAGCACCGAGAGCTCGCGGCCGGGCCTCCGGCAGCCGCGCGCGGACGCATCCCAGCCATCTAGAAGTGAAGCGGGTGGCCGGTGATGCCGAGCCCGGCGCGGAGGCTGCTCAGCGGGAGTGTGGGACTGTCCCGGACCGAGGGCGCTGTGGAGCGGCTCTGCCCCGGCGGACGGCAGCGCGTCTCACCGAGGATGTCCCCAGGAAGGCTGGACCATCTCCGGCGGCAAGCGATGGGGGAGCCGGGACCGCACATGGGGTCCCGGCTTGGATTGCGTGCTTTGGGAGGGCCGAGCGTTCGGGCATGGGCCCGCGCGTGCGAAGGCAGCAGAGGCCGCCTTGGGTGGTGGGCGATTCCGCTAAGGGGCTTCCCCAACCGTGCCCTCGACCTCGTATCGCCCCGGCGTCCTCCCGCGACTTGAACCCACGCCTTCGCAAGGAGGCGCCACCCACGCCCACATAGGAGGGATTGCGGATGGAACTTGGTCTTGCCGGGCGAACCGCGTTTGTCGGAGGCTCGACCGCTGGGCTTGGCGCAGCCATTGCCGAGGCGCTCAGCCACGAGGGGGCTAGGGTCGCGGTCACCGGTCGCCGGGGCGATCTGGCTCGCAGCCTCGCCGGCGAACTTCAGGGCGCGATCGGGCTCGAGGTCGATCTTGCCGATCCGCACTCGGTCGAAGCAGCGGTGACGGCGACCGAGCAGGCGCTGGGACCAATCGACATCCTCATCATCAATGGTGGCGGTCCGCCCGTTGGTGCCGCTGCGGACGTGACCGACGAGGTGGTTGGCGCAGCGCTGGAGCCCCTGCTGTTGCGGCCGCTTCAGCTGGTTGGGCGCGTCCTGCCGCAGATGCGCGCCAGGGGGTGGGGCCGCGTGCTGGCGGTCGGCTCCAGTGGGGTCCGCGAGCCGCTTGCGGACATGGTCCTGTCCAATGTGGGACGGGGGGCGCTCGCCGCCTACCTGAAGACGCTGGCGGCCGAGGTCGCCGCCGACGGCGTGACCGTCAACATGATCCTTCCGGGTCGGATCGAAACCGCTCGGGTGAGCCAGCTGGATGCTCTCCGGGCGCAGCGGGACAAGACCGACGTCGCGTCCGTGCGCCGGCGGTCAGAACAGCTGATCCCCATGAGGCGCTACGGATCTCCGGCCGAGTTCGCGGCGGTGGCCTGCTTCCTCTGCTCGGCGGCGGCCTCGTATGTGACCGGTGAGCAGGTCAGAGTCGACGGAGGCCAGGCACGCGGGTACTGAGTGGGCCGAAGTGGGAGCCGTCAAGGTGGGCTCTGCTGGGTCTCGCTTCTGCTGGGGCGGTGGGGTGCGGTGCCCTGGATCAGGGAGTCGGATCCGACCTCGAGGGCGACAACGTCGAGCGGTTGGCGGGCGCCAACTGGGCGCGGTCGCGCGTTCTGGCCCGCGGCCACCGATGATTTGAGTGCGCCGAGCCCGGAAGGGTCGGCATCGCCACATGGCCCCCCACAGGGTCCCGGGTATCGGCCGCAATTGCGGCGATCACCTTGCGGCCCTGGCCGTGGCGACGCCCGACGAGCCAGCTCCGTTCGATAAGGCCGATTACAGCGCGCCAGCGCAGTGCGCCAGGCGCGGTTTGGGGTCGGTGGGGGGATCGGTTCCGTGCGGTGATGCCTTGACCCTGTCCCGCGACCGGGTCGCCGCTGGCCGTGATGGACTACTGGTGGTTCCCGCAGGACCCTCGGGCCAGGCCAGCAAGGAGGTACGGCGCAGTCTGGGCTCGTGAAGAGAGCCATCGGAGGTGCCGTCGAGCCGGTCGGCGCATCGGGGTTGTGCTCGGCCCTCACCTGGCGAGGGACCGCGAGTGGGGGAGTGCTCAACGGGACGCTTGGGGCCACCGCTGCGGGGATAGGGTGGCGTTCAACCGGCAGCGGGGTTGGGATGTTCGGTCCGGGTTGGCGTCTCGACCGGCCAATCGGGCTCTGCCTGGTTCCCGAGCTCAGATGGATTCGAGAGTTCTGAAAGGAGGCCGAACAGGGTCGCCGCGCACGCGAGATCAAAGATTGATGAACCGACGCTCTTGAGAAGGGTGCGCTCGGCCTGGAAGTCCGGATTGGCGTCGAGGAGGGGGTGAACCCGGGACCATTCCAACTCGCCGGTCGCCAGCGGGATGAGGAGGTCACCAGCCTCTTCAGCGCAACCGGCGACCGTGTCGGCGAACACCATCGAGGCCTTGACGAAGTCGGAAGCGACCTCACGACGGTCAGGGTGATACGAGCCCATGGCGTTGACATGGCACCCGGGCTTAGTGTCCTCGAGTCGTAGCAGCGGCTCGCTGGCGCCGGTCACCAGGGTGATGACATCGGCCTGCCTGGAGGCAGCTGGGAGGTCGGCCACCGCCTGGTAGCTGATCTCGCTGTTCCAGGTGGCAAGGCGTCGAGCAAGAGCCTCGGCCTTCTCTGGCGTCCGGTTCCACAGCAGCACTCGGGAGATCGGGCGCACCGCCTCCACTGCTGCCACCTGAAAGGCGGCCTGGGCTCCGGCGCCAGCCAGGAGCATGGTCTGCGCCCCCAGGGCGGCGAGCTGAGAGGTCGCATAGCCCGCGATGGCCGCGGTTCTGACCGCCGTCAGCGACGGCCCATCGCAGGCGCCGATCAGCTGCCCACTCAAGCCATCGAAGAGCACCACCAAGCCCTGGATGGTGGGTAGCCCACGCTGGGGATTCTGCTCCGCGAAGGTTATGGCCTTCAGGCCGACCACCCCGCTCATGCGGCCGGGCATGAGCAGCAGTCGAAGCGCGGCCGCATCGACCCCCACGCGCGGCGCACTGGCGGCCGCGGTCCGGCGCTCCTCCTCCAGGGCCCGCCGGACGCACGCGATCGCGGTCAGCCGCGGAAGCCGAGCGTAGACCTCCTGCGCCTCGATCCACTGCATGAGCCGCCCCCTGCCGATGGCCCGCTGTTCCGGTCGGGCGATTCTATCGGGTGGTCGTGGTCGGTGGCCAGTGGTCTGAGGTAGTCGGTCGGCCCATCCGAAGCCGCAGCTGCGAAGCTTCGACGGCGGAGGTGATCGGCGCCGATTCCAGCGGCACCGGCACGGGTTGCGTTGCCCAGGGACGAGGACCCGTTGTGCTGGAGCGAGCGGCACCCGGACGGGGGCTGGCTGTCGGAGCGCGCAAACCCGCCCTGCGGTCCCAACGGTGGCCGGGGGGTGAGCTTCAGCGAGATCAAGGGCGGGCCGGTCAGGGTCCCGGGATATGCTGGGGCGAGGCCATCAGCAAGCAGGGAGAGCAACCGGTTGTGCCCAGTCAAGCGAGCGGCTCATGCCACCGACCGGGGATTCAGGCACCTTCTCGGGCTGGCAGCCCACTCTCTGTGGAACTGCGAGTGAGCCGGTGAGCAGGGCTGAGATCAAGCTGTTGCTGGCGGACGTGGACGGGACCCTGGTGACCCAGGACAAGGTCCTCACCGAGCGGGCGGCGGCGGCGGTGGAGAAATTGAAGGAGGTGGGAATCCTCTTTGCGATCACCAGCGGTCGCCCGCCCCGGGGCATGTCGATGCTCGTCGAGCCGCTGCATCTGGAGACTCCCATAGCCGCCTTCAACGGGGGCCTGATCGTCGATCCCCAGTTGGAGCCGATCGAGGAGCGAATCATCCCGGAAGAGCTGGTGCCTGAGATCACCTCGCTGCTGGGGCAAACGATGGATGGGGTCTGGCTCTACCGGGGGGCCGAGTGGTACGTCCAGGACCCCAACGGAGCCCACGTCGACCGGGAGATGAAGACGGTCCAGTTCAAACCCAAGGTGGTGGACTCGTACGACGGGCTGGGCGACCGCGTGGCCAAGATCGTGGGGGTCAGCGACGACCACGAGGCCGTGGAGGCGGCCGCCGACGAGTGCCATCGCCGGTTTGGGACCCATGTCTCGGCCGCGCTCTCCCAGCCCTACTACCTCGACCTGACCCATCCTCGGGCCAACAAGGGGGAGGTGGTCAGTTACCTCGCCACCCGCTATCGGATCTCCAAATCCGAGATCGCCACCATCGGCGACATGCCCAACGACGTGATGATGTTCTCCGACTCCGGGCTTAGCATCGCGATGGGTCAGGCGGACGACGAGGTGAAGCGGGCCGCCCACGAGGTCACCGCCTCGAACCAGGAGGACGGCTTCGCCAAGGCCGTGGAGCGGCTCCTCCTGGCTTAGGCGGCCTCGGCGGTTTAAAGGTCCGGTCCTGGAGCCCGCTGGGGCAGGAGCTGCTGAGCTCTCCCTGGTCCTGACAGCGTCCCGCGGTCAGAGGCCCGAGGTCCCGCTGGTCATGCGTGGGTCGGCATCGGTCCCAGTGGTCGAGATCGCTGGCTCTGCTGGACGTCACAGCGGGCCATGAGGAGCCCTGCTCCAGCCAGCCAGCACCTACGGCCCCCGCCTATCGGAGGTGGCTGGTTTGGTCGCCCGGACCGCGTCGAGTGGTCGCAGCCGCTGGTGTGGCGGGGCCGTCGCGGTCTGAGTCGGCGAACTGCGCTCGGTCGGCAGGTGACCCCGGGACCTCCTGGGTCCACGAGATCTCGGCCTCGACCGCCCGTTTGCCTGGTCGACAGAAGACCAACTATGCTCGCTGTGTTCTGAAGCTCCCACCATTCGCTTACCTGGCGCCGTCAACCCTCGACGATGCGCTGAGCCTGCTCTCGGATCGCGGGGACGAGGCGCGTGTCCTGGCGGGCGGTCAGAGCCTGATCCCCCTGCTGGCGCTGCGGCTCGCCCGGCCCGAGTGCCTGGTGGATCTCGGCCGGCTGACAGAGCTGGTGGGGATCGCAGACCACGGGCCAAGCGTTGGGATCGGGGCGATGACAAAGGAGTTGATGGTGGAGCGCTCGGCCGTGGTCGCGGCGCAGCTGCCGCTCCTGGCGCAGGCGCTCTCGTTCATCGGCCACCCGGCGATCCGCAGCCGCGGGACAGTGGGTGGAAGTCTGGCGCACGCCGACCCGGCTGCGGAACTTCCCGCAGCCGCGCTGGTGTTGGAGGCTGAGATGCGGGTCGTGAGCCGGGACCGCGGGCCCCGGGTGATTCCGGCCAAGGACTTCTTCCTCGGCCCGTTCACGACCGCCTTGGCCAGCGATGAGATCCTGACCGAGGTCCGCATCCCCAAGCAGGCGCCCGGAAGCGGGTTCTGCTTCGACGAGGTCGCTCGCCGCGTGGGTGATTTCGCAGTGGTCGGGGCGGCGGCCGCGGTGCAGGTGCAGGAGGGCCAGCTGCGGGGGTTCCGGGTGACTCTGACCGGGGTGGCCGACCGGCCCATCCTGCGCACTGGCGTCGAACTCGGAATCGGGGAGGACTCGGTGGACTCCTTCAGCGCAGCCGGCCAGCGGTTGGCCCAGGAGCTGAACCCGCCGTCCGACCTGCACGGCTCGTCCGAGTACCGCCGCCATCTGGTGGCCTTGCTGGTCCCACAGGTGTTGGGGCGGGCTCACCAGGTCGCGCTTGCCGGTAGCGCATCGTGACGGGTGGACGGGATGGCCAAGGACAGACGGTCACTCCGATTCGGCTCACGGTGAACGGGCAGGTGCGGGAGGGGGCGGTTGAGGCCCGGTTGACGCTGGCCGACTTCCTGCGCGATCAGCTGGGGCTGACGGGGACCCACCTGGGGTGCGAGCACGGCGTCTGCGGCGCCTGCACGGTGCTGCTGGACGGTGAGCCGGCCCGCTCCTGCCTGGTGTTGGCCGTCCAGGCTCAGGGGGCGGAGGTCACCACCGTCGAGGGGCTGAGCGAAGGTGACGGGTTGTCCCCGCTGCAGCAGGCGATGCGCGACAACTTCAGCTTCCAGTGCGGCTTCTGCACCCCCGGTTTCCTGATCCAGGCGCATGCCCTGCTCCGCGAGAACCCGAAGCCGACGGAGCAGGAGGTTCGCCTCGCGCTCTCCGGCAATCTCTGCCGCTGCACCGGCTACCAGAGCATCGTGGCCGGGGTGCTGGCCGCGGCGGAGGCCCTGCAGGCGCCGCGCCCAGAGGAGGAGATGGCCACTTGATTACCCAGCGCCCTCCCGCCGAGCGCTTCACCGGCAGTTCGGTGAAGCGGACCGAGGATCCTCGGCTGCTCACCGGCCGGGGCCGGTACGTGGCCGACATCCGGCTGCCCGGCATGCTGCACGCGGCCTTCTGTAGGAGTCCCCATGCTCACGCCCGGCTTTTGCGGCTGGACACCGCCGCGGCTCGCCAGGCTCCGGGGGTGGTCGCCATCTTCGACGGCTGGGAGATGGCCCGGCTCACCTCTGCGACCGGTGGGATGGCGGAGATGATGGGTTCGGAGAGGCTGCCGAAGTACTCTCTGCTCTGCACCGACAAGGTTCGGCTGGTCGGCGACCCGGTCGCCTTGGTGGTGGCCGAGAGCCGGGCCCAGGCGGAGGACGCGGTCGAGCTCATCGAGGCCGAGTATGAGGAACTGCCCGCCGTAATGAGCGAGGATCAGGCGCGCGACGCCAGCCTCCCGGCGATCTTCGAGGATCTCGGCAGCAACATCCTGTTCGGTCCCGACCAGAAGGTCTTCGGAGACGTCGAGGGAGCATTCGCCGCCGCCGACCGGGTGGTCCGGGCGCGGATCTCGCAGCACCGCCATCAGAACGTGCCCATGGAGGGTCGGGCCATCCTCGCCGCCTTCGATCCCGCCAGCGGGGAGCTGGTGGCCCACGCCGCCACCCAGGGGGTCAACACCACCCGGCAGATCGTCGCGGCCCAGCTTCAGATGCCGCTGGACAAGGTCCGCGTCCTGGCTCAGGACATCGGCGGATCGTTCGGGCTGAAGTTCGGCGCCAGCCGCGAGGAGGTCGCCTGCTGCGCCGCCAGCCGCGAGCTGGCCCGTCCGGTCCGCTGGATCGAGGACCGGATGGAGAACCTGACTGTCTCGGGGCAGGCCCGTGAGGAGAGCTTCATCGTGGAGGCGGCGGTCACGACGGCCGGCGAGATCCTGGGCATGCGGGTCGAGATGGTGATCGACTCCGGTGCCTACCCCGGCTTTGCCCCGGGGATCATCTCGACCGTCCGGGAGATGATCCCCGGTCCCTACCGGATGCGGGCGCTCTCCTTCTCCGCCACCGGGATCATCACCAACAAGGCAACCTATGTCGCCTACCGCGGGCCCTGGGCGTCCGAGACCTTTGTCCGGGAACGCCTGATCGACCTGGTGGCGGCAGAACTGGGCCTCGATCCGGTGGAGGTTCGGCTCCGCAACCTGGCGGAGAGGGATCAGCCGCCACTGCGGATGGTGACCGGACCGAGTCTGGCCGGGATCACCGCGAAGGAGTCGTTGCGGCGGATGACGGAGCTTTTCGACTTCCCCAGGTTTCGCGAGCAACAGGCAACCGCTCGGGCCGCCGGACGCTATCTGGGAGTCGGCGTGGCCACCTACGTCGAGCCGGCACCCGGGCCCCGCCCGGAGACCCCCCCCACGGAGCTCGAGTGGGTGCGGGCCAGCCTGGGGGAGGATGGGACGGTGTCTGTGTTCACCGCTCAGATGCCCCACGGGCAGAGTCACCAGACCACCCTGGCCCAGATCGCCGCCGATCAGTTCGGGGTTGACTTCGACCAGGTGCGGGTGGTGGTGGGCGACACCGATCAGGTGCCCGAGGGCTTTGGGACCGGGGGCAGCCGCTTCGCCGCCATGGCCGGGGGGGCAGCGCTGCACGCCACCCGGAGGCTTCGAACCCAGGTTCTGGAACTGGCCGCGCAGCTGCTGGACCTGAGCCCATCGAGCCTCGACATCCGAGACGGCGCGGTGGTGGGTGAGGGTGTTCCGGGGGGCGGGCTGCCCCTTCCTGAGCTGGTCCGGCGGGCAAACGAGGCTGCCGCAGCCGGACTGATCCCGCCGGGCACCGACACCGGGCTTGAGGCCAGCTTCGGCTTTGACGGTGGTCAGGGGGGATGGTCAGGGGGAACTCACTGCTGCGTGGTCGAGGTCGACCCCATGAGTGGCAAGGTTGAGCTGCTGCGCTATCTGGTGGTGGAGGACTGCGGGGAGTTGATCAACCCGGCGGTGGTGGAGGGGCAGATCCGTGGTGGGGTCGCCCAGGGCATCGGGGCCGTGCTGCTGGAGCGGTCCGCCTACGATGAGTGGGGCCAGTATCTGTCGTCCACCTTCATGGATTACCTGCTGCCCACCACCACCGACGTGCCCAACATCGAAATTCACCATCTTGAGACGGTTCCCCTGGACCAGGACGTCAACTTCCGAGGAGTCGGCGAGGGGGGCATGATCGTGGCTCCTCCGACGATCTGCAACGCCGTGGCCGACGCGATCGCCCCGACCGGGGGGCGGGTGCTGGAGCAGCACCTGCCGCCTCAGCGGATCCTGGAGCTCATGGGGGCCATTCCTGAGCGCGGGTGAAGGGGTCGGTCGGAGGTCGGGCTGTAACCCCGGGCGGCGGCCCACCGTTCCAGATCCCGACCCGCGGCTGGCGATCCCGATCGAGGGACCGCAGCACGCCGGGTGGAGGAGGTGATCGATGCGGTCTCTGATGGCAGCGCTCACGGTGGCCGCTCTGGCCTTGCTCCTGGCTGCCTGTGGGACCACGAAGACTCCGCGCCCTGCGCCCACCGCTTCCCCCACAGCGACCGCCAGCCCCACCCCATCGGCAACAGCGAGCCCGACCGCCACACCCACGGCCACTCCCGCCGCCACCCTGGCCCGCTGCACCACCAGCGATCTGACGGCGGCGCTGGCGAATGCGCAGGGGGCTGCCGGCAGCGTCTTCTACTCCTTAGAGTTCAAGAACGTGAGTGCGTCCAGCTGCACCCTGTTCGGCAACCCCGGTGTCTCCATGGTCGCGGGCAGCAGCGGCACCCAGGTGGGCGCCTCGGCGACGTTTGTCAACCAGGCCAGCGCGACCACCGTCACCCTCGCCCCCGGGGCGCAGGCCAGCGCGGTCCTGCAGATAGTGGAGGCGGAGAACTTTCCAGAGAGTGCGTGTGGCATCGAGACCGTGGCCGGCCTGCGCGTGTATCCGCCAGGAAACACAGCGGCCCTCTTCATTCCAGATCCCAATCTGCAGGGATGCCGGGACAGCAGTGCCAAGCTGCTGCAGGTCGGTCCGGTTCAGAGCTGACCCTCAGCGAGCCCGGGCTCCGGGCCCGGCCCCTGAGGTGGCGCTCGTCGGTCGCCCCCGCGGGTGCCGCGCCGATTCACCCGCCGGCGCCGCCACGGCAGAGGAGTTTCCAGACTGGAGCCGAGCGGTCGTGCTCTGAGGTGCTCTCCCGATGAGCCCACTCCTCCAGCCCCAGTCCCTGCCAGGGGGCGACCCGCGACCGCTTGTCTTCACCAGGCGCCCGGAGCCGCAGGCCGCCGAGCGCTGGCGCGACTATGGTTGGACCGGGCCACCGGATCCCGCCGGCATGGAGGCGGACTACGCTTCACTGGTCTCCGCACTCGGCGGGGCGGGAGCGACCGTTCTGTCCGGGGTCGTGCCGGCCCCGGAGAACCCGGACGCGATCTACGTGCGTGACCCGGTGCTCATCGTCGACCGGGGTGCCGTCCTGCTCCGACCGGGCAAGGCGCTGCGGCGGCAGGAGCCGGACGTGCTTGCCGCCGACCTCGAGCGCTTGGGGGTGCCGGTGGTGGGCGCCCTGAAGGACCCCGCGACAGCTGAGGGAGGCGACATGTTCTTCCTCCACTCCGAGCTGCTGCTGGTGGGCCGCAGCTACCGGACCAACGACGCTGGAATCTCCTCCCTGCGTCAGCTGCTGCCGGGAGTCGAGATCCAGGGCTTCGATCTTCCCCACCTGCGCGGCAGCGGTGAGGTCTTGCACCTCATGTCCTTGCTGAGCCCGGTCACTGCGGAACTGGCCGTGGGATACCTCCCGCTCCTGCCGGTGCGGCTGGTGCAGCTGCTGGCTGCCGCCGGAGTGTCCCTGCTCCCGGTGTCGGACCGGGAGTTCGAAACCATGGGGGCGAACGTGCTGGGGCTGCCCGGTCGGCGGGTGGTCGCCCTCAACGGCAACCCGCAAATTCAGAAGGCCATGGAGGTAAGTGGCGTCGAGGTGCACCTGTACTCCGGCTCCGAGCTCAGCGTCAAGGGTTCGGGCGGGCCCACCTGCCTAACCCTGCCGCTCAATCGTGGTCTCGCGTGATGGATAGGTCGATCGGAGGCGGATCATGAGGTGGCGGGGACGCCACCGGAAGTTGGCGAGTTGGTGAAGGAGGTGCAGGGACATGCCGGAGCGCGGTGAGCTATTCGACCTGGTGGTGCTGGTGACCGGCACCGCCTCGGGAATCGGGCGGGCGATCGCGCTGGCAGCGGGGCGGGCCGGAGCGTCGGTGATGACCTGTGACACCGCCGAATCGGGCGAGTCGACGGCGCGGCAGATCCGTGAGGCCGGTGGCCGCTCCCAGTTCGCGATCTGCGACGTATCCCAGGAGCAGCCGGTTCGGGAATTGATCGACGGCACCATCGCCCACTTCGGCCGTCTCGATGTCCTCGTCAACAACGCCGGCATCGGGGGAGGGGGCCGGCGCCTCCACGAACTCGACGTCGAGACCTGGGACCGCACCATAGCGGTCAACCTGCGCGGACAGTTCCTCTGCGCCAAGTTCGCGCTTCCCCACCTGATCGCCAGCGGGCACGGACGGATCGTGAACATCGCCTCGACCTACGGGATCATCGGGGCGCCGAGGTCCCCTGACTACTGCGCCTCCAAGGGCGCGGTCGTGAATCTGACCCGCCAACTGGCCGTGGACTACGGGCAAGATGGGGTTCGGGTCAATGCCATCTGCCCCGGGTACGTCGACACCGACATGGGCGGCGGACGGGCCCGCCTGGGTCCGGTGGAGGCGGCCGCGGCGCTCCAGCGCCGGGAGGCCCATGCGGCCCTCCAACCCCTGGGGCGGCAGGCTCAGCCGGAGGAGATCGCCGAGGTGGCGGTGTTTCTGGCCTCGGACCGCAGCTCCTTCATGAGTGGCTCGATTGTGACCGTGGATGGGGGGTGTACGACCACCTTCAACCACGGCGACTGATGCTGGGCGTTACCGCCGCCCGGGGGCGATGCTCCGCTCAGTCCGCGCCCGGGTCAGGCGGGCCAGCTCCAGCCCGGCGTCGTTGTCGGCGCCGGTCCCATCCCGGTCGGGCTTGGGTTCAGGACTCCGACCACCTGGGCGCCAT
>JAJYWT010000099.1 GCA_021791345.1 bacterium
AGCCGGAGCTCTTCCCCGAGGACGAGCCGCAGGCTGTCAGCGCCTGATCTCGACCCGGTGATTCCTCGCCGACCGCGTCGGTCGGTAGACTGGAAGGCTCAGCCAGCACGATTCGTGGAGCCCTCGTGGGGGCGCCCACGGGTCGCTTTCAGGATCATCACTTGACCATGTCTTCCACAACTTCGACTCGCATCGTCTCCGCCAACCTCGGCTACCCGCGCATCGGCCGAAGCCGGGAGCTCAAGTGGATGCTGGAGGGGTACTGGTCCGGCAAGCTTGGACGCGAGGAGCTGGTCGAGCGTGCCCGGGCCCTGCGGGCGGACCGTTGGCAGGAGCAGCGCTCCGCCGGCATTGACCACATCCCGAGCAACGACTTCTCGCTCTACGACCACGTGCTGGATCTCTCGCTGACCCTCGGAGTGGTTCCCGAGCGCTTCGAGGCGCTGCGCGGTGGTGATCCCCTGGACCTCATGTTCGCGATGGCCCGGGGTGCCAGCGTCGGCGGCCGTGAGCTCGCGGCGCTGGAGATGACCAAGTGGTTCGACACCAACTATCACTATCTGGTGCCTGAGCTGGGGCCGCGCCAAGAGTTCTATCTGGCTTCCCTCAAGCCGGTGGAGGAGTTCCAGGAGGCCCTCACTTTGGGTATGGAGACCAGACCGGTCCTGCTGGGGCCGGTCAGCTACCTGAGGCTGGCCAAGGGGACCACGCCCGGCCTGTCGACCCTGTTGCTTCTCGACCAGCTGCTCCCGGTCTACGCGGACTTGCTCGGCCGGCTGCGGGCGGCGGGGGCGCACTGGGTGCAACTGGATGAGCCGTGCCTGGCCCAGGACGCGCCGGTGGAGGTGCTGGAGGCGGTCGAGGATGCGTATTCGTACCTGCGCAGCCACGTCCCCGACCTCAGGATGCTGGTCGCCTCCTACTTCGCCGGCCTGGGTGCGAACCTGCAGGCGGCGCTGATGCTTCCCATCGATGCCCTCCATCTGGACCTGGTGAGGGGGTCAGCCGACCTCGAGCCCGCGTTGGCGCTGGCACCCGACGCGATCTCGCTGTCGCTGGGGGTGGTGGACGGACGCAACGTTTGGACCCTCGATCCGGATCCCGCCCTGCGCATGATCGAGCTGGCGGTGTCCAAGCTGGGGAGCGAGCGGGTCATGGTCGCGCCGTCCTGCTCGCTCATGCACGTGCCGGTGAGCCGCCGCGGCGAGGACCGGCTGGAGCCGGAGCTGCTCACCTGGCTCGCCTTTGCCAACGAGAAGCTGCGGGAGGTCGCCGCACTGGCCGACGGAGAGGGGGCCGTGGCGGCCCAGGAGCTCAGCCGACTGCGAGAGGTGGCCAGGTCCCGCACCTCCTCGACGCTGCGGCACGACTCCGCGGTCCAGCAGCGCCTGGCCGCGGTCACTCCCGCCGATCTGAGCCGCCCCGGAGACCCCACCGAGCGCCGTCGGCGGGCCCGTTCCGAGCTGGGGCTGCCGCTGCTGCCGACCACCAGCATCGGGTCCTTCCCGCAGCGGGCCGAGCTGCGCCAGGCCAGGGCCAAGCTGCGCCGCGCGGAGATCGGGGAGGAGGAGTACGTCGGTGTGATTCGCGACGAGGTCCGGCGCGTGATCTCCTTTCAGGAGGAGGTCGGGCTGGACGTTCTGGTCCATGGCGAACCGGAGCGCAATGACATGGTGGAGTACTTCGCCGAGCAGTTGCGCGGGATCGCCACCTCCCAGGGCGGCTGGGTGCAATCCTACGGTTCGCGCTGCGCCAAGCCACCCGTCATATTCGGAGACGTCTCCCGCGACCGCCCGATGACCGTGGGGTGGTCGACCTTCGCTCAGAGCCTCACGGCCAAGCCGGTCAAGGGGATGCTCACCGGTCCGGTGACGATCCTGCAGTGGTCCTTCCCGCGCGAGGACGTGCCCCGCGGTCAGACCAGCCTGCAGATCGCCCTGGCGCTGCGCGACGAGGTCAGTGACCTGGAGCGCGCCGGGATCCGCATCATTCAGATCGACGAGCCCGCCCTTCGGGAGGCGATGCCGCTCAGGCGGGCGGACCAGCCCGCCTACTGGCGCTGGGCGATCGACAGCTTCCGGCTCACCGCGGCGGGCGCCGGCGAGCGGACCCTGATCCACACCCACATGTGCTATTCGGAGTTCGGCGACATCATCGAGTCCATCGCCGAGCTGGGGGCGGACGCGCTCTACATCGAGGCGGCCCGCTCCGGCATGGAACTGCTCTCCGCCTTCGCTGCGATCGGATACCCCAGTGAGGTCGGTCCCGGGCTCTATGACATCCACTCGCCGGTGGTCCCCACCACCGACGAGATCGCGGAACGGTTGCGGGCGGCGGCCGCGGTCATCCCCGCGGAGCGCCTGTGGGCCAACCCCGACTGTGGCCTCAAGACCAGGCATTGGCGCGAGGTCGACCCAGCGCTCCGGCACCTGGTGGCAGCTGCGCGGCAGGTGGCGGGTGAGCTGGGGGCCGTCCCGGTCACCTCGGGCTGACAAGATGGCGTGCTGGTGAAGGGGTCATTCGATCCGGCTGCGACCGAGGCTATCTGGCGGGGTCGCTGGGAAGAGCTGCACCTGGGTGAGGCCGACGTCGACAGTCCGCGCCCCTCGTTCTCCATAGCTCTGCCTCCGCCCAACATCACCGGGGCGCTTCACATGGGGCATGCGCTCAACGCGGTCATCCAGGACTCGCTGAGCCGGTTCCACCGGATGCTGGGTTATGAGGTCTGCTGGGTGCCGGGGACCGACCATGCCGCGATTGCCACTCAGAATGTGATCGAGCGCCAGCTCGCCCAGGAGGGGACCACCAAGGAGCAGCTGGGGAGGCAGGCGTTCAACGAGCGCGTGGACGGCTGGTATCGCACCTATCAGGGACGGATCGTCGAACAGCTGCGCCGGATGGGGGCCAGCTGTGATTGGAGCCGGGAGCGCTTCACCCTCGATGACGCCTACGTCCGCGTCATCCGCACCGCCTTCAAGGAGCTCTTCGACCAGGGCCTGATCTATCGTGGCCCCCGCATCGTCAACTGGTGCCCGCGCTGCCACAGCGCCATCTCCGACGAGGAGGTGGAGTACCGCGAGCACCACGACACCTTCTACTTCGTGCGCTACCGCAGCCCCGACGGGGGCGGCGGGCTGGTGATCGCCACCACCCGCCCGGAGACGATCGTGGCCGATGTGGCGGTGGCGGTGGCGCCGGGCGACCCCCGTTACGCCGGGCTGGTGGGGCAGTCGGTGATCGAGCCCCTGACGGGCCGGGCCGTTCCGGTGATCGAGGATGAGGCGGTGGACCCCGACTTGGGCACCGGGGCGCTCAAGATCACCCCCGGCCATAGCCCCGAGGACTTTGAGGTCGGGCTGCGGCACCACCTCCCCACTCTCACCGTCATCTCCCTGGACGGCATCATGATGGTGCCCGAGCTGCCCGCCCTCGACGGGCTCGCCGTGGAGGACGCCCGCCAGGTGGCGGCTGACCTGCTGAGGCGCAGCGGGGCACTGGAGCGGGAGCAACCGCTGGTCCACCAGGTAGGTCACTGCGACCGCTGCGGCGCGGTGATCGAGCCCCTCATCACCCCGCAGTGGTGGGTGCGGGTCGCCGAGCTCGCGGGCCCCGCGATCGCGGTGGTGGAGGAGGATCAGCTGACGCTGCACCCGCCCCACTTCCGCCGCCAATACCTGGAGTGGATGCGCGGCCTCAAGGATTGGTGCATCAGCCGCCAGATCTGGCTCGGGCATCGGATCCCGGTCTCCACCTGCGACCGGGGACACACCTTCGCCTGGATCGAGGAGCCGGAGTCCTGCCCCGAGTGCGGGAGCCGGGTTCTCACCGCCGACCCCGATGTGCTCGACACCTGGTTCTCGAGCGCGCTCTGGCCGTTTGCGATCCTGGGATGGCCCGAGCAGACCAAGGAGTTGAAGCGCTTCTATCCGACCAGTGTCCTCAGCACCGGCCGCGACATCCTCTGGCTCTGGGTGACGCGCATGGTGATGATGGGCCTGCGCTTCACCGGTGAGATCCCCTTCCGCGACGTCATCCTCCACGCGATCATCCTGGGCGCGGACGGGGCCCGCCAGTCGAAGTCCAAGGGGAACGTGGTCGATCCGCTCGAGATGGTGGACCGCTACGGCGCGGATGCGCTCCGGGGGTGGGGCGCCACGGTGGCCATGGGAACCCAGGACTCCAAGTTCGACGAGTCGCGGCTGGATGGCTTCGCCAAGTTCGCCAACAAGCTCTGGAACATGGTCCGTCTGCTCCACCTGATCCACTTCCCGAGTGGGGAGGGCCGAATTCCCTGGGGCTCTCAACCCGAGGCCTCAGAGGTCACCATCGTCGACCGCTGGATCCTCTCGCGACTAGCCCACCTGGTCGAGGTCGTCACGACGGCGATGACGGAGTTCGAACTGGGCACCGCCATCGAGGCGATTTACGCCTTCGCGTGGAGGGAGCTCGCCGACTGGTACCTGGAGCTGGCCAAGCCGCGGCTCCAGAGCCACGACCGGAGCGCGCTCTGGACGACCCGCATGGCCTTGGTCACGATGCTTGAGCTGCTGCATCCCATCATGCCGTTCATCACGGACGCGCTGGCCGAGCAGTTCGAGGAGATGCCCCCCACTTTGGACATGGCCCAGTGGCCGGTGGCATCTCCCGCCTGGCTGGATCCCCAGGCAGAGGCGGTGCTGGCGGAGTTCCAGCAACTCACCGGCGGTCTGCGCAGCTGGCTGCAGGATCTAGGGGCCGGGTTCGGGCGGCAGGCACCGCGGGTGCCGATCAGCCTCACCTCCACAGCGGACCCGGTGCTGGCGGAGCTCATCCGGCAATGCCTGCCCTTGCTGGTGCCGGTGGAGTGGGTCGACTCCCGGGTCGACGAGATGGATGGGGTGGCTCCGCTGGTGGTGGGCGGGACCACGGTCCGGCTCGCTTCCAGCGCCGCCTCTGCCAGCCCCCAGATCCGCACGCGGATGGAGCGCGAGCTGGACCAGCTGGGGCAGCTCAGGGCGCGGCTGGAGGCGCACCTCAGCGGACCCTTCGCCACCAACGCTCCGGAGGCCGTGGTGCAGCGAGAACGGGATCGGCTGGCAGAGGCTTCCCGCCGCGAGGCGGCCTTGCGCAGCTCGCTCGGAATCTGAGTCGGGGACGGCGCCTTGCTGTCCCTGACTGATCTGCCCCTCACCCTGCTGCTGGTGCTCGCGGCGGCCACCTTCATGGCGGCGGCCAGCTCCAGGACCCTGTTTCCCAACCCCGGAGTGGTGGCGGGCTGGTCTGTCCGGATCGGGCTGTTGCTGGCGCTGGCGGTGGTGGCCGCGATGGTCGTGCAGGTGCAGCCCGCGGGGACCGTGGCTGTGACCCTGTGGCGGATCGACCCCGAGCTGCCGGTGACCCTTCAGTTCGGTATCGGGGGCCTTGGCATCGCCGCGGTCGCGCTCCTGGCCGCGTTGGTGGTCAGCTTTGCCGCCGCCGACCGGCGCCCGCTGGTGTACGCGGCGCTGGGCGTGGCGGCCCTGGGCTCGGTGATGGCCGCCCTGGCCGGGGACCTGGTCAGCCTGTTCGTGGGGCTGCAGCTCTCAGCGGCCGGCGGCATCGGGATCAGCTATGCTCGCTCGCCCCGACGTGCCAGCCATCGCATCCTCTGGGCGGGTGTGGCCGACCAGTCGGTCGCTCTGGTGTGGCTGGGAGCGGCGGTGGCTCTCTACCACAGCGCGGGCACCGTCCAGTTCAGCGACGTCCCGACCAGCTCCGTCAACTACGTTCTCGCGGCTCTCCTGCTCCTGCCGGCGCTGGTGCGGCTGGGCTCGGTGACACTGCTGCTGGGGGCGCCCGGCCAGCACCCTGGAGAGCGTGGGCTGGATGTGGCCGACTGGCTGGTGGTGGCGGCGGTGCCCACGGCGCTGGTGGTGCTGCTGCGCGACCTCCAGCTCAGTGGGGGGACGTGGCCGGCCCCCTCCTTCGGCACCATCCTGGATGCCCTCGGACTGGGGCTGGCGCTGGCGGTCTCGGCCCTGGTCTGGCGCGAGCACCGCTCCGCCGCCGCGTCCGCGGCACTGCTGCCGGCCGCGGCCAGCCTGATGCTGCTGGGGTTCGGCCTGGACTCCCCGGCGGGTGTCGAGCTCGCCGTCGCCGCCGCCCTCTTCCTGGAGGCGCTGGCCGGCTTCCTGCCCCGGGCCATCGGCCCTGCAACAGTGGTGCGTCCCGAATCCGCCCACCCGGTCGGCACCGCCCTCTGGGTCGGCGTCATGGCGGCCGGCTCGCCCCTGTCTCTGGGCTTTGCCGCTGCTCTGTTGGGTCTGGCTCTGGGTCTCCGATCCGGTGGCGGCACCGGCTTGATGCCAACCTTGGGTTATGCGGCCTGCCTGTTCCTGCTCTGCCTGATCATCCCCGCCTGCCTTCGCCGCCCACAGGCGCCCCCCTCCTGGCGCCTGTGGTTTCTCATCGTTCCGGGCGGGTTCTTGGTGGTCGGGGCGATCGCCGGCGGCTGGGTGCTGACGGGGCTCGGCGCTGCCCTGGCGTTCTCCGGCGCCAACGTGCCGGTCCCGGTGACCGCACCGGACCCCCTGCTGCTCCAGCTCCCGGGGATCCTCTTTCCCCAGGGGTATTTGGCGGTGCTGGCGGGACTCCTGTTGCTGGCCGTCCTGGCGTTCCGCTACGCCGCCGGCCTTCCGGTGATAGCCGGTGCGAGCGCCGAACCCGCACTGGTCGGCGGGGTCGCCCCACCCGGATGGGCTCGGCGGCTCGACTTCCAGGGGGTGCAGTCGGCGCTGAGCCGCGCCCGTCAGGTGGCGGAAACCGGGCTGGCGCTAGCCGAGCGCGAGCTCGCGGAGCGGCCGGTGTGGCTCTGGCTCACGACCGCGGCGGCGATCGCCTGGTTGATGGCCCAGCGATGATCGAGGCGGCGCTGCTGGCCACGGCGGGGTTTCTGGCGGTGGCGGTGATGCTGGTCAGCGTCGGCCCCACCGGCACCGCTCTCAGTGCACTCGCGCTCGGCCTGGGGATGGGTGGCCTGGCATCCCTGACCAGCGGCGTCGCCGCCTTCCTGACCGTGAGCGGCCTCGGCGCACTGGCCTTCGTGCTCATCCTCTGGGGAGGTCACCTGCCGCGCCTGGCCAGTGCCGGATGGCTGCTTGGCCAGGCTCCGATCGTGGGCCGAGAGCGGGTGTTCGACGTCAGAAGCCTGCGGCTGTTGGCCGGCGTGGGCAGCCTGATGGCGGCCCGCCTGCTCTCCGGTCATCTCACGGCCGGCACCGTCTCGACCCAGGGGCCTGCGTTCGCCTGTCTGTTCGCGTGGGAGGCTGGAGTCATCCGGGCCGTCACCGGCAGGGGGCCGGCCGACCTGGCGCTGGGGGCGTTCAGCGCGGCGATCGGGACCAGCTCCTTCCTGCTCCTGAGCTCGGCTCATAACACCCTGGGGTGGGCCGCCCTGCTCACCGCCGTGCCGGCCGTGCCCCTGGTGGTCCTGGCGCGGTCCTCGCCGTGGGAGACCGGGTCTTGATGGGGGCTCCCAAGTGGCCCGGCGGCGAGTCCGCCGCCCAGGCTCACCGGTCACGGGGCGGGCACTCCCGCTGGATCGCGACCGCGCTCTCCCTGGCGTTACTGCTCCTGGGAGCGGCACTGGCCGCGCACCTGCTCCGCTCCCCTGTCGCCTCGGCTCCCGGATGGGTCGGTGGGCTGGGGGTGCTGCGGGTCAGCCGAGTCGCCGGCGGGGTTTTGCTGGGGGCCGTTGCCGCGATGGCCCTGATCGCGCTGGTGGCGGGCAGTGACGCCCCCACCGCCGCCGGTCAGGCCCTGTTCCTGGCCCTGGCGGCGGCAGCGGCCGTGCTGGTCGCAACCGACTCGCCGGTGGTGGTGGCCTTCTTGGCCGGGGGGCTCAGCGCTGCTTTGTGGCTGCGCTGGCAGCGGGTCGTGGGGCCGCAGCTGGTGGTGCGGTCGGTGGCTCGCCAGGGGGTAATGGTCTTCAGCGCCTGGCTGGCCGCGGCCGCCCTCCTCCCCGGCGTCCGCACCGGTTCCTCCCCGCCGGCCCTGGTCGCGATCCTGCTGGCGCTCGGGCTGGTGGGCCTGATGGGGGTGATGCCCTTCTCCAGCTGGGTCTCTGCCGCCGTCCGCCTGGATTCGCGCGAGATGCTCTACTGGCGGGTGCTCCTCCTGCCGGCCGGGGCCCTGCTGGAGGCCCGGGCGGTCGCGCTCAGCCCGGCTCTGGTCGCCACTCCGCTGCGCGAGCTGCTGATCGCCCTGGGTCTGGCAACCGCACTCTTCTGGGGCGGGTGGGCGCTGCTGGGCCCGGAGCGGGGACGATACCCCAGGGCGCTGGCCTGCGATGCGGGGCTGGTCTGCCTGGCGGTTGCCCTGGGCACGGTGGAGGGGCTGACCGCCGCCTTCATCCTGGTTGCGCTCCACTGGCTGGCGGGCGCCGTCCTCAGCGAACCACGGGGGCAGAGGTCGCGGCTGGTCGCCTGGGTGGGGCTCTCGGGTCTACCGCCGTTCGGGGGATTCTCGGGGAGGCTGCTGGTCGTTCTGGCGGCGGTCTCGGTCAGCCCGGTGCTGGCAGCCGTGGTGCTGCTGGTGGGAGGGCTCCAGTTGGGCGCCGCCACGGCCGGCATGCGTTCCAGCCTGAGGCCGGACCGGGCGCCGGTTGCCTGGGGCCCGGAGCTGCTCGGTCTGGCCGTGGGGCTGGTCGTCCTGGCGCTCGGGGTGGTCCCGGTGGCCGCCACCCAGGTGCTCTTGGGCTTCCGGCCTTGAGCCACATCCTGATCGGCCTCGCCGTCTGTGCGAGCCTGCTGATCTACCCCGGTGGACTGACCCTGCTATGCGGCGCCTGGCTGCTCTCCAGGGGCAGTTCGATGGCGGCCGCCGGATGGCGCCGCCGGACTCAGGTGGACAAGACCATCGTCCCGCTGGCCCTGGCGTCACTGGCGGTGGTCCCGTTGCCGTGGCCGGGCAACCCGGCGTTGGCGCTGACGGCGGGTGGGCTGAGCCAGGTCGGTGTCGGAGGGCTCGGGCTGACCGCGCTCGGGCTGTTGGGGATGGAGCTCTGGCTGGCAAACGGCAAGCGCACGAGCTCGCCCCACACGCTGCTGCCGGTCCTCACCGTGCTGGCCATTCTGGTCCTGGCGGAGGTGGTGGCGGCTCCCGACTGGGCCAGCCTGCTCGCGGCGACCGGGACGGGTGCCGAGGCGGGCCGGGTGGGGGTGGGAGTCGCCTGCCTGCTGGCTTTCCCATGGGCCTCCGGGGACCCCGCCGGGAGCCGGCTGGCGGTGGCCTGCGCCGCGGCCACCCGGTTCGCCGTCGCCGCCTTCCTGATCTTCCCCCAGGTGGCCAGGACGCCGGTTTGGCTGGGCCTTGGGGTCTGGCTGGCCGCGTGCCTGGCGTTTGGTGCGCTCTGGGGCGTTGCCCGTCGCTTCGAACTCGGGCGGCCCGCCAAACCGGGTCTTCCCGGCTCCGCTGATAGACTTAGACTCCCGTGAAGGATTCACACGGGGACCGGCCGGGCGAGGGCCACGGCCACTCACCGGAACCAGGAGGCATATCAAGGACGTGGCGGAGTTAGTCCTGGCCTCCGGCTCCAAGCGTCGGCGCGAGCTTCTGGTGCGGCTGGGATTGCGCTTCACGGTAGTCCCCCCCGATATCGAAGAGACGATGGTGCCCGGGATGTGCGCCGATCTGGCGGTCCAGCTGGTGGCACGGGCCAAGGCTCACGCCGTGATATCTCAGCTCGACGGGCGGAGTGCGGCCTACGTTTTGGCGGCCGACACCGTGGTGATGGGCCCCAGCGGCCTCATGGGCAAGCCGCTGACAGAGGCCAGGGCGAAGGAGATGCTGCGGGCGCTGCGGGGACAGCGTCACGTGGTGCTGACCGGGGTTTGTGCTCTCTGCCCCGCCACGATGAAGGAGAGCACCGCCGTCTCGCGGTCGGCCGTGCGCATGCGGGTGTTCGACGATGAGGAGCTGGAGCAGTACGTGGCCGGGGGCGAGCCTCTGGACAAGGCCGGCGCCTACGCCGTCCAGGGGCTTGGCGGCGCTCTGGTGGATGCGATCGGGGGCCGGACCGACACCGTGATCGGGCTGGACTGCCAGATGGCGATGCAGCTGCTCAGTGACGTCGGCTACCCTGATCCGCTGCCAACCGCACCCGACCACCCGGTGCCACTGGGCAAGTCCGCCACCACCAGGCGGCCTCTGGCCAGCTCCAACCGCGCTGGAGGGACGCGCTGAAGCTCGGGCGACACATGGGGGTGGCAGCCTGCCTTCCCGTGATCGGGTTGGCGGCGGCGCTGACGACTTCCTGCGGGGGCTCGTCGATCCCCAACACGCTCCAGGTCACCTCCGAGGTGATCTCGCCGGCCGGCAACTCCGGGCCATCGGAGCAGATCGCCCAGGGAACGGTGGGGCAGGTACAGGTGACCGTCACCAACCTTGGGGGCTCCTCCTTCCGTGGGGTGACCGTCCGCCTGCAGGTCCCGGCCGGATTCGTGTACACCAGCACCGCCTCGGTGGTCGAGAATGGCGACGCCGTCCGCTCCGCCGACATCGTCCCCGCCTCCCGTGACGCCACCCTGACCTGGGGAAGCTGGACGATCGGGCCTGGCGTCACCGGCCAGGCCAGCCAGGTGGTTATCACCGCCAACCTGGAGGCGACCGGCGGGGCGGGCTCGGTCCATCTTTATCCCGAGGTCTTCGCCAGCGGCTACCAGAACTATCTGAGCGGGCGGCTGCTCACCATGGAGATAACTCCGGCGCCCTCCCTGAGCCTGAGCCTGCATGTGAACCCGCAGGCGGTGGCGGCCGGGTCGACGGTCACCTACGAGGCCGTCATCACCAACACCGGCAGCGGCTCCGCCTCCGGCACCACCCTCGCGATCACGCTGCCATCCGACTTCGACTACGTCACCACCCAGTCGACGTCAGGCAACGCGAGCACCTCGGGGGCGACCTATCCTGTCGTCGGGACGGTGATCCCCACCTGGTCGGGCTTCGACATCCCCGGCCAGTCCGGAGCGGGCCCGGGCCTGTTGACCCTGACCTTCCAGGTCGAGGTCCTGCCCGACGTCGGCCGCGGTGTCTACTCGGCCACGGCCGGGCTGGTCGCCAGCAATGGCTCAGCCTCCCAGAATGATCTGCAATTGAACTACGGCCCTCTGGCTGCCGTGACCGTCACCGGCCCCTAGGACCCCGGCCGCGCACTCCAGCGATCTGGGACCGGCATCAGTCTGGTAAACTCCGACTTCGGGCGGTTGCAGGATGTAAGCTCTGACGCCCACCACGGGGCTCTCGGCTCCGCCCATTCCCAGGAGTTCTGAATGTACGCCATAGTCCAGATTGGCGGCCGCCAATATCGGGCCATACCCGGCACGCGGGTAGTCGTCGATCGGCTGGAGGTGGAGCCGGGGGACGAGGTCCAGCTGCAGGATGTGCGGATGGTCGTGGCCGAGGCCGGCGACCGGGAGCCGACCGCGGTGGGCACGCCGACGGTGGACGGGGTAACCGTCACCGCCACCGCGCAGGGCCACCTCCGCGGCGAGAAGGTGCTCGTCTTCAAATACAAGCCGAAGAAGCGCTACCGGCGGCAGCGGGGGTTCCGGGCCGAGCTCACCGAGCTTCGGATCGACGCGGTGGGAGCCGTGCCCCGGCGTGCCGCCAAGGCCAAGGATGCCGAGGAGGCTCACGGCGGCACCGAGGATGTCGAGGTTGCCGCGGCTGTGACTCCGAAGCGACCCCGTGCCTCCAGGCCCCCCGCCAAGCGGGCTGCCAAGGCGGTGGACAAGGAGTCTGAGGTGGAGGAGCCTGGCGATGGCGCATAAGAAGGGCGGCGGCAGCAGCCGCAACGGTCGGGACAGCAACTCCCAGCGTCTGGGGGTCAAGGTGTATGGGGGCGAGGCGGTGTCGGCCGGAGCCGTGCTGGTGCGCCAACGCGGAACCCGGATCCTGGCCGGGCCCGGGGTCGGAGTCGGCAAGGACCACACCCTGTTCGCCCTCAGCAGCGGTCAGGTGGTCTACCAGCCATATCGCACCAGCCGGACCCGGGTCACGATCACCCCGGCGGGCGCCTCGGCCGACTGAAGTAATTCGGGCCCTGGCCCGGTTCGCATCATGTTCCTAGACGAGGTGGTGCTGTCGCTGAGCGCGGGTCGCGGAGGCGCCGGCTCCAACAGCCTGCGGCGAGAGAAGTTCGTCCCCAAAGGTGGGCCAGATGGCGGTGACGGGGGCCGCGGTGGGGACATCTTGGTCAGGGCCGAGCAGGGGATCAGCTCGCTGCAGCGCTTCCAGCTGGAGCGCACTTTTCGGGCCAAGCCGGGTGGGGGCGGTGAGGGGTCCAAGCGCCACGGGTCCGACGGCGCCCCGGTGGTTCTTCCGGTGCCGCCGGGGACCATGGTGTTCGATGCCGAAACCGGACAGCTGCTGGCGGATCTGGAACGGGCCGGGGCGGAGGTGGTGGCCGCCCGCGGGGGGAGGGGAGGACGGGGCAACACCCACTTCGCGACTCCCACCTACCAGGCGCCCCGCCGCCGGGAGCTGGGCGAGCCGGGCGAGACCCGGCGGGTGCGTCTGGAGTTGCGCCTCATCGCCGACCTAGGGCTGGTGGGGTTGCCCAACGCCGGCAAGTCGACCTTGCTCGCCCGGCTCACCGGTGCCCACCCCAAGATCGCAGACTATCCCTTCACCACCCTTTCACCCAACCTCGGGGTGGTCGATCTGGCATCCGGGCAAAGTCTCACCGCGGCCGACGTGCCCGGGTTGATCGAGGGGGCGCACCGGGGAGCTGGGCTCGGCGTGGGATTCCTGCGCCACCTCTCCAGGACTCGGGTGCTGGTGCATCTGGTGGACGGGACCCTCGGCAGGGACCGGGTGGCCGCCGCCTATCGTCAGGTGCATGGCGAGCTCTGCCAACACAGCGCCGACCTGGCTGCCAAGCCGACCGTGGTGGTGCTGAACAAGATCGATCTGATGCCGGAGGATGAGGCTTCCCTCACCGCGGAGGCACTGCGGGCGGAGCTCGCGGCGGACGCTCCCCTCGTCCGGATCTCGGCCAGCACCGGGGCCGGCACTGACCGCTTGCTGGAGGCGTGCGCGGTCCTGATGTCCGCGGCGTCGGCAGGCCCGGAGCATGGCGGCACCTTTCGTCTCTACCAGGGCCCGGTGGCCAGGGATCGCAGCTTCCAGGTGGCTGTCGAGGAGGGCCGCGTCGAGGTCACCGGCGAAGCGCTCGTACATCTGGTGGAGATGACCGATATGGACGACGAGGCGTCGGTCCTCAGGTTGCAGCGCCAGCTGCTGAGAATGGGAGTCGAGGACGCGCTCGCGGAGCGGGGGGTATCCCCGGGGACCGAGGTCCAGATCGGCAGGGTCTCCTTCACCTATTTCCCGGAGGTGGCGGCGGCGGAGCTCCCCGCGCCGTGACGCGAGAGCTGGTCATCTTCGGTGGCACCTTCGACCCTCCCCACCTCGGCCACATGGCGGTCATCTCAGGGCTGCGCGAGCGGCTGTCGCTGCCGGTGGTGGCCATCCCCAATGGGCAGCCCCCTCACCGCGAGCCGCCGGTCGCCTCGCCGGAGGAGAGGCTGCATCTGGTGCGCCTCGCGGTGGCCGCGCTCGGCGACCCGCTGGTGACGGTGAGCGACGTGGAGGTGCGCCGCGGGGGTCCGTCCTACACCGCCGACACCCTGGAGGAGCTCCATCGGGAGGTCCAAGGGGTGCGCCTCCTGCTCGCGTTGGGCAGTGACGCCGCGGCCACCCTGCCGGATTGGGAGCGCGCGGAGGTGATCGCCCAGCTGGCGCGGCTGGTCGTCTTCGACCGTTCCGGGACCGCTGAACGCGCCACCTCGGTGATCGCCGAGCTGAGAAAGGCCGGGTATCTGCTCCCCGATGCGCTGGCGATCGGGGTCATGGCCCCGGAGTTGGAGGCATCCGACATCCGGGACCGCCTGGCCCAGGGGGCCGACTGCTCCGCCCAGCTGGCGCCCCCGGTCTGGCGGGAGATCCGCCGCGTCGGTCTGTATGGCGCCGCGCCGGATTTGGTCTCCGGTGAGCGTGGGATAATCGCCCCCGCATGACGCCCCTTCAGCTGAGCCGCCTGGTTGCGGACGCGGCGCTCTCCAGGAAGGCTCGCAATGTGGTCAGGGTCGATCTCCGGGGCAAGACCACCATGGCGGACTACTTCGTCATCTGCGAGGGTGACACCGACCGGCAGGTGAGGGCGGTGGCGGAGGCGATGGTGGAGGATGCGGGCAAAGCCGGGGTCCATCCGCTGGCCCGGGCCGGCCTCGAAGAGGCCTCCTGGATCTGTCTCGACTTCGACTCCGTGATCGCCCACGTCTTCTTACCGGGGGAGCGGGCCTACTACGACCTGGAGGGGCTGTGGGGCCCCGCCCGCAGGGTCCGCCCCCGCCCGGCGAGGGAGCTGGTAGCGGCGCGGTGACCGAACTCAGGCTGGGGTGCTTCGTTCCCCAGGGGTGGCGGAGCGATCTCCCCCTAGCCGCTCCTGCGGCGCCGCTGTTCGAGACCATGGTCGAGGTGGCGCTCAGGGCCGAGCGCAGTGGTTACGGGGCGGTCTGGGTGTACGACCATCTGCAGGGTGTTTTTGCGGCCGACCGGTCGCCGGTGCTGGACCCCCTGATCAGCCTGGCGACCCTGGCCTGGGCGACCACCAAGGTGAGGTTGGGGGCGATGTGCCTGGCGCTCCCCCTGCACCAGCCCACCCAGCTGGCCCATCAGCTGGCCTGCCTGGACGTGCTGAGCGAGGGCCGGCTCGAGGTCGCCCTGGGTGCGGGATCCGACCCCGACGAGGTGCTCTCCTTCGGGCTGCCTCTGCGGTCGCTTCGGGAGCGGATCCTTGCCTGCGGGGAGGCGGTCGAGCTCTTCCGCGCGTGCTGGGAGCACGAGTCGACCCACTTCGAGGGCCGCTACACAGTGGTCGAAGACGCGCGGGTGTACCCCAAGCCGGTCCAGCGGCCCTCGCCCCCGATCTGGATCGCCGGCGGAGGTGAGCGGCTCACCCTCTGGCAGGTGGCCCGCCACGCCAACGGCTGCAGCCTCTTCGGACCGCCGCAGCGGGTCGCGCGCAAGCTGGACGTGCTGGCCGAGCATTGCCGGGCCCTGGGGCGGCCCCTGAGCTCGATCCGGGTGGGCGTGGTGCTGGACTGCCTGGTGGCGGACACCGAGGCGGCGGCCGATCGGATGGCCGACCATTACAACCGCCACGGCGAGGATGCCCGCGCCTATCGGGCGCGGCGACTGGTGGGGACGCCGGCCGCCTGCGCACAGCAGCTCCAGGCCTATCTCGACCTCGGGGTGTCCGAGGTCTGTTGCCACTTCCCCGATGCCGTCACGACCGACTCCCCGGAGCGGCTGGCCCGAGCGGTGTTGGGGGCCTCCTGAGGCTGTCCCCGGGCAGGATCTCATCCTTTTGGGGGACGGTGGGCTTCTGGCAGGTTCTGGTAGCGTCCGCCCATGTTGCGTACGCGGGGCGTCCCCTTCGGCTGGAGGCCGCGCCTGCGCCCGGCGGGGCGGCTCGCCCCCGTAATCCTGGGGGTGGCGCTGCTGGTCGTGGCTTGCGGCAACACCGCTCCGGCTCACACCGTGCGCGGCGGGACGGTCACCTTCGCGGAGCTGCCCGCCGACACGCCCACCTACATATTTCCGATGATGCCTGGCGCCTTCTTTGGCAACCAGAACCTCTACCAGTTCTCCAATGAGTTCTTCCTGCCGCTCTACTGGTTCGGGGACCACGGCCAGCCGGTGCTGAACCGTCAGCTCAGCATCGCCAATGTCCCCATCTTCACCGACGGCAACACCGTGGTGGACATCTCCCTCAAGCACTGGCGGTGGTCGACCCGGCATCCCATCACCGCCCGCGACGTGGTCATGTGGATGAACCTGCTCAGCGCTGCCACCGACCCCAAGGCCCCGGTGCTCGGGAGCACGAGCCTGCCCGGTCCCGGCTGGGGAGCGGCGGTGGCCGGGGGCTTGCCTGAGAACGTGTTTTCGTATGCGGCCACGGGCACTCACATCCTCACCATGAAGCTCAACGCGTCCTACAACCCCACCTGATTCCTCTACAACGAGCTGAGCCAGGTGTTCCCCCTGCCGCGCTTTGCCTGGGACAAGCTGTCGGCTGCGGGGGCGGTCGGAAACTACGACGCCTCCGCGGAGGCTCGGGTGCCGGCGCCGGTTTCCGCGGGACTTCCGGCGAACTCATACATCCCGGCCGATCCCGGCACCGCCACCAGCGGCGCGCTCGGGGTGGCGCAGTTCCTCAACAGCCAGTCTGAGAACTCCGCGAGCTACGACACCAATCCGCTGTGGCAGGTGGTCGACGGTCCCTTCCGGCTCAGCCAGTACACCTCGTCCGGCTACGTGAAGATGGTGCCCAACAAGGGCTACTCCGGCACTCCCAAGCCCACCATATCCGCCTTCGTCGAGGAGCCCTTCACCAGTGACACCGCCGAGTTTGACGCCCTGCGCACGGGCAGCCTCACCATCGGCTACGTGCCGGTCCAGGACCTACCCCAGAAGGCGGCGCTGGAGCGCTGCCAGGGCTACTCCTTCGCCCCCTGGTACGGGTTCGGCTTCGTTTACCTCCCGCTCAACTTCACCAATCCCACCAGCGGGCCGCTGCTGCGCCAGCTGTACCTCCGCCAGGCGCTGCAGTCGCTGATCAACCAGCCGCAGGACATCAAGGACTTCGACGCCGGGTACGGCAACCTCGAGAACGGGCCCGTGCCCACCTATCCGCCGGGGAATGCGGATGAGAGCCCACTTGAGGCCAGGAGCCTGATCTATCCGTACTCGCCAACGCGAGCCGTCACCCTGCTCAGGGACCACGGCTGGAGCGTTGAACCTGGCGGGACCAGCTACTGCGCCCACCCGGGCACCGGCCCCGGTGAGTGCGGAGCCGGCATCAGCCTGCACCAGGCGGCGAGCCTTCCCCTGCTGGTCACCAGCGGCAGTGTCACCACCACCAACGAGATGGAGGCGCTGCAGTCGACCTGGAAGCTGCATGCGGGCATCGACGTGAGCATCTCCCAGGAGCCGTTCAACCAGGTGATCAGCACCATGTTCAACAGCTGCAGCTACGCCCATCCCTGCCGGGGCTGGACCATCGTGGCGGGGATCGCATGGACCTATTCCCCGGACTACCTGCCGACCGGCGGCGAGCTGTTCGCGACCGGCTCATCCAGCAACGCCGGCGACTACTCCAGCCCCACCAACGACGCCAACATCCACGAGACCCACGTGGCCAGCTCCGCCTCGGCCGAGACCAAGGCGCTGTTCAAGTACCAGGACTACCTGGCCCGCAACCTTCCGGTGCTGTTTCTTCCCGACACCCCGCTGCAGTTCACCATGTACAAGAGCAACCTGAAGGGCCTGGTCCCGCAGGACGTGTTCGACATCATCTACCCGCAGGACTACTACTTCGGCGGTTGACCGGTCCCATCCCCCGCTGCGCGGTGACGCGTGACCGGACCCGCCCCGATTGCCCAGTCCTTCCCCGCCGATCCAGCGTCGCCGAAGGCCGCCAGGGTGGCGCTCGCTCCGGCATGCCGCGAGCAGCCGGGGAGGCGCTGGGGTTCCCTGCACACCGGTGAAGGCGGTTCCTCCGGGGGCGGAGCCGCTGGGAGAGCCGGGCGGCGCAGCGCCACCCGGGGCTGGTATGGTTGTGCACCAATCGCTGCCGCGGCAGGGCGTGAGTGCGCCCGCAGCGCAGCACATTTAACTGGCCCAGGAGGTGGGCGCGCATGATCAGACCGGGCACCCTTACCCTGCTGCGGACCGCGGCCGTGGCGCTGGCCGTGACCCTCTTGGTGGCCGCCTGTGGCGGGACCAGCGCCACCCCCAAGCCGACCAGTGGAGGCACCGTCACCTTCGCCGAATTGCCGGCGACGCCGCCGAATTACATCTTCCCGATGATGAGCGGGCCCTATTTCGCCAACGCCAACCTCTACCAGTTCTCCAACTTCATGTACCTGCCGCTCTACTGGTTCGGCGACGCGGGCAAGCCGGTCTTCAATCCCGGGCTCAGCATCGCCAACCCGCCCAAGTTCAGCGACAACAACCAGGTGGTGAGCATCACCATGAAGCACTGGCAGTGGTCGGACGGCACCCCTGTGACCGCCCGCGATGTCATCATGTGGCTCAATCTGCTGAGCGCGGTCACCGATCCCAAGGCGCCGTCGGTGGGCAGCAGCAGCGCTCCGGGGCCCGGATGGGGAGCGGCGGTTCCGGGGGCGTTTCCCCAGAACGTGGTGAGCTACACCCAGACCGGCACCTACAGCCTGTCGCTGCGGCTGAACGCCTCCTACAACCCCACCTGGTATCTCTACAACGAGCTGAGCCAGGTGTTCCCGCTTCCGCAGCAGGCCTGGGACAAGCTCTCGGCCGCCGGCACCGTGGGCAACTACGACCAGGCTGCCCAGGCCCGGGTGACGCTTCCCAACACCTCGCCCTCGTGGTACGTCCCGGCCGACCCGGGGACCGCCACCAGCGGGGCGCTGGGGGTCGCCCAGTTCCTCAACAGCCAATCGGAGGATCCCAGCACCTTTGCCACCAACCCCCTCTGGAAGGTGGTTGACGGGCCCTTCAAGCTGAGCCAGTTCACCACCACCGGCTTTGCCAAGTTCATCCCCAACCGGGCCTACTCGGGCAGCCCCAAGCCTCGCATCAGCGCCTTCGAGCTGGAGCCGTACACCAGCGACACCGCCGAGTTCAACGCGCTGCGCAGCGGGGCGCTCACGATCGGCTACATCCCGACCCAGGATCTCAGCCAGAAGGCCAGCCTGGAAAAGCAACAGGGTTACTCCTTCAGCCCCTGGTACGGGTTCGGGTTCGTGTACTTTCCGTACAACTACACCAATCCCACAGTCGGCCCCATCTTCAAGCAGCTGTACTTCCGGCAGGCGTTCCAGTCGCTGGTCAACCAGCCCGAGTACATCAAGGAATTCGACGGCGGCATCGGCCAGGTCGAGAACGGTCCGGTGCCGATCTACCCACCCCACAATCCCGACGAGAGCTCCCTGGAGGCCAACGGACAGGTGTATCCATACAGCCCCAGCAAGGCGGTGTCGCTGCTCAGGGACAACGGCTGGACCGTGGTTCCGGGAGGGGTCAGCTACTGCTCCAAGCCCGGGACTTCGACAGGCGAGTGCGGAGCCGGGATCAGCGCCAATGAGAAGCTGAACTTCACCCTCCTGTACGCAACCGGCAGTGTGGAGGCCGCCAACGAGATGGCGGCCCTGCAGTCGACGGTGCAATCCAAGGCCGGCATCCACCTCACCCTGACCACCGCCCCCTTCTCCCAGGTGATCGGGACTGCCTTCAACAACTGCACCATCGCCACCCCCTGCAAGGACTGGGAGATGGCGAACTGGCTGGGAGGCTGGACCTATTCGCCGGACTATCTCCCCACCGGAGGGGAGCTGTTCGCGACCGGCGGCGGGAGCAACGGCGGCGACTACTCGAACCCCACCAACGACGCCAACATCAGGGCGACCCACACCGCGCCGTCGGCGAGTGCGGAGACCGCCGCCTTGATCCGCTATCAGAACTTCCTGGCGCGGCAGCTGCCGGCCGTCTGGCTGCCCGAGGTGCCCCTGCAGCTGACCATGTACAAGAGCAACCTCAAGGGCCTGGTTCCCCAGGACGTCTACGACATCATCTACCCGCAGGAGTACTACTTCTCCAGCTGATTCGACCACGGCGGCAGCCGGGGTGGGACCTTGTGTTCACCCCGGCTGCCAGGGCGGTCCTCGGCCCGGGCCGTCGGCTCTCACGGCTTCGCCCCGCAGGCCCAGTGACAACCGGGTGTCGCCAGGCGACCGCCACGGTTGCAGACAGGCTTGGCGGTGCCCTCGGGCCGGCCACCCCCAATCGGTTCAAGGTTGGCGTGCGGTCTGCGGGCGTCGCGATGAGGGTGCTTCGCGAACTTAGGCTCTCGTCTTGGGGCGGCTCTGGGTCGGACAGCGGCCGCCGACTGGCCGGTGCCCCGTCGCCGGCATCCTGAGTTCGCGACGGCCCACCCCGTCGACGCCGCCCCGTTCCGACCCCGGCCGTCGGGCGGAGGGTGGGGATTGACGCCGGGCGTCCCCCGCCATCTGATCCGGGCAAACGGAAGGTTAAATATCGGTAGCGCACTCCATAAGTACTGCGATCTGCCGAGTGGATTTGACTGACAACCATTGCACCAGTAGAATGCCTGGACAAACGGCAAGTTGACTGCGGCCCCTTGGCCTTCGGTGGCTCGCCAGGTGCGGAACGACAAGGAGAGGGGCGATGCGACTTCCGCGGACAGCAGCTACCTGGCGGCCAATTGCCCTGGCGGTTGTGGCCATGATCGGAGTCACCGCCTGTGCTGGCGGCACCACCCCGAGGCCATCGGCAAACGGTGGCGTGGTCACCATCGCCGAATCCCCAGGGGCTCCACCCAACTACATCTTCCCGTTGATGTCGGGCAGCTATTTCGGCAACACCAATCTGTTCGGCTTCGACAACTTCATGTATCCGCCGCTGTATCAGTTCGATGTCTACGGCAAGCCCGGCTTCGACGAGGCGCTCAGCATCGCCAAACCGCCTGTGTTCTCGGATGGGAACCGCGTCGTGTCCATCACCTTGAAGCACTGGGCGTGGTCCAACGGGGCCCCACTCACAGCTCGCGACGTGATCTTCTGGCTCAACTTGCTGAGCGCGGCCACCGACCCCAAGGCGCCCTCGGTCGGGAGCACCTCGGCGCCGGGACCGGGATGGGGCAATGAGGTCCCAGGTCAGTTTCCCCAGAACGTTGTCAGCTATCGGCAGACCGGGACGTACTCGCTGCTGCTGAACCTGAATGGCTCGTACAACCCCACCTGGTTCTTGTACAACGAACTCAGCCAGATCACTCCCATGCCGCAGTCGGTATGGGACAAATTGTCAGCCCAAGGGACGGTTGGCAACTACGACGCCTCGGCGCAACCCCGCGTCGCGCTCCCGGGGACTTCGCCGGGGTGGTACGTGCCCGCTGACCCGGGCACGGCCACCAGCGGTGCCCTCGGGGTGGCCCAGTTTCTGAACCTGCAGTCACAGGACCTCGCGTCCTATGCCACCAACCAACTGTGGAAGGTGGTGGACGGGCCCTTCGCCCTCACTCAGTTCACCACCTCCGGGTTCGTCAAGTTCGTTCCCAACAAGAGCTACTCGGGGTATCCCAAGGCGACGATAGCGGCGCTCGAGGAGCTGCCATACACCTCGGATTCTGCCGAGTTCAATTCCCTCGAGAACGGGGCGCTGACGGTCGGCTACCTGCCCACCCAGGACCTCGCTCAGAGAGCCGCCTTGGAAGCCAAGGACGGCTACAACTTCAGCCCGTGGTACAACTACGGCACCGGATTCTTTCCCTACAACTTCACCAATCAGCGGACCGGCCCCATGGTGGGCCAGCTCTACTTCCGCCAAGCCTTTCAGTCCCTGGTCAACCAGGGGCAGTGGATCAGAGACTTTCTAGGCGGCTATGGCTTCGTCGACAACGGACCCGTGCCGCTGTATCCATCGGGAGATCCGTTCCTCTCTCCGCTGGAGGCTGGCAAGCCGCTGTACCCCTATGACCCCGCTCGCGCCGTGGCCCTGCTGCGAGCGCATGGTTGGGACGTCGTGCCGGGTGGCACCAGTTCCTGCGTGCGCGCCGGCTCCGGCCCGGCCGACTGCGGGGCCGGCATCGCCAAGGGCCAATCTGCGAGCCTCACTCTCTATTACGACTCGGGCGTGACCGCGCTCACCAATGAGATGGAGGCCCTGCAGTCAGTGACCCAGAAGGTGGCCGGGATCGACCTCACGCTGAAGCAGGTCAGCGTGGCGTCGCTCGCCAGCATCCTGTTCAATGGTTGCAGTCCGAAGACTCCCTGCAACACGTGGTCGATGGGGGTGTTCACCGCAGCGGGAGGCTATTCATACTCTCCCGACTACCTTCCCACCGGCGGGCAGCTGTACGCGACCGGCGCCGGAACCAATCCCGGGGACTATTCGAATGCCACCGCAGACCGGCTGATCGCCGCCACCCACACGGCGCCCAACTACGCATCCGAGCTCCGTGACCTGTTTCAGTACGAGAACTTCATCAGTGAGAATCTGCCAATGGTCGAGCAGCCCGCGGGACTGGTGCAGCTGACCCTGTACAAGCGCAATCTCCACGGCCTGGTGCCGCAGGGGATTGGCAACCAGTTCTTCCCGCAGTTCTATCGTCTCGGGTAGATGCGGCTGCGGGCGAGGTCGGACCAACGGCAGGCGATTGGAGAAACACCAGATGCTCTTGATTGCTAGCGCGAACGGATCGGTCGGGATGGAAGCCGGATGGGAGATCCTGAGCTCTGGGGGCACCGCCCTCGACGCGGTCGAGGCGGCCGCCCGGGAGGTCGAGGACAACCCCGACGACCATTCGGTCGGCTTCGACGGGTACCCGAACCTCTTGGGGGTCGTGGAGTTGGACGCATCCTTGATGGACGGCGCCACCCGCCGCGCCGGCACGGTCGGCGCGGTCCGCGGCTACCGTCATCCGATCTCGATCGCCCGGGCAGTGCTGGATCGGCTGCCGCACGTGATGGTGGTGGGAGAGGGGGCCGAGAGGCTGGCTGCGGAGCTGGGCATGGAGCCGGAGGACCTCCTCACCGAGGAGACCCGCCAGGTCTGGCGCGACGGGATGGAGGGACATCTCGCGCCCGGCGACTCCCGGCGGCGGCTCCTGGACCGGATCTCCAGCCTGTTCGCGGATCCCGAGCACGTGGCCGGGACGGTCAACTTCCTCGCCATCGACCGCTCCGGCCATATCGCGTCGGCGGTCAGCACCAGCGGCTGGGCCTGGAAGTACCCCGGCCGGCTGGGGGACTCTCCGGTGATAGGCGCGGGGAACTACTGCGACGACCGCTACGGCGCCGCCGCCTGCACCGGTTGGGGAGAACTGGCGATCCGGGGGGCGACCGCCCACACCGTGGTGAGCGGGCTGGCCTTCGGGCTCGGGGTCGAGGAGGCGGCCGACAAGGCGATCCGGGAGCTGAGGGGGCTGGACGTGCCCGGTGGCGACCCGATCATGAACCTGGTCGCGCTCGACGCCAGGGGCCGCCACGTGGGCCTCTCGACCCAGCCGGGCAACAGCTATGTCGCCTGGGAGGAGGGTGAGTCCTCCTATGCCACGCTGCCGCGCCGAGTGGTGCCTCTTGGTGATTGAACAGGGGCGGTGGCGGCCTGGCCGCGGTACGCACCCAGCTGTGGGGCAGAAGTCATGAGCGATCCCGCAGCGCCGTCCCTGCCCGGCGCGCGCCGGGTGGCCGTGGTCACGGGAGCCGGCGGAGGGATCGGCGCCGCCGTCGCCGGGCGGCTCGCCGCTGACGGCTTCCGGGTTGCGGGAGTGGATCTGGATCTCGACTCGGCCAGGGCGGCTCTCACAGGACTTGCCGGGGCCACCGCCTTCCACTGTGACGTGTCCAACGCCGAGTCGGTGTCCCGTCTGGGTCAGGCGGTGGCCCAGACTCTGGGGATCCCCTGGTTGGTGGTGAACGCCGCTGGGGTGTTCTTCACCCACCACGTGCCCGAGCTGAGCGAGGAGGCGTGGGACGAGACGATCGACGTCAACCTCAAGGGTCCGTTCCTCATCTGCCGGCAATTCCTTCCCGCAATGATCGCCGCCGGCAGCGGATGCGTCGTCAACGTGGCCTCGACCGCGGGACTGCGAGGCGGCCACGACCGCGCCGCCTACTGCGCCTCCAAGGCCGGCCTGGTGATGCTGACCCGTTCTCTGGCGCTCGACCACGGGCGCGACGGGATCAGGATCAACTGCGTGTGCCCGGGGCTTATCGACACCCCGATGGCGGACTGGATCACCTCCCGCCCGGAGGCTCTGGAGAGTTGGCGCCGTTCGGTTCCCGCGCAGCGGATCGGGAAGCCAGACGACATCGCCGCGATGGTGTCATTCCTCGCCTCTCCGCAGGCCGACTACGTGCACGGGGCGGTCCTGCTCGTGGACGGGGGCGTGAGCGCCTGACCCAGACCGCATCCACATTCCCCTCGCCGGCGGCGCGCTCCCGGACCCCATGGGGCTCAGGGAGTGACCCGGAGCGGACGAGGTCCTGGTCCCACCGGCCGTCTCGCGGTTGGCTGAGCCGATCCTGGTTGCTCCGCCCATCCAGGCCAGGGCCCAGCCGGTGCCCGCTGTCCCGGTCCCGGCGACCAGGGCTGGCGGAGGGTTGCATGCCGCAGGCTGGTCCCCCCATATACAATCGATGGAGCTGGTCCTCATCCAGAACCATGTTGCATACGCCTGGAACATTGTAGGGTGGACTTATGAAGGGAAAGTTCGTGAAATCGACTTGGCGGCCCCTGGCGGTGGCCGCGGCTGCGAGCATGCTGCTGGCAGCTTGCTCCAGCACGTCCCCCACCTCCCATCACTCGGGGGGTGGCGTCGTCACCTACGCGGAGCAGGTGGGTGCGCCTCCGAACTACATCTTCCCGCTGCTCCCCGGAGCCTACGAGTCCAATGCCAACCTGTACCAGTTCGCGAACCAGCAGTACCTGCCGCTGTACTGGTTCGGCGACCACGGCAAGCCTCTGTTCAATCCGCAGCTCAGTGTTGCCAAGCCGCCGGTGTTCTCCGACAACAACACCGTGGTCTCGATCACCTTGAAGCACTGGGAGTGGTCCAACGGCGCACCGATCACGGCCGCCGACGTCATCTTCTGGATGAACCTGGTGAGCGCTGCGACCGACCCCAATGCCCCCACCGTCACCGGCGCCAATGGAGCGGCCGGACCGGGCTGGGGCGGATTCGTTCCCGGCGGGTTCCCGGAGAACATCGTGAGCTACCAGCAGACCGGGACCTACACCCTGACGATGACGCTGAACCACTCGTACAACCCGACCTGGTACCTGTACAACGAGTTGAGCCAGGTGTACCCGATGCCCAAGACGGTTTGGGACAAGCTCTCCACCTCAGGATCCGTGGGCAACTACGACGCCTCCGCCGCGGCCCGGGAACCGCTTCCCGGCACCTCGCCGGTCGAGTACGTCCCGCGTGACCCCGGGACGGCCACCTCTGGGGCTTTGGGGGTCGCCCAGTATCTGAACAGTCAGTCCCAGCAGCTGACCACCTACGCCACCAACCCGCTGTGGCAGGTGGTGGATGGCCCCTTCCGGATGAGCCAGTTCACGACCAGCGGCTACGTCAAGCTGGTCCCGAACCGAGCGTACTCCGGATCACCCAAGCCCACGATCTCGGCCTTTGAGGAGCTCCCCTTCACCAGCGAGTCGAGCGAGTTCGACGCGCTGCGCTCGGGGTCGCTCACGATCGGGTACATCCCGGTCCAGGATCTCGGCCAGCTGCATTCGTTGGAGAAGCAGCAGGGCTACAGCTTCTCGCCCTGGCGTGGGTACGGGTTCGACTACATCCCCTTCAACTTCACCAACCAGACGGCGGGCCCGATCTTCGACCAGCTTTACTTCCGCCAGGCGATGCAGTCGCTGGTGAACCAGCCGGCCTACGTCAAGGATTTCCAGGCCGGTTACGGGTCGATCGACAACGGCCCGGTGCCCACCTATCCCCCCAACCCGTTCGCGAGCCCCCTGGAGAAGCACGGCCAGGTGTATCCCTACGATCCCACCAAGGCGGTGCGCCTGCTCAGCAGCCACGGCTGGAAGGTGGAGCCCGGGGGCACCAGCTACTGCGAGCACCCGGGGTCGGGAACCGGCGAGTGCGGTTCCGGGATCGCGGCGGGGCAGCAGGCGAACTTCAAGCTGCTGTACTCGAGCGGCACACCCGAGCTGACCAACGAGATGGAGGCGCTGCAGTCGACCCTCAAGGCCAAGGCAGGGATCTCGCTGGCCCTCTCCCAGGAGTCCACGGCTGATGTCGCCTCCACCATCCAGGACGGCTGCAGCCAGGCCAAGCCGTGCAACGACTGGGATCTCGCCGACGTGGCGCTCAGCTTCACCTGGACCTATGGTCCCGATTTCCTGCCCACCGGAGAGGAGCTGTTCGTGTCCGGGGCGGTGGACGACTCCGGAGGGTACTCGTCCCCTGTGAATGACGCCAACGTGGCCGCGACCAACACCGCTCCCAACAGCGCCGCCGAGATCTCCGCCCTGTACCGCTACCAGGACTACCTGGCGAAGCAGCTGCCAGTCCTGTACATGCCCCTGGGCAACATCCAGCTCACCATGTACAAGAGCGACCTGCGCGGTCTGGTGCCGCAGGATCCCTTCGACATCATCTACCCGCAGCAGTACTCGCTGGGGTGACCCGGGTGACCCCGTTGGCGACTGCGGCCCGCCCCGGCTCGGCTCCACCCAACACGGCCCTCCCGCCCACGCTCCGCCCGGGGTCCAGGGCGGAGCTGGACCGCGGCTCACGGAGCTCGGTCACGCGCTCGCCGCATCGGCTATCGCAGGGGAGTGACGGGTGGTGGCCGTGGTGACAGCCGGTCGGAAGCCCGCCGACAGCCAGGTGCGCGGCCCCGACCGCCCCTGGGCGGTAAGGGCTCGGCGGGTGCTTGACGCTTCCGCCTCCACCTGGCTCGAGGGGGTGGTTGTCATCTGCCAGGGGGATCGGATCCTGGAGGTGACGCGGTCAGCGCCGACCGGTGTTCCCGTGTCCGACTTGGGCGAGAGGAGCCTGCTCCCCGGGCTGATCGACACCCACACCCACATCTTTCTTCAGGGGAATCACGATCAGCAGGAGTACGCGACCCAGATCCTGGCTGAGGACCCGGCCCACCGGGTGGCGCGTGCGGTGCGCGCGCTGGGAATCGCCCTCCGGCACGGCTTCACCACCTTGCGTGATCTGGGGACCGAGGGAGCCGGCTTCGGGGATGTGGCTCTCCGGGCTGCGGTCGAGGAGGGGGTTGTGGCCGGGCCGCGACTGCAGGCGGCGGGCCCGGCGATCGGCGCCACGCACGCCTATCCAATCTCGAACTACCGTGACGACTGGAGCTTCCCGGTCGGGGTCGCCGAGTGCGATGGTGCCGAGGGGTGCCGACGCGAGGTGCGCCGGCAGATCGCTCGCGGTGTTGACTGGATCAAGGTGTACGCGACCGCCGGCAGTCGGATGGGGCTCGACCCCGCCGGGTATCCGGACTCGCCTCCACCGTGGACCCAGGTTGAGCTGAACACCATTGTGGAGACCGCCCACGAGCAGGGGGTGCGGGTCGCGGCCCACGCCATGGCCGCCACGGGCACCGACATGGCGGTCGCGGCGGGGGTCGACTCCGTCGAGCATGGCAATGCGATCCGGCCCGAGACCGCCGAAGCGATGGCCGAGCGCGGGATCTATCTGGTGCCCACGCTGCTGGCGCTGCGGGAGCAACCCCGGACCTCGTTCGAAAACTGCCGGCGCGCCGGGGTGCGGGTCGCCCTTGGCACCGACGTCGGTGCCTTCTACTGGGATGAGCACAACCAGGCGCGCGAGCTCGAGCTGCTGGTGGGCTTGGGCCTGACCCCGGCCGAGGCGGTCCGGAGCGCCACCGTGGTCGCGGCGGAGATGCTGGGGCTCAGCGGGGAGGTCGGCGAGATCGGGCCGGGGAGGTGCGCCGACCTCATCGCATGCCCGGGCGATCCACTCTCGGACGTCGCCCTTCTGCAGCAGGTCGATGTGGTGATCCGTGCCGGCCGGTTGGTGACCACCGTCGACCGTCAGCCATCGGGGCCGGTGGCGGTCGGGTGAGGGGTCCGCGCTCGCACCGGGTTGCGGCGGAGCGGCTGCAAGCCTGCCTGGTCGATGCAGGTCGGGCCCGGCATGGGCGCCGCTTCCGCACGATCCCGACCCTGCCGCCGGATGTCGTCCGCCCCGGTGATCAGGGATGAAGCAGCGAGGAACCGAAGTGGGGGCTCAGCGCTCATGCCCGCGGCCAGGGTGGGCCAGCAGACCCGAGTCGGAAAGGGGCATCCGTTGCAGTTGACAATCATCGGCGCCGGTGCGATCGGTGGGACCATCGGTGCGCACATGCTGCGCGCGGGTCACGAGATCCTCTTCTGTGACAGCGATGTGGAGCATGTGAACGCCATCAACTCCCACGGCCTCACGATCGAGGGACCGGTCGTCAACTTCACGGTGCCGGCGCGGGCGGTGACTCCCCAGGACCTGCCCGCGCAGCTTCACCATGTGGCGATCGCCGTCAAGAGCCAGCACACGGCCTCGGCCGCCGAGCTCCTCAGAGGCAGGCTCGCCGCCGATGGCTACGTGGTCAGCTTCCAGAACGGTTTGAACAATGAGGTGTTGGTCGCCGTGGTGGGCGAGGACTCGGTCATCCTGAGCTTTGTGAACTTCGGCGCCGACCTGATCGCCCCGGGCCGGATCATGCAGGGCAACATCGGCACCTTCCGGGTGGGTGAGCTGCCCGGTCGGGGCATCACCCCGAGGGTCCGGGAGCTGGTGGCCGCGCTGCCCTACGCCCAGGCCACGGACAACATCCTCGGCTACCTCTGGGGCAAGGAGGCATACGGGGCGATGCTCTTCGCCGGGGCGGTCTCGGACCTCTCCATCGCGGACTCACTGGAGCAACCGGAGTGGCGGCCGCTGATGCTGGCGGTGGCCCGGGAGGTGCTGGCCCAGGCGCCGGTGACGCCGGAGGGCTTCGACGGCTTCGAGCCCGGCGACCTGGAGGGGTCGCTCCCGCGCCTGGCGGAGTTCAATCGCCAGAGCGCCAAGTCCCACAGCGGGATCTACCGCGACCTGGTGGTGCGCCATCGCCCCACCGAGGTGGATGGACAGCTTGGTGCGCTGCGGGGGCCGCTCACCCAACACACCACAGCGCTCATCCACGCGATCGAGCGGGGTGAGCGGTCCTGCGAGGTTCCCAATCTGAAGTTGCTGGCGGCGCTGGAGCGGGCCGAGCGCCTGGGTCGGCCGCTGCAGGCGGTGGTGCGCCTGGTTTCCGCGCCCCGGCGGGCGCCCGGGGGCCCGCTCCTGGGCCACCCGGTGGCGGTCAAGGACATCTTCAGCGTCGCCGGGCTGCCCCGCGGCAATGGCAATCCCAGCGCGATGGCCGGTCCGGCGGAGCCTGAGGATGCCGCCGTGGTTGCCCAGCTGCGCACTCTGGGCGCCGACGTCTTCTGCACGACCGCGATGTTGGAGTACGCCGCGGGGGCGACCCACCCGCAGGTCCCTGAGACCCTGAACCCGTACGACCTGACCAGAACCGCGGGGGGCTCCAGCGGGGGCTCCGCGGCGGTGGTGGCGGCGGGCGTCTGCGATCTCGCGCTCGGCACCGACACCGGTGGGTCGGTGCGCATTCCCGCCTCGTATTGCGGGGTGGTCGGGCTCAAGCCGTCACATCTGGCGCTGAGCTCGACCGGGGTCCAGCCGCTGGCGCCGTCGCTGGACGACGTCGGCATCCTGGCGCGGGATGTCCCGGCCGCCGAGTTCCTGTTCGCGGCTCTCCGGCCCGGGCCGGCGGCGGCCCGCAAGCAGCGGCTGCGGATCGGGTACTTCGAGAGCGGTATGGCCGAGGTGCACCTCGACCCCGAGGTGGATGCCGTGGTCTCCGGTGCTCTGCGTGCTCTGGCCAATGCCGGCTGTGACCTGGTCGCGATCCCTGCTCACCCGTTCCGCGAGCTGGGATCCCTCTTCGATGACATATTCCTCTTCGAGGCGGGGCGGGTTCACGCCCAGCGGGTGCTTTCCGATCCGGCGCACTACGGGCCTGAGACCCTGCGCCTGCTCCGGGCGGCCGTCGGCGCCGAGGAGCGCGTTCACGGGCTGGCCCTGGCTGCTCGGGAGCGGCTCCTGCCGGCGGCGGCGGCGGAGCTGGGCAAGGTCGATGTGCTGCTGACACCCGCAGTCCCGTTCGTCGCCCCTGCCACCACACCGCCGGTCGACACGCCGGAGGGGCGCGACGAGGGCGCCTTCACCGGCGTCTTCAACGTGATCGGAGCCCCAGCGCTGGTGCTTCCCGGCGGCTGGTCTGAGGCGGGGCTGCCGATCGGCCTACAGCTGGTCGCCGGCTTTGGCTCGGACCGCCAACTCCTGGCCGACGCCCACTTGGTGGAACGTATGCTGGAAGTCCCCCGTCGTGAGCCCGTGGCAGTCTCAGGAGCCGATGCATGAAAGCTGCGATCTACCGAGGTGCCGGACAGGTCACGGTGGAGGAGGTCCCCGATCCCAGGCTGGTCGAGCCCACCGACGCCGTGGTCCGCGTGTTGCGTTCGTGTGTCTGCGGGTCGGACCTGTGGGCCTACCGGGGAGTCATCCAGCGCGCCGTGCCGGCACGGCTCGGCCATGAGTTCCTGGGGCTGGTCGAGGAGGTGGGGTCTCAGGTCTCCACGATCTCGGTCGGAGATCTGGTGGTGGCACCCTTTCAGTGGAGCGACAACACCTGCCCAGCCTGCCGCGACGGAATCCAGACATCCTGCGTGAACGGGGGCACCTTCGGGGCGCCCGGCACCGACGGGGGGCAGGGGGAGGCGGTCCGGGTTCCCCAGGCCGACGGGACCCTGGTCGCGGTCCCGGGCGGCCTGTCGCCGACCACAGAGGGGCTGCTGCCGGCGCTACTGGCGGCGACCGACGTGGCGGCCACCGGCCTGCATGGCGCGGTCCTGGCTGACACCGCGCCGGGCTCGACCGTGGTCGTCATCGGTGACGGAGCGGTGGGGTTGTGTGCGGTGCTCGGCGCGCGCTCGATCCTGGGTGCCGAGCGGGTGATCCTGATGAGTCGCAACCCCACCCGGCAGGCTGTCGGGCGCTCCTTCGGGGCCACCGAGGTGATCGCGGAGCGCGGCCCGGAGGCGGTGAGCCTGGTCCGGGATCTGACCCAGGGGCTGGGCGCCCGGCACGTGGTCGAGGCCGTGGGGACTCCGGAGTCCTGGGAGATGGCGGTAGGGATGGCCCGAGAGGGCGGCACCATCGGAGCGGTGGGCGTACCCCACACCACCCCCTCCTTGCCTCTTTTCGATCTGTTCCGCCACCACCTCCGGGTCCACGCGGGAGTGGCACCGGTGCGGCACTACCTGCCCGACCTGATCGCGAGGATTGTCGAGGGCGGCTACGATCCCAGCCCGGTGTTCGACATGTCACTGCCGCTGGCAGAGGTCGCCGAGGCCTATCGGGCGATGTCCGAGCGGCGGGCGATCAAGGTGATGCTCACGTGAGCCAGGAGGGGCCTGCGGCGCGGGACCGGGCGCGCAAGGCGGCGGCCTACAGGGGCTATCGCTCCTACCAGTACCTAGAGCCCGGGGTGGACTACCGGGAGTTCGACCTGGCGGAGGAGCTCGACCGGGTGCCCTCCGCCGGGGTGGCGACCACGCCCGAGCAGGAGCAGCGGGTGCAGCGTCTGCTGGAGGAGGGCCCGATCATCTCCCTGCACGACCACCCCTCGGTCATGCCCAAGGACATCGACCAACTCTTCGAGTACCGCCGTCACGGGCGCGACTTCACCGGCTATCTGGGGCTCAGCCGCTCCGGCCTCGACGCCGTGTTCGACAACCTCGCGGACGGGGAGGGGCAGATCACGTCTTTGTCGGGCTGGAAGTGGGAGGACACCCTGGTGGATCTGGGCATGCGCCTCTGCGACATCGCCCACCAGGACTACGTCACCGTGATCCACCGCCTGGCCGACCTCGACCGTGCCCGTGAAAACGGGCAGCTGGGGTTGGTGCTGGCGATCGAATCGGCCGCGCCGATCGAGAACGAGCTCGACCGTCTGGACATCCTCTATGGCTTCGGGATCCGCTCCATCGGCGTCACCTACAGCGAGGCGAATCTGCTGGGCAGCGGCCTCGGCGAGCGGTCGGACGCGGGGCTGACCGCATTCGGCCGTCGCGCGGTGCGGCGGATGAACCAGCTGGGGATCCTGATCGACTGCTCCCACGCCGGTGATCGCACGACCCTGGACACGATCAATGCCAGCTCCCAACCGGTCTCGATATCCCACGCCGGTGCTCGCGCGCTCTGGCCCACCGCCAGGATGAAGCCCGACGATGTGATCCGCGCCTGCGCCGAGTCGGGCGGGGTCATCGGCATCGAGGCCGCGCCCCACACCACCCTCACCAGAGAGCATCCCCGGCACTCGATCGACAGCTACATGGCCCACTTCGAATACTGCTGTGAGCTGGTGGGGCTGGAGCACGTCGGCTTCGGTCCGGACACCCTCTTCGGCGACCACGTCGGCCTCCACCGGGTGATGGCGGAGCGTTTCGGCCAGCAGCTGCCCCCATCTTCCCTGCCCATCGAGCGGGTCCCCTACGTTGATGGGCTGGAGAGCCCCGCGGAGACCCTCCCCAACATCGTGCGCTGGCTGGTGGTGCACGGCTACAGCGATCCGGACATTCACCTAGCGGCGGGCGGCAACGTCCTCAGAATGCTGGAGGAGGCGTGGCGGCCGGGTGAGGGTGGCTGAGCCAGCTGCAGCTGAGAGGGTGGGATGGTACCGGCCGCCGACGGGGCCCGTGCCCGATTTCGCACGCCTGAGCCGGGACACCATCGAGCGACTGGCCCGGATCACGTCGGTTACCAGCGAAGTGAGCGACATCCTCGACGGCATGGGATTCGTCACGGCCGTCGATGCCGGTGCCGTCCTCCATCGTCTGGGTCCGCAGACCCTGGTCGGGCACGCCCTGACGCTGGCCTATCTGCCGGAGCAGGATTCATCCGGTTCCCCGGCGGGTCGCCTGGCTCACCACACCGCCGCTGCGATGGCCGTGCACGCCGACGTGCTGGTGGTGTCGTCTCCGCCCCGGCAAGACTGGTCGGTCCTCGGGGGCGACGGGGCCAGGGCGCTGGCCGCCGCGGGCGTGAGCGGCGCGATCGTGGACGGGGGAATCCGCGACCTGGACGAGCTGGTCGGCTCGGGGCTTGCGGTCTGGTCGCGAGCCTTCGGTCCGCGGCGGGGGGTGGGCCGGCTGGAGGCCTCCGCGATCAACTCGCCGATCTGCTGCGGTGGAGTCCAGGTACGGCCCGGGGATCTGGTGGTCGCAGACGTCTCGGGGGTTGTATTTATCCCCGTCGCCGCGGTTTCGAAGGTGGTGGCGCAGCTGCTCGGATGACCATGGGATGGGAACTTTGGCCGTGCTCGTATCCCCGCCACGGTGCGGGCGGCTGCCCCGACGGCTGGCGGGGCGCGTCTACAATCCTGGGCCGGGGTGAGCGGCGGGCGACGGGACACGGCCTTAATTCAATAGATGGGAGGGCGCACAGTGAGTGTGGATGAGCCCAAGGTGGCGGTGGTGACCGGGGTCGCCCACGGCATCGGAGCCGCGATCGCGGCCGGGCTGAGCGCCGACGGGATGGTGGTCCATGGCATCGACAAAGATCAGGTCGACGTCACCGACTCCGCCCAGGTCGCTCGGTTCTTCCGATCGCTCCCCAGGGTCGACGTCCTCGTGAACAACGCCGGTGGCGTCTGTGGGCAGACCTTCGCCCCCCTGGAGGAGATCACGGACGAGCAGTGGCATGCGGTGGTCGACGCGAATCTGACGGGCGCCTTTCACTGCACCCGGGCGGTGGTGCCCGGGATGAAGCTGAGAGGCTGGGGACGGATCGTCAACATCTCCTCCGGAGCGGGCCGGAGCATCAGCCTGACGGGGATCCAGGCCTACGCCTCGGCCAAGGCGGGGCAGATCGGCTTCACCCGCCAGATGGCGCACGAGTTGGGGCGCTTCGGAATCACGGTCAACTGCATCGCCCCGGGCTTCATCCTTTCGAATCCCACCAGCCAGGCGCAGTGGGACAGCTACGGAGAGCAGGGCCAGGCCCGAGTGCTCGAGGGTATCGCGGTCGGGCACCTGGGCAGGGCCGAGGACATCGCCCATGGAGTTCGCTTCTTCTGCGCCGAGGAGTCCTCCTGGATTACCGGCCAGACGCTCTCGATCGATGGCGGCAGTGCTCTCTTTTAGCTCCGACCCCCAGGCCTACCTGCCCGAGCTCGCCGAGTATGTGGCGATCCCCAGCGTGAGCCGGGACGCGGATCCAAAGACCATGAGGCAGGCCGCGGAGTGGCTGGCGTCCCAGCTGGCTGCGGTCAACGGGAGGGTGGAGGCTGGCACCGGACATCCGGTGGTGGTGGGGGAGTGGCTGGAGCGGTCGTCGGCACCGACCGTGCTCATCTATGGCCACTACGACGTCCAGCCCACCGGCGATCTCCGAGAGTGGCTGTCGCCGCCGTTTGCACTCACCAGGGAGGGCGAGGTGGTGCGCGGCCGCGGCGTCTCCGATGACAAGGGGCCGGTCTACATGGTCCTCAAGGTGGTGCAGGCCTTCCTGGAGCAGGAGGGTCGGTTGCCCCTCAACGTCCGTTTCCTGATCGAGGGGGAGGAGGAGATCGGGAGCCCCAACCTGGCGGAGTTCGTCCGGGACCGGGCCGGGGATCTCCGCGCCTCCCTGGTGGTCTCCGCGGACGGCGCGATGTGGCGGCCCAACGAGCCATCGATCTCCTTGGGGTCCAAGGGGCTGGTCGGCCTCACCGTGGAGGTGACGGGGGCCACCGAGGACCTGCACTCGGG
>JAJYWT010000237.1 GCA_021791345.1 bacterium
GACCAACCCCAGGGCGATCATAAAGACTGCGGCCAAGGGGGTGGTGCGGAGCACCAGGCTGCCGGCCAACCCCCTTTCCAGGGTCAGCGTGCCCTCGCGACCCGAAATGATCACGGCGATGCCGGAGGCGACCGCCAGTGCCCCTCCCAGGGCGGACAGCCAGCAGCACGCCCGCAGACCGATGCGCCAATGGGCCCCCGCCGCCGCCATGAGGGCGGCGCCCCAGGCGCCGGCGGCGGTCAATCCCAGTTCGAGCCCCAAGCTCATGACTCGCCCCCCGGCAGGCTGATGCGCTCCTCAATCCGGCCCAGGGCCAGAAGCAGTCCGTGGATGAGGGCCAGCGGACTGGGGGGACACCCAGGCACGACCACGTCGACGGGAAGCAGGTCAGTGAGCGCCCCTCGCGTATAGCGGTCAGCGCCGAAGACCCCACCCAGCGGGCACGCCCCCACCGCCACGACCACCTTGGGAGCCGGCATGGCTTGGTAGGCGCTGAGCAACGCATGGTCCATCGCTCGACAGCCCGGACCGGTAACCAGCAGGCAGTCGGCATGGCGCGGGGTGGGGGTGAAGAAGAGGCCAAGGCGATGGAAGTCGTAGTAAGGGGACGACAGCAGCCGCACCTCCGACTCGCAAGCTCCACAGGACCCCGTGTCCACCGTGCGGATGTGAAGGCTGCGGTGCAGGACCGCCTGGCAACGCTCCCGCAGGACCTCGGCGGCGGCGTCCAGATCCCCAGTGACCGCATCGAGTGGCGGGGGGGCGCCCAGACCGCGGCTTGTTGGGGTCACTTCACATCTCCCAGGAGGTAGTTGACCACCAGACTTTCCTGGTGGCGGGTCGCCAGCAGCGCCTCGGAACGGCGGCGGCCGAACTGCTGCGCCAGCTCCAGGCAGCGGCCACAGGCGGTGCACCTGCCCAGATCCAGGCGCAGCTGCGCCCCGGCGACCTCTAGAGCGGAGCTGGGACACGCTGCCGCCATCTGGAGCGCGAGGTCGATTCCGATCTCACCATCTCGGAACAGGGGTGGCGCTGGCCAGCCGGCCGCCTCCGGCTCGGAGCGGCTCGGGAATCGAGTCGTGACGATTCCCCGGCGAGCGCCTCTGAGGGTCCACAGGGCCATCAGCGCGCGAAGCCCGCCACCGTCAGCCAGAAGCTGGCTTCCACGATGGGCACGTCCGTGAACACATTGCGGGCCCGCAGGGCATCGTCGAACGCCCGCCAGTTGCGTGTCGCCGCCGGCCGCAGACGGGCAAAGGCCACCCGCCCACTCTGCACCTCGAGGTGAACGAGCGCTTCCCCACGGCAGGTCTCGGCCCAGCCCAGTCCTACCACTGGGCCAGCCGCAGGCCCTGGGCTTGGCACCGGCCTTGGCACCGGGCCGGGCCAGTCATCCTGTAGTGGGATTCCGGACCGCACCCAGTGACGCACGAGACGCAGGGATTCCCTCACCTCGGTCACCCCAACCAGCATCCGGGCCAGGCAGTCACCCGTCTGCTCTTGCGCCTGCCGAAACCCTACATACGAAGTACCCGGCGTAACCTGGGAATGGCGCAGGTCAGTCAGCACACCCGCGGCCCGAGCCACAGGCCCGACCAACCCCAGGCGATGCGCGGTGTCGCCGGTGATCATGCCCGCGCCCTCAAGCCGATCCACGTAAGAGTTGGTGGCCAAAAGTCCCGCCACCAGGGATTCGTACCTGGCCTCAAGCAAATCGAGTCCGGCGTCCAGGGCCGTTAGGTCGGCGCCGCGCCTGATCCCACCAACCTCAATGAGATTGAACAGATAGCGATGGCCGAACACCCTGGCATTGAGCCGAAGGCAGTCCTCCAGGAGGACCTCCGCCTCGGACTGACCCACGATGAGTCCGGTGGCGGCCCCCAGGGCGGCCACGGACCCGACGTGGTTGTAGATGCGCTCCAACTCCAGGGCCAGACATCGGGTCACCTCCGCCGCCGGCTCCACCACCACGCCCAGTGCCGCCTCCGCTGCCCGGGCGAAGGCGAGCGCGTTCCCGACCGCTCCCAGGCCTTCACACCTCTCGGCGAGGAAGAGGGCGTGGGCCAAGGGCTGCCCAACCATCCGGTGTTCCACCCCACGATGTTTGTGGAACATGGCAAGGTACGCGTCCAGCAGCTCCTCCCCCGTCGTCACCAGCCCCAGATACAGAGACTCCTGGCCGGCACCGCGAATCGGCCCCCACGGGAACTCGATCGCCTCTCCCTGAACAACATGAGGGGCCCTGACCTCACTAGACAGCCGCTCGCCGCCGGGTAGTCGGAGCGGCTCCTCGGTCTCTGCGGAGGGTGGGAGGATGACCCGATTCACTGGCTTCCCGCCCCCCGGCTCCACGCCCCACAGCTCGTACAGCTCGCACTCCTCCTGGTACGCCGCCGGGAGCATCAGCGAGAGCGGAACCGGGAAGCTCTCATCCAATCGGCAGATGAGGCGCAAGTAGCTGCCAGACCGGTCGTCAGCGAACACCAAAACGCGCTCCAGCCCGTCCTCTGCCGGCCGCGCGAACATGTCGGCAAGGCGAGCGACAGGTGCCAGTTTGGCCACCAGGTCACCGACCGCCGGCGCCCGAAGATGCAGGTCCACAACCATAGGTTGGTCCTCTATGCCCTCCCCGGCCAGCCGCCCGAACGTCCAGTCACGCTCCGACGGTTTCATCGAACGAGGGCCACCGAATGGGCCAGTAGCAAGTTGAGCCAGGAGGGAATCCAGAGTCCCAGACACAAGAGGGCGAGCAGCGCCACCGCCGACGGGCCCACGGCCAAGAGATGCTCAAGTGCCCCGCGGTAAGGCTCCCGGTGGACACCACGGGGGGCGCCGAGCAGCATCCCGCCCACGGTCCGCATGAATGCCAGAAAGGCGACTGCCAGGAGCGCCAAGAGCACAGCGACCAGCCAGGGCTGGTCACCCTGAAGTCCGGCCCGAACGATGGTGAACTCGCTGATGAACAGGCCGAACGGTGGCGCGCCCAGGATCGCCAGGGCGGCGCCGACCAGCAGGGCCCCCGTCCATGGCATGGCTCCAGTCACGCCACCTAGCCGATCCGTCCTCCGGGTGCCGTAGGCCAGGGCCACGGACCCGCCGCTGAGGAAGAGGATGGTCTTTCCTAGGCTGTGGTTCAGGCTGTGCAGCAGGGCTCCGTATATGCCCAGGACCCCACCGAAGCCCAGCCCCACCGCGATGATCCCCATATGCTCCACCGACGAGTAGGCGAACAGTCGCTTGAAGTCGCGGCGGCGAATCATGAAGACCGCACCCACCAGTACCGAGAGGAATCCTAAAATCAGCATCGTCCTCCCGCCGTACTGGGTGCCCAACCCGCGGTTGGCGATCGCCAGAAGCCGGATGACGGCGTACATTCCGACATTCAGCAGTGCCCCCGAAAGCATCGCGCTCGCCGGTGCCGGCGCCTCGGCGTGGGCATCTGGTAGCCAGGTGTGCATCGGCGCCAAACCCACCTTGGTGCCGTACCCCACAACTCCCAGGAGAAACCCCAGCCGCAGGGCGGTGGGGGCGAGCTGATGCGCGTGGGCCAAAAGGAAGGGCCAGGCGAGGTGTGCTTCCGCGCTGCCCGGTAAAGCGCTGGCGGAGTAGAAGAGGAACAGCGCCCCCACCAGGGCCACAGTGATCCCCAGGCTGCTGATGATCACATACCTCCAGCCGGCTTCCAGTCCCTCAGTGCGCCCCTCGATGGGGACCAAGACCACACTGGCGAGGGTCGCTGCCTCCACCAAGATGAAGAGGAGACCGAGATTGGCGGTTTCGACCGCGGCGAGCATCGAGGCAGCGAAGAGGCCAAAGGCGCCGAAGTAAATTCTTACCCGCCGGACGGAGAGCTGGCCGGATCGCTCCTCGACGGCCAGATAGGACGCGGACCCCAGGCTGGCTAGGAGCACCACCACCGCCACCGTGACCAGGAAGAACCCTCCCAAGCCATCGACGTAGACGAACGCCCCCGCGCTCGCCAGTGGCGCGCCGGTGATGGTCAGGGTCGCCACCACGACCGCCAGCACCAGGCTGCCGGCGGCGCCGGCCACAGCTGCGAAGGCTGCCCACCCCGTGCGCCCAGAAAGTGCCGCGACGGCGCTGCCAGCCAGAGGCAATGTGGCGGTCAGCACTGGGAGCCAGAGCATCATGAGTCCCGCCCCGATCGACCGGCGGGCAAGGGGCTAATGCGCTCCGCCAGCCCCGTGGTCATCGCCAGCATGATCAAAAATCCCGCCAGAAGATCGAAGAAGATCCCCACCTCGACGATCAGCGGGAAGCTGGCCGCGAGAGTGATTGCCCCCAAGAAGACCCCGTTCTCCATGACCAGCCAGCCGATTAACTGGGCGACCATGTGCCGGCGCACCACCATTCCCAGTGCCCCGAGCAGGACCACCGCGGTGGAAATGGGGACCACCGAGGCTGCCAGCAGACCGTGAGCTATGCGTTCGGGAGACACCGCCAAGTAGGCGAAGGCGCAGAGGGCAGTTGCCATCACCAGGGTAAGAGACAGCCCGGTCGTGATCCCACTGTCGCGCTTTAGGGCCAGCCGTTGGACCAGCCAACGGCGGGCGGCGGTGGGAATCGCCCATCCTTTTAGCGCTAAGGTCAAACCGGCGAGCACCCAGAGAGCAGCATCACCCTCCAGGTAGGCGGCGGTGGCGGCTGCCACAGCCAGCAGCACTGACTGCAGGGCGTAGTAAGTGAGGTATCGATCGAACAGCTTGGAGCCTAAACAGGCAAGTGCCGACAGCAGGATGAGAACGGCGTCCAGACTGAGAATGGCGCCGCCGGGAGAGCCCAGGGTCAGCTCCTGCATCCCTACCGGCCCACCACGTAGGAGGTGATGATCCCGATGAGGGCGAGCAGGAACGCTCCCCCCAGATACTCCGCGATTCTAAAGAAGCGCAACTTGGCAAACGAGCTGTCGACTGCGACCACCAGCGCCGCGCTGAGGGCCAGTTTGCCGGCCACGGCGAGGCTACCGAGCACCCCCTGGACGAGACTGGTGGCGTTGCCCAAGCCCCAAGGAAGCACGAACACATTCATGAAGACGCAGGAGAGAATGGTGAACTTCATCCAGCTTCCCCACTTGACTAGCGCATAGTCCCGGCCGGAGTACTCCAGAACCCGGGACTCTTCGATCATCGAGATCTCCGCCGTTCCGGCGGGGTTGTCGACGGGAATGTGTCCGTTCTCCGCCAGAATGAGGAGGAAGAAGGCCACTGCCCCGAGCAGATGGGTGGGAAGAAGCATCGCGGCCGGAGAGCCGGCGATAGCATGATTCATGAGGTAGGGGTTGTCCGACGCAGAGAGCACCCCAACGGTGAAGAAGACCAGGATGAGCGCTGGCTCCGCCAGGCTGCCCAGCCATGCCGTGCGACTCGCCCCCAAAGCTCCCAATGGGCTCGCCGAGTCCATGGCCCCCAGGGACATGGCAAAGCCCGCGAGGGTCAGGACCAGTGCTCCACCCAGGAGGTCGCCCATGAACGCGAGAGGCAACGGCTCGTCGGTGATGATGGGCACGATGGTGGAAACGGTCAGATAGCAGGCCATGGCCACGTACGGAGCCGCCACGAACACCGGGCTCGCATGCTCGGACCGGACCACCCCCTTGCGCAGCCACTTGCGCAGGTCGTGATATGGCTGCAGGACGCTCGGCCCGCGCTTGGACTGCAGAATCGCAGCCCCCCTGGCAATGACGCCAACGTAGAGCGGCGAAACAGCCAGGATCAGCAGGGTCTGCAGAATCTGCAGAAGGTACGGCAACGCGAACCTCCGGGAAGGTAGGCCAACAGCTCCTAGAAGCCATTAGCCGGAACCCCGGCTTACGCGGGCCTCATCGCGTCGCCCCGCCATTCTGCCACAGCGCAACCACCAGGTGTCAAGCCGGGGAGGCGGACCTCCCCTTCGGTTCTCAGGACGGCCCTCCGCCGGCTCCCCCCCATCCGAACGAAGGCCGCTGGGCATCGAGACCTCTGCGTCAGGCCGAGCCAGAAGAGGCTCGGGCGTCGCGCCCGGCGTCGTGTCGTCAGGGCCCACCGAACGGGCGGCCCGTGAACTTCCGGCGAGTACCATCGGCCCATGGAGAACACCTTCCACACCATCATTGAGCCCTTCCGCATTCACTCGGTCGAGCCGCTGCACCTCACCACTCTCGAGGAGAGGCGGCGCGCGATCGCCGACGCGGGTTACAACCTCTTCAACCTCCCTGCCGAACTGGTCCTGATCGACCTCCTCACGGACTCCGGCACTGGGGCGATGTCACGCGACCAGTGGGCCGCGATCCAGCACGGCGACGAGAGCTATGCGGGCTCCCCCTCCTGGTTCAGGTTCCTGG
>JAJYWT010000208.1 GCA_021791345.1 bacterium
GCCATCGTCCCCGCCCTCTTCGCCTCGGCGTACCCCCAGCTCCAAGCCCTGAACATCATGCGGCTGCACAGCCCGCAGAGCGCGGTGCTGTCGGCGGTGATCTTCAACGCCCTGGTGATCGTGGCCCTGATCCCGCTCGCCCTGCGGGGGGTGCGCTGGCGCCCGTCCAGCGCAGCCGCCATCCTGCGCCGCAATCTGCTCATCTACGGTCTCGGGGGCATCGTGACCCCGTTCTTGGGAATCAAGCTGATCGACCTGCTGCTGACCGCTCTCCATGCTTACTGACCGGAGGACCCTGGCCGTGATCTCCCAACTGCGATCCGCGGTGCTGCTGGCGGTGGGGGCCATCCTCCTCTTCGGGCTGGCCTACCCCTTCGCCGGCACCGGTGTCTCCCAGCTGCTCTTCCCCCACCAGGCCAACGGGTCTCTGACCGCGCGCGGGTCCACCCTGGTCGGTCAGCCGTGGACCGGGCCGCAGTGGTTCCACGGCCGCCCTGACCCGGACAACCCCCTGCGCCTTGACGGTGAGCCCGGGGCCTCTGGAGGGACCAACCTCGGCCCCAGGTCCCGGCAGCTGGTGGCCGCTGTCCGAGCCGGCGCCGCCAAGCTGCGCGGGATGGGAGTCCAACCAACGGCAGATCTCGTCACCACCTCGGGAAGCGGGATCGACCCCGACATCACCCCTCAGGACGCCCTGGCCCAGGTGGCGATGGTCTCGAGGAGCACCGGGATCCCGGAGTCGCGGCTGCGCCGGCTCATCCGCACCATGACCGTGGGCCCGGAGCTGGGCTTCCTGGGGCCGTCCTACATCGACGTGCTTCAGCTCAACTCGGCCCTGGCCCGGATCCGCTGAGCCCCGACGTCCTGGGAAGCGCGCTGTCTCCCAGGATGTGCACGTCCAGCTCGCGGCAACGCTCGATGACCGAGAGCGCCACCGGCTTGTCCCAGGGAAGTCGGCGGCGCCGGCGCGGAGTGGGCATGAAGATCTCCGTCACCTGGTGCTGCTCCGCCCACTCGACCAGCGTTTCAGCCACCCCACCCATCAACTGGAGCGGCTCCAGCCTGACCCCATGGCGCTGGCACAGCGCAGCCAGCCGCTCCAGCTGGCGCGCCTCGGCCGGATCGGGTCGAGGCGAAACGGCCGCGATCACCACCAGCGAGGCGTCCTCCCGTCGCGCCGCCAGCAATCCCGCCTCCAGGAGCGGCCCCGCCCGGTCTATGCGGTCGGGCCGGAGCGCGATCATGATTCGCTCCTGAACCGGCCACAGGCCCTGGGCGCCGGCGGCCCCCGCGTATCGCGCCCTCCGGCGCTCGGTGTGGGCGGCCACGATCCGAAGGGCAGATGCCCGGAGCTCCTCCAAGAGGGGTTCCGAGAAGAGTTGGAGAGCGGCCCCCACGTCAAGCGGGGCGGTCACCCAGCCGGATCGGACCCGATCCCGGAGCTCGGCCGGGGGCAGGTCCACCAGCTCAATCTCGTCCGCACGGTCGAGCGCCTCCTGGGGGACAGCCTCGTGGTCCCCGTGCTCCTGGCTCCGGAACCGACCAAGCTCCTCCCGAGCCGACTCGAAGCCAGGCAGGTCGATCACCCCGACGGTGGCCACCACGTTGATCCCGGCATCCTGCAGCCGCCAGACCTGCTGATACCGGGGCCTTCCGGTCTGCAGGTCGCGCAGGCCGAGGTCGTCGACGCAGACGACACCGGGGTTGCGGCGCAGGATGCCGTCCAGGTCTATGCCTCCGGTGGCCGGGGACGGCACCACCTTGAGCTGGCTGAGGAGGAACTCGGTGGTCGGACTCGGGGTGCCGGTGGGAGCCGCCACCACCACATCAGCACCCCGCCGCTGGCGGCGGAGCGCCTCCTCCAGCAGCCTGGTGGTCTTGCCCACCCCCGGGGCGTACCCGAGGTAGAGGCGCAGGCTGCCGCGCACCACCCCGGCATCTAGGCCCGCCAGCAGCGTGGCCGGATCCGGTCGGTCGCCGTCAGTCCACTGGTTCACCTTCCCCAGGCGTCGCCCGATGACGTGCAGGTGGCGGTCGCCGAGATCGGCGAGCAGCGCCCGCACCACTCCCGTTCCCGGCCCCTCCTTCGACTCGGTCGGTTCTGCCGCCACCATGACGTGAGTGGCTCCCACCTCTTGGGCCACCTGGAGGGCGATTTCCGCGGGGCGGGTCCCGACCTCCAACCGAACCTCCGCCCCCAGGTCCACGGCCAGTCCCTGGACCTTCGCCAGCTGCTCTGGGGAGGGAAACCGCGGACTTACGGCCAGAACCGTGACGGGAGCTCTCAGGCGCTGGCCCATCCGAGTGCCACGTCTGATCAGACCGGGGGCATTATCACTGCAGGACGTCACGATGAGAACTCGGTCCCGCACCCCGGGAACGGCCTGGTCGTGTACAGAGCGGGACTCGTGCTGCACCACGTACCAGATGGCCAACTCCCGCAGGGCCGCCAGGTTGCTCTCTCGGAAGAAGCTGTTGAGCGCCAGCTCCACCCGATCAAACGGGTAGATGTTGCCGTGGCGCATGCGCTTGCGGAGGGCTTCCGGGGTCATGTCCGCCAGGGTCAGCTCGTCGGCGGAGTCCAGCACCGGGTCTGGGACCGTCTCCCGGACCGCGACTCCGGTGACCCGCTCCACCACGTCCCTAAGGCTCTCGACGTGCTGGATGTTGATGGTGGTCCACACCTCGATGCCCGCCGCGCGGAGCTCTTCGACGTCCTGCCATCTGCGCTCGTGCTTGACGCCGGGGACGTTGGTGTGAGCCAGCTCATCTACCAGCGCCACCCCCGGATGGCGCCGCAGCGTGGCCTCGAGGTCCATCTCCTGGATCTCCAGCCCCCGGTAGGCGAGGCGCATTGGCGGGACCTGCTCCAGTCCCATCGCCGCCTCCTGGGTGAGCGGCCGTCCGTGGGGTTGGACCCAGGCCACCACCACGTCCTTCCCCTTTGCGGCCAGGACGTGGGCCTCCTGGAGCATGGCGAAGGTCTTGCCCACCCCCGGGGCAGCTCCTATGAACACCTTGAGCCGGCCCCGGCTCGGACTCCCAGGTGTGTGCGGCCGGCCCACCCGGCTAGTGGGCTCACCCGCGGGGGCGTTCGACTCCCGCTTGCTACGATCGCTCTGGCCGTCAACCACTGCGATGGGAACTATGCCAGCTGAAGTGCGCAGCAAGCCGTGGCGGGCACGGCGCTCGCCCCCGGAGCCCTGGCGCTCGCTACTCGGCACCCTACTCACCGTGGCCGCCCTCGCGGGTCTCACCGCGGTACTGGTGGCCCTCCGAGCCCCGGCCGAGATCCAGACCTCGGGGTTCCTGTACCTCGCGGTCGTGGTGCTGGGATCGCTCGCTTTTGGAGGAGTCACCGCACTGGTGGGATCTGTCACCTCTGCCCTGCTGATGGATTACTACTTCCTCCCACCCGTGGGTCGGCTCACGATCTACTCGGCCCCGGCGCTGGCCGCCTGGGCGGCTTTCCTCCTCGTCTCCCTTGGGGTAGGGTTGCTGGCCACTTCGCGGCGCCGCAGCCTGGAGGAGCTGCGCACCGCCCGGGACCGGCTGGAGGCGGCCAATGCCGGGCTCGTGCGAGCGGGAGCCGAACTCGAGGCCAGCCTCTCGGCCCGCACTGACCTGGCGCGGACCGAGGCCGCCTTGGAGGCCACCCGCCGGGCCGAGGGCTTCCGGCGGGAGCTGCTGGCCACCGTGAGCCACGAGCTGCGCACCCCCCTGGCGGCCCTGCTCGGCCACGGCTCCGCGCTCGTGGAAGATCCGGGCCTGCCGCAGCTGCAGCATCCGGGCCACGCCCGGGCCATCGTGGCCGAGACGCGTCGGCTCGACCGCCTCATCCGCGACCTTCTGGAGCTGGCCCGGATCGACACCGGCCAGCTTGACGTGGAGATCGAGGTGATCGACCTCTGCGAAGCCGTCCGCGAGGCCGCCCGGCGCTGGACCGGCCCGCTCTCCCCGAGACTCAACCTAGCCGAGACACCGGTCTTGGTGCTGGCGGACTGGGACCGCGTCCAGCAACTGCTGGACAACGCGCTCTCCAACGTGTCCCGGCACGCCGGCACGCGGGAGGTCGCCATCGAGGTGCTCTCCCCCTCGCCGGTGCGGCAGACAGCCGCTGAATGCCGGGTCCAGGACCACGGCCGAGGCATCCGGGCCGAGTTGCAGGAGCATCTCTTCGAGCGCTATTCCCGGGACCGCCGGGGCGGAGGGCTTGGGGTGGGGCTGGCCGTCTCCCGGGGGCTGGCCGAGGCCATGGGGGGAGCGGTCTGGGTGGAGTCACCGGGGGAAGGGGCCGGAGCGGCCTTCCACTTCCTGCTTCCGCTGGAGGCGAAGCAACAACCGGTCGGCTTGACCCAGAAGGCCGCCGCGGTTTGAGCCGCGGGGGCTCGATCCTGGTGGTCGAGGACGACTCGGGCATGGGCCGGTTCCTTCGCGATGCGCTGTCAGAGTCCGGCCACCGGGTCCAATTGGTGGGGGACGGACGCGCGGCCCTGCGGGTGCTCGGCAGCGAGCACGTGGACCTCCTCATCCTGGACCTCGGGCTCCCCGACATCGACGGCATGGACCTCCTGCGCACCGTGCGTGAATGGGAGTCCAACCCCCTCATCCTGGTGGTGAGCGCCCGGGGCCAGGACGCCGACAAGGTGGCGGCGCTGCGCGCGGGGGCCGATGACTACCTGGCCAAGCCCTTCAGCCTCCAGGAGCTCCTGGCGCGGGTGGAGGCCCGCCTGCGGCGGGCCGCGCCCCCACCGTCCGGGGGCGCGCTGGTTTCGGGAGACCTCCGCCTCGACGTCGCCTCAGGGCAGGTCCTCCGGCGAGGCGTGCCGGTCAGGCTCACCCCGATGGAGATGGGCGTACTGCACGAGCTCTGGCGTCACCGGGGCCGGGTGCGCACCCACCGGGAGATCCTGGCCGCGGTCTGGGGCCCCGCCTTCACCGCCGAGCACACCTACGTCCGGACCATCGTCCAGCGTCTGCGGGCCAAGCTGGAGGACGATCCGGCCCACCCGCGCTGGCTGACCACTCTGCCCGGGGTGGGCTACATCTGGCAGGAGACGCCCCAGCCGGCTCAACCGCCGAGGTAGGACATCTCCACCTTGGGAGGCCCGCCCACCACGCCCTGGGCTCGCTCCTCGGAGTACCGATCAGTCCGCCTCCGCCAGAGCCCGCGGACCAGTTCACTCAGCTGGTCATCCCCGGGCGTGCCGCGCAGAGTTGGCCGGAGGTCGGTCCCGCCTCGGGAGAAGAGGCAGGTGTGGAGGTGACCGTCGGCGCTTAGGCGAAGTCGGGTGCAGGCGCCGCAGAACGGCTGGCTGACTGAGGAGATGACCCCCACCTCGCCGGCGCCGTCGCGGTAGCGGTAGCGGCTGGCGACCTCCCCGGGGTACGTGGGGCTCTCCGGCTCCAGCTCCCACCGCTCCCCGATCCGCTCCAGGACCTCGGAGCTGGGCACCACCTCGTCGAGCCTCCAGCCATGGCTCTCCCCGACGTCCATGTACTCGATAAAGCGGAGGACGTGGCCCTGGTCCCTGGCGAAGGCGGCGAGCTCGAGCAGGCCGGCATCGTTCAGGCCCCGCCGGACGACGCAGTTGAGCTTGACCGGCCCGAGGCCGGCCCGGACCGCCGCCTCCATGCCCGCGAGCACCAGATCCAGCCTTGCTCCCACGCCGCTCATCTCGGCGAAGACCACGGGGTCCAGGGAGTCCAGGCTGACCGTGACCCGGCCCAGCCCGGCCTCGGCCAGCTGAGCGGCCATCCGACTAAGCAGCAGACCGTTGGTGGTGAGGGCAAGGTCCCGGATACCGGGTACTGCGGCCAGCTGGCGCACCAGGAGGGGCAGGTCTCGCCGCAGCAATGGCTCGCCTCCGGTGAGGCGCACCTTGGACACCCCCAAGGGGACCAGAACCCGCACCACCCGCTCCACCTCCTCGAAGGTCAGGACCTCCGAGCGTGGCAGGAAGCGGAATCCGGGCCCGAACACCTCTCGGGGCATGCAGTACTGGCAGCGGAAGTTGCAGCGATCGGTGACCGAAACCCGGAGGTCGCGCAGCGGCCGGGAAAGCTGATCTAGGACCTGCACTTGCCCGGCCATCGTACGCCCTCCCCGAGAAGGGGAAGGATCAGTGTGCGATCGCCGCCCGCGCCGACTCCTTGAGGGAACCCAAGGTCCGCAGCACAGCGGTGGGCTCGTAGCCCGCGTGGGCCATGCAGTTCTCGCACTTGGGGTTGCGCCCGCGGCCGTACTGGTCCCAGTCGGTGGTCTCGAGGAGCTCCTTGTAGGAGCTGGCGTAGCCATCCGCCAGCAGGT
>JAJYWT010000185.1 GCA_021791345.1 bacterium
CCGGCGAACGGCCCCACCAGGGGGATGAGCTCGAAAACCCCGGCCGCCAGCGCGACCACGAGCGGGAACGGCACCCCCAATAGGAAGGTCCCGAGCCCCGCCATCGCCGCCACCACCAGGGCCAGGAACAGCTGCGCTCGCACGTAGCCGCCGACCACGACCGAATAGGCGTCGATGCCAAATTCCAGCTCCCGGGCCGCCCGGGTGGGGAACAGGGCGACGAAGCGGTGCCGCAGCTGGCGCCCGTCGCGCATCAGCCAGAAGGAGAGCACCACCGAGATCACCACGTCGACCACGATCCCGATCGCGCTGGTGATCCCGGTCACCGCCAGGCCGGTGAGCTGGGGGACCAGGCCGGTCAGCTTGGAGGTGACGAACGCGACGGCGTCGATCTTGATGCCGTGGCCGCGCAGCTGTTGCTGGAGCTGGGTCACGATCCGCTCCACCCGGTGGACCAGGCTGGGGGCCTGCGCGGCCAGCCCCCGGCTCTCCGCGACCAAAGGGCCGGAGATCAACCAGAAGATGAGCCCCACCAGTCCGACCCCGACCACCATGGTGAGCAGCGCCCCCGCGGTCCGGGGGATCCGGGCGCGCCGCTCCAGGAGGTCCACCACCGGCGTGCCCAGGAAGGAGATGATCGAGGCCAGCAAAGCGCAGATGAGCACCACCAGCAGCGCCGCCGCCAGCCCCTTGAGGACCAGCAGCAGCTCGTAGACGAGGAAGGCGGTGAGCAGGATCGCGGCTGCCCGGCCCCAGACCAGGGCCGAGTGCTGCAGCCCGTCGGTCCTGGGGCCAGAGGGCACCGTCGGCTGTTCCCCGGGTGGGCCGGAGGCTGGCGGCGGCGGCGCCGCCGGTGAAGTCGGGCCGACTGCCATGCTTCGCAGGAGTGTACGGAGTTGGCGAGACTCCGGGTCAGACCACGCTCACGACGATCTCCTCACGGCCGCTGGCACCGTTCGGGTAGCTGCCCGTGGCGGTTGCGGTTTGCACCCGGCCCTGCTTGTCGACCGCCCGAACGCTGAGGGCGTAGAGGCCCGGGCTGGGCTGCCACGGCAGGCTCCACACCGACCACGCGTATGGCGAGAGCTGGGGCTGCACGTGGGCCGGGACCCATCTGGCCCCCCCATCCACGCTGACCTCCACTCGCTGCACGCCCAGGCTGCCGGCGTAGGCGACCCCGGTCAGCAGATATGCCCGCTGCGACCTAAGGCGGGTGTTCCCGGGGGGGAAGTCGAAGCGCGAGAAGATGTGGGGCAGAGCGGACGGGTTCCAGCCCTGCTGCTCCCAGTAGCCGGAGAACGGAAGCGGGCTGGTGGAGATCGAGGTTAGCCACTTGGGATCCTTCATTCCGTAGTGCCCGGGCGCCAGGATCCGGGCCGGGAAGCCGTGCTGCGGAGGTAACCTCGAGCCGTTGAGCCCGGTTGCGACCAGAGTCGAGGGGGCGAGCGCCTCGGCAAGAGGCAGGCTCTCGGAGTACCCGTCGGCACATCTGAAGATGACGGTGGTCGTCCCCCTGGGGATCCCGACCTCGGCCAGCAGTCGATTGAGCTGGACTCCGCGCCAGCTCCCGTTGCTGATGAGGGTCCCCCCCACCGGGTTGGAGATGCACTCCAGGGTCTCCACCTGCTGCCGCTGCGGCAGCGCCATCAGTTGCGGATACCCGATCGTGCGGGAGCGGATGCCGGTCAACTCGAGCCGCCAGGATCCGGGGTCTATCCGGGGTGGACCCAGAAGGTCCTTGGAGACGATGTAGAAGTCAGCGGTCGGGGTCACCCCCTCCGGCAACGTCCCGGGCGCGGTCGCGCCCTGCCCCAGGCCGACCGCTGGGGGATGGGCGCCCAGGATCCGGCTCCCCAGGTAACCGAGGGAGATGGCTCCCAGCACCCCTCCCAGGGCGGCCAGGAACCGCCGCCGGCTCATGCTGGCGAAGCTCGCCGATCCCCTGACTCCGGAAGAGCTCACGCCGCGCGGGGCCAGGCTGACCAGGATCTCCACCAGGCCGCAGAGCAGCAGCCAGTCGCCGAGGGTGATGAGCACTGCCGCCACCTGGAAGCCACCCTCCGCCACCAGAGCCAGCGGCTGGGTCAGCAGCCAGAGGACCAGCGCTGCGACCAGCCAGCGCCAGCGGGAGGCGCTCGAGCTGGGGACGGGGGCGGAAGGGGAGCCCGGCCCCACGGCCGCGAGTCGAGGCGCCACCAGCGCGCCCAGCGCGGCTCCCACCACGATCAGGAGCACTGCGGTTCCCAGCAGCAGCAGGGGCCGGCCCCGCTCCTGGAGCGCGTCGATCAGGGTGCCGAACCAAGGGCCGGGGAGCAGCAGCGCGAGCCCGGACCCGATCACCTCCAAGAGGCTGGTGACGCCGGCGGCCAACCGGAGCGCCAGCATGGCGGCGACCGCCATCCCCCCGGCGCAGGCCCCCAGCGCCGCCGCCTGCCGCAGCCTCGGGGGAGCGGTCACCGTCTGGCGCCGGGGCGGCGCGGGCGGCGCAGAGCCATGCTCACAGTGGCTGATCCGCAGCACGCCACCTCACGGATCACTCCCGGGCGGGGCGGAGGTCCCGGAGCAACAGCCGCAGGCGCTCCCGACCACGCCAGCGGCTGGCCTCGAGCTCGAAGAGGGCGTCCACCATCCGGCCCGGGGGCAGGTGGCGCGTCAGTCCGGGCCGGTTGAATCCGATCGCCTCCATCTGTCCGGTGCCATCGTCAAGGAGGACCTTGAGGTGGTCGTCCTTGGCCCCGAACGCCTCCGCGCGGACCACCCGACAGCGCTGGGCGCTCAGAGTCACCCGCGGATTGCCGATCCCGAACGGACCAAGCGCGGCGAGCTGGTCAGCCAGCTGAAGGTTGCACTCGGAAAGAAGGACCGTGGCGTCGACCGCGAACACGCGGCACGGCGCCTGCCCCTGGAGCTGCTGGGCTACCGCGCTGTCGATCAGCTCCGCAAACTGAGTCGCAGCCGCGGGCTCCGGAGGCAGGCTGAAGCCGCCGGCGCCGCGGTGACCTCCCCAACGCAGCAGTGCCGGCTCCGCCGCCGCCAGCGCCTCCACCACGTTCAGCCCCGCCACCCCACGGGCCGAGCCCTTCCACTCCTGCCCCGCCATCGAGTAGATGAACGCCGGCCGCTGGAACTCCTCTGCCAATCGGCCCGCGACCAACCCCACCACTCCCGCCAGGAAGTCCTCGGACCCGAGGACGATGGAGCCTCTGACATCGGGCAGCCTCGCCACCATCGGTCGGGCCAGCGCCATCGCCGCGGCCAGAGACCGCCGCCGCTCCTTGTTCAGCTGCTCCAACTCCGCCGCCGCCCGCCCGGCCTCCGGCCCGGAGTCGGCCAGGCAGCACTGTAGGGCCAGGCGGGCGTCCTCCATCCGGCCCGCGGCGTTGATCCGGGGACCGATCGCAAAGCCGAGGTCGGAGCTGGAGACCGGCCCCTCGATCCCCGCAGCTCGGGCCAGCGCCAACAGCCCCAGCGGCGCCGAGTCCGGCCAGCGGTCGAGGCCGGCCCGCACCAGCCGGCGGTTCTCGTCCACCAGCGGCATGAGGTCGGCGACCGTGCCCAGGGCAACCAGCGGCAGCTGAGCCGCCGCCGTCCCCGGGGGAAGCAACCGGGCCCGCTCCAGCGCCTGCACCAGCTTGTAGGCGACCCCCACCCCGGCCAGGCCCGAGAACGGATAGCGGTCGCCGGGACGCTGGGGATTGATGAGGGCATCGACCTGGGGAAGCCTGACCTCGCCGCCTTGGGCATCGACAGCCGGAAGGTGGTGGTCGGTGATCACAAGGCGCATCCCGGACGGCCGGGAGGCCGCGACCTCCAGCGCCGTGGTCCCGCAGTCCACCGTGATGACCAGGGTCGCCCCCCTTGCCCACAGCTCCTCCAGCGCCTGGGAGTTCAGCCCGTAGCCCTCGCTGTCACGGTTGGGGATGTAGGCCAGGGGGTCCAGCCCGGCGGTGCGCAGGGAGCGCACCAGAAGCGCCGAGGCGGTCACTCCGTCGGCGTCGTAGTCGCCGTAGACGGCAACCCGCGCTCGCTCTTTGATCGCCTCGCCCACCAGCTGCACCGCCACATCCATGTCGGTGAGCAGAAAGGGGTCATGGTCGGAATCCCCGTCCGTTGAGGAGCGGGACAGCCCGCGAGCCAAAAGGACCCGCTCCAGAACCGTGGCCCCCGGGGAAGCCGGGGAGGGCAGATCCCAGCGCCGGGCTGCCCTCAGCAAGCTCTGGGATCTCGCCGGAAGCGCAGACGAAGCGGCACGGCCACCCAGTTTAAGGCTGGGGCGCCAGAACATCGGGACCGTCAGACTTGTCATGGTGAGCGTGGCCGAGGAGCAACCTACAGCAGCCGAGGAGGACGCTGCCGCCGAGGCGGCGGCGAAGGCCGAACGGCGCCGGCGCGGGCTGCAGCTCAGCAACTTCATCATCCACGCGACGTTCTGGGTGCTCCTCACCTACTTCGCGACCGACTACCTGCCGCCGCTGACGATCCGGGCTCTGGGAGGCAGCCACGCCTCCCCGGCCAGCCAGTACCTGATCGGCTACACGGCACTCAGCGCGGTCTGCCTGCTGCTGGGCCTCGGCTTCGGCAACTTCTACAAGCCGCGGATCGCGGCCAGCCGGTACCCGTGGCGCTGGTACCTCTTTCCCCTGATCGTGGCGGTGGTGCTGATCCCCCCCCAGGGGAGGAGCACTCTGCTCAGCAGCCTTATCGAGGCCGCCTGCCTGCTCGGCGGGGCCGTGCTGGGTTCAATCGCCCCCCGATATCTCAGGCGATCGCGGCCCGGCTCGCCTCCCGGTCCCGGGGCCGCTCGGTGACCGCCCGGTAGAGGGTGTCACGCTCCCGGGGGACGCGGCCCACCCCCCGGATCGCGGCCTCGATCTCCGACGGCTCCAGGTTCTGCCCGTGCTTGGCACCGCTCATCCGGGTGATGGACTCCTCCATCAGGGTCCCCCCGAAGTCGTTGGCGCCCCAGCGCAGCGACTCCGCCACCCCGTCCGGGCCGAGCTTCACCCAGCTGGTCTGGATGTTGGGGATGTCGGCCCCGAAGTAGAGGCGGCAGAAGGCGGTGAAGCGCAGCGAGTCCTCCAGCGTCAGCGGTTGCTGGATCCCGAAGAACTTCCCCAGGGTGTTGTGCTCCACCTGGAACGGCAGCAAGACGAACTCGGTGAAGCCGCCGGTCTCGCGCTGGAGGTTGCGGATCACCTCCAGGTGCTGCAGGCGATGCCAGGGGGTCTCGACGTGGCCGTACATGATGGTGGCGGTCGTGCGCAGCCCGACCCGATGAGCGGTGCGCATCACGTCCACCCACTCCTTCGTGGTCAGCTTCTCCGGGCAGAGGATCCGCCGCACCTCCTCGACCAGGATCTCGGCAGCGGTGCCCGGCATCGTCCCCAGGCCGGCGTCCCGGAGCTGCCGGATCACGTCCTCCACCGACCGGCCCGAGAGCTGCGAGATGTAGCGGATCTCCTCGGGGGAGAGGGCGTGCAGGTGCAGGCTGGGCCATCTGCCCTTGATCTCCCGGAACAGGGAGTCGTAGAACTTAAGGTCCAGCTCGGGGGTGAGCCCGGATTGCATGCAGATCTCGGTCGCGCCCCGGGTGACCGCCTCCTCGAGCTTGGCGAAGATGGTGTCGTGGTCGTGGAAGTAGGCCCCCTTGACCGTGAGCGAGCCGCGGCGGAAGCCGCAGAACTTGCAGCTGCCCACGCACACGTTGCTGATGTTGACGTTGCGGTTGACGACATAGCTGACGGTGTCCCCGACCAGCTCCGTGCGGAGCCGGTCCGCCGCCCAGCGGATATCGGCCGAGGTCTCCTGGTAGACCGGCAGCCGCTCCTGAAGGCGATAGCCCAGCGTCCTGGCCTTGGCCGCCAGGTCGTCCTGGTTGGGCCAGGCAAAGGCGGGGCTGACGGAGTCGCCATCGGCTGAGATCCCCCCCAGGTCCCGGGCTCCCGCCTCCACCAGCTGGGGCCAGCCCTCGAAGTTGAGGTTGGGCGGGATCTGCACCGCGACCTCGGGGGGCAGGATCTCGCGGGCCATCCTCACCGCCTCGGTGAACTCCTCCTTGGTGGGCGGCGGCTGGTCCGCCATCGGGGTGCCCGGCTTGGGGATGAAGTTCTGGACGATGACCTCCTGGATGTGGTGGTGGCGTCGGTGAGACTCCGCGATCAGCTCGAGCGCCTGGCGGCGATGCGCGCCGGACTCCCCTATCCCCACCAGGATCCCGGTCGTGAACGGGATCTGGAGCTCCCCGGCCCAATCGAGGTGGGCGAGCCGCTCCAGGTGGCGCTTGCC
>JAJYWT010000110.1 GCA_021791345.1 bacterium
CGGAGCCCTGCTCGTCGATGAGCCCCACCTCGAGCACCGGATGCACCCTGATCCGCTGCTGCACGGTGCGCGTGCCCTCGGTGCTGACGAACAGGCGCTGCTCCTTCACGGAGAGGCAGTAGGCCTCGGCGAACCTGGCCCCCGCCAGGAGTCCGGCCCGCGACCACTCCAGCAGCTGAGCCACCTTGGACTCGGTGGGCAGCCCGAAGGGGTCGACCTCGACCTGGGCCACCCAGGTGGCCCGGTGCATCGGCTCCGGGGCCAGGCGGACACGCTCGTCCAGCAGCGGACGGAGCTGCCTGGCGAGGGCGGCGGCGTCCCGCACAGCGTGGGCCACGCTTTCCGGCGTGAGGTCACTGGAGGAAGCGAAACCCAGCGAGCCGTCGACCACCAGCCGGACCCCGAAGCCCATGGGCTCGGAGTCTGTGAGCGATATGAGGTCCCGGTCCCGAACATGGATCCCCTCCACGCGGTCCCGGTGCACCCGTAGGTCGCCGTATTCGATTTGCGGCACCGCCGCCATGGCCTCCAGGGCGGCCGACTCCAGGTCGGCCAGCGGCAGGGCGAGAAAGTCAGGATCGAGATCGGTCATGGGTCCTCCCAGACACCGGACGCGCAGCAGGGCCCCAGGGTACGAGCCTCTCGGCCCCGGGGTCCCGGCTCGACTGGATTGAAGTGTACTCAGAGCGTCTGGCGGCGCCACCGCCGGGAGCCGTCAGCGAAAAGAGGCCGCCCGGAGACTTCTGGACCAACCCGATCAGCACGGGCAGGGCGGGATCGGGACCCGAGGTGGAGCCCACCCGGAGGCCAGCCCACGGCAGAATCCGCCATTTGATCCCGCCCCCGGTTTTGGCGGGTACCAGAGCTGTCCGCCCGCGGAGCGTGCTGAATCGAGCGGCACCGGCGGACGAGGGGAAACCGCCGGCCCCTCGAGGGGCCGGCGGTCCCACAGGCCGTCAGGCGGCGGCGCGCCTCCGCAGCCGCAGGCCCATGCTGAGCACGAAGCCTCCGAGCAGCAGGAAGAGACTGGCCAGAATCCCGGGGATGAGCAGACCCGCGCCGGTGGTCGGGGTCGAGCCGGTGCTCGCCCCGAGGACCCCACCACCCGAGGTTAGGGTGACGGGCTCACCGCAGACCGTGGCGCTCGGGTTGTTGGGATCCTCAGCCGGAGTGAAGGTTACGCCCCAGTAGTAGGTCTGGGCCACGCTGGGCTTGACCCCTCCGGGGGATTGGACGGTCCAGACCCCGTTGCTGGGGGACCCCAGGGCAACACTGCCGAGGTCCTGGACGAGGGCCCCCGCCGAGCAGCTGCTGTCGCTGTAGAGGGAGAAGTCCACCCGGTCCGAACTCACCGGATTGAAAAGGCCACTGATGGTGGCGGTGTCGGTCAGGGTGGTGCCCACGGCTCCGCCGGGGCCGGGGGTGGTGGTGATCGTGGGGGTCGTCGGGCCCAGGACCACCGGCTCTCCGCACTGGTCGGAGATGGGCGCGTTGTAGGCGTCCCCGCTGAAGCTCACGTTCCAGTAGTAGGTCCCCGCCGATGCCGGCACAGGCAGGGAGGCCGGGTTGGCGACCGCCGTACCCACGTAGCTGGCCCCTTGGGCGGTGATGGTGACGGGGAAGAACCCCAGGTCGAAGAGAACCGTGCCTGCCGGCGGCGCGGTGTTGGGCGTCGCCGGGCAGCTGGTGACAACCTGGAACGAGACGGTGTCGGTGGTCGGGATCTGGGCCGGGTTCTCAGCCAGCCCCGAGATGGTGGCGGTGTCCGAGATCGGCGTTCCCACGGCGGCGGTCGCCGGGGTCTGCTGGGTGGTGAGTGGGTCCTCGGTGTTCGGCTCCACCACCACTGGCTCCCCGCAGGTCGAGGTGACTTGGGCGTCGTTGGCGCTTCCCAGGAACATCACCTCCCAGTAGTAGGTGCCGGGAGCCAGCGGGGCACTCAGGGTCTGGTTGACGGTGGCACCGTACTGCCCGGTGGCGCTGTCGTAGGCCACCGGGGCGGTCACGGTGGTGATCGGGCCAGGGCCGCCCTCGGAGCTCAGGCAGCCCTGGTTGGCGAAGAGCCCGAAGATCAGCTGGCCGTCACCCTGCCCGATGGGGTCGGGGTAGAAGCCGCCCAGCTGGGCGGAATCGGAGACCACGTTGCCGTCGGCGGAAACGATCGGGGTCACCTGATTGGTGGTGATCTGGGGGGTGACCTGCTGGATGGCGGTCGGCTCCCCGCAGGACCCGGTCAGCGGCTGGTTGTCCGAGTTGCCGTTGTAGGTGTCCTGCCAGTAGTAGGTGACGCCCGCCAGCTGCGGCTGATAGGTGGACGAGGCGGCGATGCCCGCCCCACTCACCGGGCCGGTGCTGGTGAGGACCGGGCTCCCCGTGCAGGAGGAATTGGAGTAGAGGTTGAAGGTGACGGTGGCGCCGCCCGCAGCCGGCAGATAGCCCCCCGTCACCTCCGCCTGGTCGCTGATGGAGGTACCCACCGCGACCGACGGTCCCGGCAGGGGGTTGGTCGTCATCTGCACGGTGGCCTGGGTCACCTGGACGGGCTCCGCGGAGCAGGGCGAGGTGGCTCCCTGGTCGTTGAGGTCGCCGCTGTACTTGTCCATCCAGTGGTAGGTGCCGACCTGGGTCACGGTGTAGAGCTGGGAATAGGCCACTGACCATGGCTGGCCCACCGTGAGGTTGCTCTGACTGGTGGCCACCGGGGCGCTGGCGCAGCTGGTGTCCTGGGCCCCGTAGAGGTTGAAGGTCACCGATCCGGCCGCCGAGTTCGGCTGACCGTTGGCGGCATTGCTGACGTTGGCCTGGTCCTTGATCTGGGTGCCGACAACGACGGACGCCCCCGGGGCTGTGATCGTGGTGATCGATGGCACGGCCGGGTCCACCTGCACCGGCTCAGCTCCGCAGCCTGAGGAGGCTGCCTGGTTGTATGTGTCGCCGGCGTACGAAGCGGTCCACTCCCAGGTGCCGGCCCGGTTGACCACGTAGCCTCCGGAGCTGGCGCTGCCGCTCGCCGAGATGGCTCCCTGCGAGGTGAGCACCGGAGAGCCGGAACATGAGGCGTTGTCGAAGAGCTTGAACGTTACCGTCTGCCCGGTGAGCGCATATCCGCCGGTGACCGTGGCCTGGTCCGAGATCGTGGCATCAAAGGGCGCCGCCCATCCGGCCTCGGCGCTGGTCACCTGGCTGCCTTGCGGAGTGGTGCTGAGGGTGGGAACCGCCATGACCGTGAGGGGTTCGCTGCCGCAACCGCTCTGCACGGTCGCCCCGGCGACGCCGTAGGAGAGGGTGGCCATCCACTGGTGGGGGCCTGCTGACGGGACGACGTACGAGCCAGATGCGGCGGCCCCAGCGGACACTTGGCCAGTGCTCTGGAACACCGGCTGCCCGGTGCAGCTCCCTCCTGAGTAGAGGGAGAAGGCGACACTCGCCGCCTGCCCCTGGTTGAGTCCCGTGACGGTGGCGGTGTCGTTGACCGACTCGCCAACGGTGGCGGTCCCGGGGCTGGGAGTCGTGGACAGCTGCGGACCGGAGACGGCGACCGGCTCGTTGCCACAGCCGCTGTTCTGTGACTGACCCGCCGTCGTGTTGGTGTAGCTGACCAGCCACTCGTAGGTGCCGGTCGGCTCCGGGAGCGACGGGGTGTACACGGGCGACTGGACCGTCACCTGGTCGTAGGCGATGCTGGGACTCGAGTAGACCGGCTCCCCGGTGGCGGCGCTGCAATTTGAGTCACCTGGCCCGAACAGCTCGAATTGGACGGTGCCGCCGGGCTTAGCGTTGAGGACGTTCACCGAGTCCTGGAGCGCCTGCCCCACGGTGGCGGACGAAGGCACCGCCTGGGTGTTCACCTCCAGTGGGCCTCCCGATCCGACGAGAGGAGCCACGTCATCCATGGCCGTGGTCTCGAATTGGTCGTAAACGTAGGAAGGGGAGCTCGCGGTCCCGGCGATCAGCCGACTGGGCGACTGGGAATAGTCGACGAACGCAAGGTTCCCGTTGTTGTTGCTGACAAAGAGGTGGCCCTGTCCATCCACCGTCCCCTGGTCGAACATGTCCTGGGAGCTGGACCCCGAGTTGCCCGAGTACTTGAGGCAGCTATTGAGGCCCGCTGTGCACGCCTGGCCGCCGAAGGTGACCTCCGACATGACAGATGCGTGGGACCCGCTGACGCCGATCTGGGCCACCATCTGGGACCCGAAGAGGATGAGGTATCCGCTGTACGGGTCGTAGGCCATGCCGTGGGCCGCGGGGAAGCCGGTGAAGATTGGGGTGAGGACCGCGCTGCAGCTGGGAGTGGCGCCAGCCGTGTAGGTGATGGAGATCTCCCCAAAGGTCCCGAACCCGCCATAGAGGTTGCTGTTGCTGCTCCGGGTGTAGTAGGCCTGGCCGCTGGGGGTCCAAGCGACAGTGTCTATCACGACACCACTGGAGGAGATGGGTGTCCCGGCTGGCTGCTGGAGCTTGCAGCTGATCCCGTTCTGGATCACGCCACCCGTGACGGGGATCAGATTCAGCCCCCCGCCCCCGTATCCGCCCGCGGTGAGGTACTGGCCGCTCGGTGCCAGAGAGATGTGGTCGACTGAGGAGAGGGCCGTGGTGACTCGCGCCACCACGTGGGCAGTGGAGGGCACGACCTCCGTCACCCCGCCGCTCTGCTGACCGGCTACCACGAGGTCGCCGTTGGCGAGGAACTGGAGACCGTCGGCGCCCTTGGTGTTGGCCACCGCCTTGGGCTGGCCCACCGTGAGGACGCCCCCCTGATAGTCATAGGTCGCCTTCTGGACGTCCGAACCAGTCTGGCAGGAGGACCCCTGCGACCCCTGGTTGAGGTAGCAGGTGAAGTAAATGGTCCCGTTGGTGGGCAGGCTCGTGCTCGAGGCGCCGACCTCGACAGCTCCGACCAGGGCCATCCCCACCAGCCCCACCGCTCCGGTCATGGCCATGAAGGTTCCCATCCGGGCGACCAGGCGACGAACTGAGCCGGATCTGGATGGCTTCCTCGGCGAGCTGGACGACGCACCCGCCTGCCAGAGCCGGCTGGTCGGCCACTCGACTGGATCGTCCCACCCCCGAGGGCCGGCTTCGCTCATCTGTACACCTCAATCACACGTCCTGCTCGCCGGAACGGGTCCGTTCCACTCCGAGTGACCCAGTGTATCGGCATGATCACTTCAAGTAACGTCCTTTCGCACCCAGCTGACGGTGGCGTTACCGAACCGCTACCGAGTCGCGAGCCCGCCGACTTCTCGGCCGGGGCCCCGGCGCTGGTGGCGCTGCCCCGAATACATCCCTCGGTGCCTCGTAGTGGTGCTGGCTTGGCGGCCGGGCCGGCGGGGACCAAGGTCCGTCACCGGCAGCTGTCCACAGCCATGCTGACGGTCATCTCCTCCGACCTTGGCGCTGCGTGGCCCTACGGATGCCGGTGTTGGGTCTGCAGGGCCGCTTGCCCCTCCATGGCAAGATGGGAACTTCTCGTGAGATGCCAGACAGCCGTGAGCTGCTCCCCCACCGGATCAGCACCACTCCATTGCCGACCTCGGCAGTCGCCGACTGCCGGAAGGATTGGACGGGCCATGCCCCTGGGGGTCTCGGTAATTTCGCCCGTTGGGTCACCCTCCGCGGCTGCGTCCAGATGTCGGCGCTGATTGGCACGACGACCCAGACCCTCGGGGAGGCGTCGGTGTGAGAGTAGCCATGGTGGTCAACCGCTACCCGCCCCACCTAGGGGGGGTGGAGACCCACGCCGAGGCCCTTGCCGCACGGGTGGCCGCCGCCGGTCACGATGTGGAGGTGATCACCCAGGATCGAGGTGGGGGCGATGGCCAACCTCAGCAGGTCGCGGTGCGCTTGGCGGTGCGCCGCTTCGCGGCGATCGGCGAGAACACCCCCTATCCCCAATCACCCGCTCTCTGGCGGTTCCTTCGGACCAAGGCCCATTCCTTCGACCTGGTGCACGCTCACAGCTACCACGCAACGCCGGCTCTGGCGGCGGCCCTGAGCCCATGTCGCGCCCTGGTGTTCACCGCCCACTACAACGGTGCTGGGCACAGCACCGTCACCCATTTCGCGCATTTTGCCTATCGTCCTTTGGGACGCCTGATCCTCCGGCGCGCACGGCGGGTGATCTGCGTCTCTCGCGCCGAGGCCAATCTGCTGTCGGCCGCATTCCCAGCCTGCCGCGAACGTATCGTCGTAATTCCCAACGGGCTGGACTCTGTGTTGCCTGTCGCTGAGCCATGGCCGGGGCAGGTCCCCACCGTGCTCTACGTGGGCCGGCTGGAACCGTACAAAAACGTGGAGCGGATCTTGGCCAGCGTGGCCCACCTAGATTCCGCGGTGCAATTGGTGGTGATTGGGGAGGGCCGCTCGAGGCCCGCTCTGGAACGGATGGCTCAGCGCCAAGGGATGTCGGGGAAGGTGCGTTTGCTGGGAGAGGTGCCCCGTGACATTCTCTTGCGTTGGATGCGGACCGCCCGCACGCAGATCTCAATGTCGGAGCACGAAGCCTTCGGCATCGCCGTCGGCGAGGCCCTTGCCATGGGAACTCCGGTGGTGGCCTCAGACATTCCCGCCCATCGTGAATTCCTGGAGAGAGCCACCGCTGGCTCACTGACCTTGGTGCCTCTAACCGCACCGACCGAGGTGCTCGCCGGCGCCATCCAAACCGCCTTGAAGCTTGGCCCCCAGCCAGCGATGTCGGGCCCGAACTGGGACGAGGTGGCGCAGCGGACTCTGCGGGTCTACGAGGAGGCGATGGCCGCCCCTGGATCGAGCGCCGGCCTGGGTGACGACTCCGTCCGTGCCCGCCCGGCGCATGACGGGGAGCGCGGCACATGACCCGGCATCAGCGTCGGCGGAGAGTGGCGACTGGCTCTTCCCGACCGGCAAGGGGCGCGGCAACGGGCTCGTCAGACGCTCAGCGCCCCGCGGCGAACGGTACGGGGACGGTCGGGCGCTCCGTACGGGGAGCTGTCCTGGATAGGGCCACCCGCCCCAAGGTGGCGCCGCCCACTCGGTCCGCCCTCTGGGCCTTCTCCCGGCGCGCAATCTGGACTTGCAGTTCCGCGCTCGGCCTGGTCTTGGGTGCCGCTTTCCTGGCCCTGGCCTACTCCGTGGCCGCCACCCAACCGCCCGGTCAGCTGGAGTACACGCTGTTCTGGATCGGTGAGCTGCTCGGCGTGGTTCCCGTGGCGCTCCGGCTCTTGGCCCGCGGCCCGTCCCGGGCGGAGCGGCTCGCATTGGTCGTGAGCCTGGGACTCTTTGCCTTCGTGCCAATGTTGCTGCGCGATCCCACCGGAGAGATCTTCCACGACGCCCTGGCCCACTGGACTGCCGCCCAAGAGGTGTTTCAAACTGGCCAGCTCTTCCGTCCCGACACCCTCCTCCACATCGTCCAGTACTACCCCGGATTGTCGGCACTGACCGTGTCGCTTCGAGACCTGACCGGGTTGTCGACCTTCCAGGTGGGCACGGCCGAGATCTGGCTACTACACGTGGCCTCCCTGGTCGGAGTGTTTGTGCTAGTGGAGCGGTTGAGCGGCTCCCACCGGGCCGCCGGCCTTGCGGCGCTGGTCTACGCGCTCAACCCCGCCTTCGTTTTCTTCGATTCCCAATTCGCCTACGAATCGATGGCAGTGCCCCTCTTCATTTGGGCGCTTACGGCGGCCGTGGCCCTGCAGCAGGGTTTGAGAAAGGCCCCGTTCTCGGCCCGCCTGGGTCTGCTGCGCCGACCGGCGCTCTCCTGGCTCCTTGTCGGCTTGATGGTTTCCGCTGCCTGCATCGTCACCCACCACATCACATCCTGGGTGCTCGTGGGCGCCCTCTGCCTGCTCGGCATCGCCCCATCCCTGGTTCGCCTCCCGGCGCGGGTCGCCTGGCGGACCAGCCTCGGAGAAGGCCTCCTGGCCGCCCTGGTCGCTGCCGGCGCCGTCGCCTGGCTGCTCCTGGTGGCTCCCGAGACGATCGCCTACGTCGGCCCGCATGTCACCGGCGGCATACAGGGCGTTCTCGCCATCCTCAGCCACCGTAGCGGGAGCCGTCAGCTTTTCAAAAGCAGCCCTCTCCCCGAATACCAGAAGCTCGCCGCCTTCGCCACCCCGGTGATGCTTGCCCTGGGCTGCGCCGGAACGCTGTGGACCGTCCGCCGCCGCTGGCGCCGCCTGCCCCCAGCCTCGCTGGCCCTCGGCCTACTCGGCCTTCTCTACTTCGGCTCCCTGCCGGTGATGCTCACCGCCCAGAACGAGGGAGCTCGGCGCTCCCAGACATTCACCTACGTCGGCCTGGCGGTGATCATCGCCCCCCTCCTGCTGCTCCTCTTGAAGAAGGTGGCGGTGCGTCGCAAGCTGGACTACGCGATCCGGGCCCTGATCCTGGTGGGGGCCGTAACTCTGCTGCTGGGCAACATGACCCTGGACATCGACGTCTACTATCAGTTCCCCGGGCCGAGTGTGTATGGAGCCGACACCCGCAGCCTGAACAATGAGGCCATCGCGGTCGCCAGCTGGTTCCGCGCCAAACTTGGCGCGGGGCACCGTGTGGTCGCGCCGCGGGACCTCGGCCTGGCACTGGGAAGCTACGGAGGGCAGACGGTCTCGGCGGCCTCTTATGGTTTCCCCGTCTGGCAGCTCTACTTCTCACCTCAGCTCCCCAGCCCCCAGCTGCTCGCTGAGCTGAACTCCTCCAGCTACGGTTACATGGCCGTGGATACCGAGATGTACCACCATCTTCCCGAGGTTGGCGCCTACTTCACCGCCGGAGAACCGGGCAACGGGACCCGCATACCGCCGATCGCGGCTCTGCGCAAGCTGGCCGGACTGCCATGGCTTACCGAGGTGTACTCCTCCACGCACTACCAGATCTACCGGATCAACCTGCGGGAGCTGCGCGCCTGCCCCGCGGCCCCCATAGTGCCCCGGTCCCTTCTTCCCGGATGCCCAAGCTAGTCTCTGCGCGGGCGCTGCCGGCAGCGCTGGTGCTGACAGCGGCCGTTGTCACCCTGGGCTCCCTCGTGCCGCTGGAGGCGTTAAGAGCACTCCTCACCCTCGGGCCGAGCCTATTGCTTCCCGGGGCGGCCCTGCTATACGCCCTCGGCGGGGTCACCAGGCGGAGCGACCCCGTTCCCACCTTGGTGCTTGCCGTCGTGCTCAGCGTGGCCTATTACGCCCTGTCAGCCATTGCCTTTTACGCCGCCGGGGGCCGGCTCACCAGCACCTCCATCGCCGTCCTGCTGGACGTCTGGGTGCTGATCATGGTTGGAATCGGACTCGTCTCGCCGGGGCGGGCGTCCGTCCCCCTGCTCGCTGCCGCTCCGGCTCAGGGGCGCGCCACCGGCGCCTGGGGTGTGTGGCTTCTGGGGGTTGTCCTGGCGGGCGCGGCTGCGGTCGGCCTGGGCATCGTCCTCCTACCCAAACAGCCCCCCACCCCGTACCTGTCCATCGCCTTCACCGGCAGCTGGGTCACGACTGCGGGGACGCGGGTGGTGCCCGCCGGGGCGGAGGTGGCGGTGCCCCTGGCCGTGCACAACGCATACCCTGCGCGGGAGCACCTGTCGGTGAGCGCCACCCTCGATGGGAAGCCCTTTGGTGTCGAGAGGCTTCTGGACCTTAGGGCAACCAGCAGCTGGTACGGTGCGCTGAGGGGCCGGATGGGAACCTCAGGGTGCCTGCAACAACTGGTGGTCGAGTTGACGCGCGGCTCCCAGCCCAAGCCCGTTGCCTCGCTCGACATGTGGCTCAGCCAGCGGGCACCGTCTTGCCCGGGACAGGGCTGAGCTTGTCTCTCAAGGAGACCCCACCACCGGCGCGAGCACTCGGATCCTGGCGGCACCTGCCTTCCCGCATCAGGGACCTACTTCGAAACCCGCTCCCGCGCAGCAGCCTCTTCATCGTGGCGACCACCCTGGTGAACTCAGCCCTGGGCTACGTCTTCTGGGTGATCGGTGCCCGCCTGTTCCCGCCCGCCACGGTGGGGATCGTGGCCGCCCTGATCGCGGCCGGTTCCACGGTCGGCATCCTGGCCTACGCCGGGGTTGGGATGACCCTCATCCACTCCCTTCCGCAAGCCCGAGATGGTCGGGAGTGGTCACTCACCCTCCAAGCCGGGCTGCTTATAACCCTTCTCCTCGCTCTTGGGGGAGCACTGCTGGTGGTCGGGGCGCTGCCCGTTGCCAGCATGCACTTCGGACTGCTGCGGGATCTCCCGGACGCGGCGGTCTTCATAGTCGGCACGGCCACCTGGAGCCTGGGTTCGGCGATGGACTACGCCTTCATTGCCGAACGGCGGGCCCACCTAATGCTGGCGCGCAATGCCATCCACGCGGTGGCCAAGCTGGTACTGGTCGGGCTGATCGTCTGGCTGGCGGCGCACGGCCCGACATCCCTGCTGCTGGCGTGGTCCGGCGCGGCGCTGGTTGGGGCCGTGACCGCGATCGGACTGCTGTTTTGGCGGCTCTCGCGGGGGCGACTGGCTGCCCCCGGCGGGCGTGCCCTCCTGGCTCGAGCGGCCCACCTGCGGACGCGCTTGGTGGGTCACCAGCTGATCAGCATAAGTGGCCAGCTACCGCCGTTACTCCTGCCTATCCTGGTCACCACCAGGCTGTCTCCGCGGTCCGACGCGTACTTCTATCTGACCTGGCTGCTCACCGGAGTGCTGCTCGTGGTCTCGGCCGCGGTGGCCGATGCCCTGTTCACCGAGGGGGCGTACCGCCCGGACCAGCTCGGGCCCCGAGCCTGGTTCGCGCTCAAGTTGGTGGGGGCAGTGGTCCTACCCCTCATGACGGTATTTCTCGTGGGCGGCGGCCTTCTCCTCTCGATTTTTGGGCCGGGCTATGCCGCGCACGCCTTGAGCCTGCTCCGCTGGCTCGCAGTGGCCGCCATCCCGGACGCACTGACCAACCTGTACGTCGCCGTGCTCCGGGTCGAGTCGCGCTTCCGGACGGCCAGCATCCTCAACCTCAGCATGGGAACCGGCAGCCTGGCGGCAGCATGGGTGCTGCTCCCGCTCTTGGGTATCACCGGGGCTGGCGTGGCCTGGCTCTCCATGCAGGTTGGAGGATCGCTCGTCTGTGGCGCCGACCTCTTGCGCCACCCTCTATCACCCGGGGCTACCGCGGTGGGGAGGGCCGTCTGACGTGGCCGAGCCCATGAGAATCATGCACCTGACCGACCTCTACCCCCCGGTCTCAGGTGGGCTCGAAACCCAGTTGGCGGCCCTCTGCCAGGAGCTGGCGGCGCGCGGACACCAGGTTGATGTCGTCACCCTCGCCCGTGATGGGGTCAAGCGTGAGGATTTGGAGTCGGGGGTTCTAGTGCACCGAGTGACCGGTTGGAGCCGTGTGCTGCGCCCTCTTTACGAGGATCCCCGGCGGCCCTTCCACCCCACTATTCCCGACCCGGGGATGACGGCCACACTGGCCCGAATCTTGAAGCGACGGCGTCCACAGGTGGTGCACGGCCACTCGTGGATCGTCTTCTCCGCTCTGCCTCTGCTGCCCAGCAAGGAGACCGCTCTGGTCCTGGGGTTGCACGACTTCGGCTTCATCTGCGCCAAGAAGACCCTCATCCGGCACGGACGAGTTTGTGATGGACCGGCGCTGGGCAAGTGCCTGGCTTGCGCTGCCGGCCAGTACGGAGTCCCTCGGTCTGCCGCCCTCACAATCACTCTGGCTGCCATGAGGCGATGGCCGCGCAAGTCTGACCGGATCGTGGCCAACGGCAGAGCCGTGGCGGAAGCCTGCTCCCAACTGGTCCGCCGGGACGCCCACCCGGTGGAATTGGTGCCCCCCTTCCTGGCCCAGGAGGTTCTGGCCGGGCTGCTGGGACCGCGGCCGAGGTTCGTCCCCGCAGAAGGCGAATACATCATGTTCGCTGGCGGCGCCAGCCCTCATAAGGGATTGCCGGTTCTCCTGGAGGCCTGGCAGCGGCTCTCGCATCCCCCGCCGCTCGTGGTGGCCGGGCTCAGCCGCGAGGGCACCCCCTATCCCATCCCGCCGGAGGTGATCGTGGCTGGCCAGGTTCCCCACGGGGATGTTCTGCGCGCCTGGGCCCACTGCGCTATAGGGGTGGTGCCCTCGGTCTGGCCGGAGCCATTTGGGCTGGTTGCCCTGGAAGTCATGGCGGCAGGAAGGGCGCTGGTTGCTGCCCGGTCCGGCAACCTGGCAGAGCTGGTGACGGACGGGGTGACCGGCCTCCTGGTGGACCCCGGGGACGTGGGCCAGCTGTCCGGCGCGCTGGCGAAGCTTCTCTCGTCCCCGGAGCTGCGCTCAGCCCTAGGAGCGGCGGCGAAGATGAAGGCTCAAGAGTACACGGCGGACGCGGTGGTCCCCCGGATGGAAGGCATCTACCGCGGCGCGATCGAAGGCAGAGCAGGGCTGCCGGGGCACCGACCTTGAGCGGCGCCCCGCGGCACACTTCGCATCCGCTTCCCGACTCGAGGTGCACCGCCGGCCCAAACCGAGGAAAGCGCGCTTGGCGCGTCCCTTCGACCAGGAACCGGGCACGGCTGGTAGTCCGCCTCTAGAGAGGGTCCGACCAGCCCCTGGGGTCCAGAACCGCACGCAGCTCGCGGGCCATGACGTCCCCGTAGCGGGTCACCGAGGAGGCATGGTCCCCGGGCACGAAGCGCACCTCCAGGTTCCGGAGGCGGCGGCCCCACCAGCGGGTCACTCCGGGTGCCTGGGAGGGCACCTCCGCGGCATCTGTGGACCAAAAGATGACTACCCGTCCCCGGTAGGGGCTGGGACGGTAAGCGGCGGTGGCCCACGCGTACCTGCCGAATTCCTCCTCGTGGCGCTCCTCCCGGGCCCATCGAGATAGGTCCCGGTCGTCGCCCTGGAGCTGCCACCTGGCGACCTGACCCCCACCGCTGGCGTTGCCGGGACGCAACTGCACCTGGCGGCGTCGGACCAGCGTGGAGACGGCCTCTCCCTCGGCAGGGGCAGCTCCGCCGGCCCGGTTCAGGGTGTCCCCACCTAGGGATTTCAGCCGGTGGAACAGGGTCTGGAAACGCAGGAACATGTCCACCTGAGTGTCCTGGCGGACCCGCAGGGGCCGGCTGACGGCCGAGATGGCCAGATGGGCCAGGCGGATCCTCTCCTTGGGCCGTCCAGGGTCGATCATGACAACCACCGGCACTTCCTCTCCTGCCGATGTCAGCTGTTGGGCGATCTCCAGGGCGATGTAGGAGGCGGGACGGAACCCCGCGAGCAGGTAGGGGCCAAGGGAGCGCACACTGCGGATCAGCGGCAGGTAGAACCGCGCCATCTCCTGCACGGTGGCAGGTACCGGCAGCCCGTCGATCCCGTGCGGCTGTAGCCCGTACACAGGCAGGTCAGCCGAGATCTGCCGGCCCAGGTCGATCGAGTAGAAACCACCACCCTGATGGTCCCCATGAAGGAAGAAGAGTGGCGGCCAACTCCCCTCGCCGCGGATCACGGTCACCGGGTTGTGAACGGTGGCAGGGGTGGCGTCCGCCAGTGCCTTGGCCAGCGCCTGGATCGTGTGGTGCTCGTACAGGAGCGTGACCGGGACGGGCCTGCCGATGGCCAGCCCCACCTGCCGGACCATTCGCACAGCGATCAGAGAATGGCCACCCAGGTCGAAGAAATCGTCCGCGATGCCGATCGGCCTGACCCCCAGCAACTCCTCCCAGATCGCCACCAGTTGGTGCTCCAGCCGGTCCCGCGGCGGGGCATAGGGCGCTGCGTCGCTGCTGCGCTGCTCACCGTGCAGGAGGAGAGCGTCCCGGTCCACCTTACCGTTGACCGTCCGCGGCAGGCTGTCCAGAGTGACGATCCTCTCTGGGACCATGAACTCAGGAAGGTGGGCTCGAACGTGCTCCCGGACTTCACCAGGTCGCAGCTCGCGCCCCCGCTCATGGGGCACGACATAGGCCACGAGGGCCAGGACGCCGTCCGGCCCGGGGCGGGCCACAACCGCCCCCTCCTGCACCTCCGGGTGCGTCACGAGCGCCGCCTCCACCTCGCCAGGCTCGATTCTGTAGCCGCGAACTTTGAGCTGCTGGTCCGCCCGCCCCACATACTCCAGCTCCCCTTCCTCGTTGAGCCGGACCAGGTCTCCCGACCGGTACAGGACCGCAGGTGAGGCGTCAAAGGGATTGGACACGAATCGCTCAGCAGTGAGTTCAGGGCGGTGCCGGTAGCCGCGGGTCACGCCTGCCCCGCCGACGAGGAGCTCCCCCACCGCTCCCGGGGCGGCGAGACCCGTGCCACCGTCCCGCTCCACAACGTAGGTGCGGAGGTCCGGGATAGGAACCCCGATCACGCTGGCCTGCGTCCAGACATCCTCGGCCCGGATTCGACGATAGGTGACATGCACAGTGGTCTCGGTGATTCCGTACATGTTGACCACCCGGGGCGATGAGTCCGGATGCCTGCGGAACCACGGTTCCAGCAGGGCGAAGCGGAGGGCCTCCCCGCCCAGAACCACCAGCCGGAGATTCAGCCTGTCCGGCGCGGGATCCTGGGCCTCCACCCGCACGAACTCGGCGAAAGCGGACGGGGTCTGATTCAGCACCGTGACCCGTTCCCGGCGCACCAGGCTCACGAAGTCGGCCGTGGATCGAGCCACCGAGCGCGGGACCACGACCAGTCGTCCCCCATGCAACAGGGCGCCCCAGATCTCCCAGACGGAAAAATCGAAGGCCAGCGAGTGAAAGAGGGTCCACACATCCTGGGCGGAGAACTCGAACCAACCATGGGTTGAGCTGAACAGGCGGGTCACATTGCGGTGTTCCACCTCAACGCCCTTGGGGGCACCGGTCGACCCGGAGGTGTAGATGATGTAGGCGAGATCACCAGGATCGCTGCTCGGAGGGATGAACTCGGCGAGCTCATCCCCGGGCCAGTGATCACCAGTGGGATCGATGACGATCGCGTCTACCCCCGGCAGCGGCACCATCTCCTGGTCGGTGATCACCACCCCGGCGCCGGAGTCTTGGATGATGTAGCGGACCCGGTCCAGCGGGTATCCGGCATCGATGGGCACGTATGCCGCTCCAGCCATCAGCACCCCGAGCACCGCGCAGATCGAATCTGCGCCGGGAGCCATCTGGATCGCCACCAGTGTTCCCCGGGTCACACCGCGCCTCTGCAGGTGCGAGGCGATCACCAACGCTCTCTGCTCCACCTCCGCGTAGGAGAGCGTTCGGGAACCGAAGGTGACTGCCGGGCGCCCCGGATCGAGCCGAGCCCGGGCCCGGAATTGGTCGTGGATGGACGCCGGCGGCGCTGTGGCAGAAGGTCCCGTCCCCGCTTCGATCATCTCCAATGAAACTCCCGTCCGGGCCCGATGGGATCGGCAGCGGGGGCCGCGGGGCCGTGAAGGCACGGCTCCAATCCGCCACCATACGATCCCCCGTCGGAGAGCTCAGGGCAGGTGGCGCGGAGCAGACCGACGCCCGCCGGTCCGCCGGCGCGGCATGGGATTGGACTCGTAGGCGAGGACCCTACCGGCCCTCGCGAGAGCGCTTCGATCATCCACTCCATCATGAGCCGGTGGTGCGAGCGCTGCGGCCGACAGTCGCCCGTCCAGCAGTTCGCGAGGGACGGCGGGCGATGTCCGCCCACCCCTCGGGAGTCGCGCCCCCCGGCTTGGGACAAGCCGTTCCGCGAGCACTCCCGGACCGCATCACCAGCCGCCCCAGTCTGGCCGACCTAGATTATAGGGTGGTCGCAGACCGTCCCTCCGCCAAGTTGGAGAGGGCTGGCGCCAGGACCATGGCCTGCGGCACCCATCCCGGTTTGGGGCCACCCGAGGAAGGCGGGGACGGTTCCCCAACCGCGGCAAGGGTCCAGCTGACAGCGCGCCGGCGGAGTTAGCGGGGAAGACGGCCCCTGCCCGCTCTGGGTCTTGCGCAACGTCCCCAACCGGACGGCGGCTGCCCCGGCGGGTACCGGGTTCTGGACACGTGGACTGAAAAGTAAGATGGGGCGATGGTGGTCAGGCAACTTGGGTCAGGCGATTGCCTGGTGGGCGCCCGGCCCCCAGTCGTCTCCCGGGAGGTGGGTAGCTGACGATCGCTGGATCACCCCATCTGGACGTCCAGACCGGTCCCACGAGGGGCACCAGACACCTCCGGTGCCATCTGGGGCGTTCATGGCAGACGCGGGCCGAGCCGTACGGGACGCCACGGGAGCGCACCCATTGACCACGGAACCGCGCCCGGACCCGGAGGCGGGATCGGAACGGTGCCGCAAATTCGAGCTCGGGCCGCGAGTCCGAGGACTGCCGGGCAACCCCGGTGTCCATGAACTGGTGGCCCGCCAGGTCAGGCGTTCTCCCGACGCGCCGGCCGTGGTGGCTCCTGATCGAGTCCTCACATACTCCGAACTCGACCGCGAGGCTGAGGCGCTGGCGGCAGAGCTGAGATCCCGCGGCGCTGGCGCGGGGTCCCTCATCGGGGTCTGCCTTGAGCGTTCCTCTGTGATGGTCATTGCCGTCTACGCCGTGCTCAAGGCCGGCGCGGCCTACGTCCCGCTGGATCCCACCCACCCCAGCTCCCGGTTGTCCCAGGTCATCGAAGGGGCCAATCCGACCTTGATACTGGCCCAGACCCGCTTGGCGCAGCGGCTGCCGGCAGGGGACGTTCCAGTGCTGCTGGCGGACTCTCAGCCTCGGACCAGCACAGCCGAGGACAGCGCCGGAAGTGGGCGAAGCAGCGGGTCGGACCTCGCTTACGTGCTGTTCACCTCTGGCTCGACGGGGCAGCCCAAGGGGGTGATGGTCGAGCACCGTTCGGTCGTCAACCACCTGGAATGGCGGGCCCGGTGGAGCAAGATGGGGCCCGGCGACCGGATCCTCCAGAAGGCGCCCCTCGGCTTCGACATCTCCGTTTGGGAGCTCTTCTGCCCCCTGATCTGCGGAGCCACGACGGTCCTGCTCGACCCTGGGGCCCAACGCGATCCTGCCGCCATCGGCGCCGCAATTCGCGATCGGGGCGTAACTATGGTCAGCTTCACGCCATCGCTGCTGAGAGTGTTCGTGGAGGCGGGTGAAGCTGAGCGCTCCGCGAGTTTGCGCAGGGTGATGGTGGGCGGGGAGGCGCTGGAGGGCAACCTGGCCACCGAGGCGATGGCGCGCTTCGCCGACGGGGTTCAGCTGACCAACCTCTACGGCCCGACCGAGACCACGATCATCTCCAGCTACTGGGACTGCATCCAGGGCGAAGATCCAGTTCCCATTGGCAAGCCGATCTCCAACACCGAGTTGCTGGTCCTCGACCCGTACCTCAAGAGAGTGAGCGTAGGCGAACAGGGAGAGTTATTCATTGGCGGCGTCGGAGTGGCGCGTGGGTATCTCAATGAGCCTTCCCTGACCGAGGAGTCCTTCGTGCCGCATCCCTTCACTCCAGGGCGCCGGCTCTACCGGACTGGGGATCGGGCGCGCTGGCGGGAGGACGGGGCCCTGCTGTTCGAGGGACGCACCGACGGGCAGGTGAAGGTACGGGGCAACCGCGTGGAGACCGCCGAGATCGAGCTGGCTCTGACCCGGCAACTCGGCCTCTCCCACGCCAAGGTCCTGGTCCGTCCGGACTCCTCAGGAGACACCACGCTCGTCGCCTACGTGGTCGCACCGCATGAGCAGCCCACCCCCTCGGCTCCAGAGGTCCGGGATCGGCTGCGTCGCCTCCTGCCCGAATACATGGTCCCGTCCGAGCTCCACGTGGTCGCATCCATCCCTCTGACCGACGCTGGCAAGGTCGACACCCGCCGGCTGACCGCACTCCAGGGCAGGTCGTCAGGTGACAAGGCGCCCTCGCGGCTACACCTGGTCGCCTCCACCCCCGAGGAGGAGACCCGGTTGACGAACCTAGCCACCGCGCTCGGCGGCACCCCTCCTGCGGCGGTGATCTCCGCCCACCAGTTCGAGGTCGGCACCGAACTGCCCGGACCTGACCAATTGACTGCACTTTTGGAGGCTCTCCGGGCCGCTCAGCCGCGCGGACCCTACGCCCTGGCCGGGTACTGGAGCGGGGGCCGCCTGGTCCATCAGCTCGCCCAGTCGCTGCGGGCTGAAGGCGAAACCGTCTCCTGGGTGGGCCTTTACGAGGCGGCGTACCCGGAGCGGGGCGGTGGGCCGCGGCCCGTTTTGCGAAGAAGAGGCTGGCGGCCTTCCCGCACTACCCGAGCAGGGGCGTCCGCCGGAGTCGCCCTGCCCTCAGAGGTGTGCGACACCCTGCTTGACCTATTTGCCAGCGAGGCAGCATTCCGCGCCCACGGCACCCTCACCCTGGGCTGGGAGACGGTGCATCGAGGGGTGATCTCTCCCCACCAATTCCCTTCCGACCCGCTCACCCCGGCAAGCCTTGGTGGCACCGTCGAGGTGACCCGCCGGCGGATTCAGGCTGTGGCCCGTCGCGCCTGAGTGATCCACGCCCACCTGGTCCTGGCCGACCGCATCGCTGAGGGCCGCGTAGAGGCCTGGGAAGCACTCCTCCCCGCTCCGACACGTGCGCCTGAGGGCTACGCCGAGGTGCTCAGCGGGCAGGAGGTGGACCGGGCGCTGCGGTTCCACCGGAGGTCTGACGGGGTTCGCTACATCCAGCGCTGGTTCTGGTTGCGTTGCCAGTTAGCGCACCACCTGGGAGTCGATCCAGCCAGCCTCCTGTTCACGGTGGGGCGCTGGGGCAAGCCGCGGCTCGCCTCGCCGCTCAGGCCCCGCCTCGAGTTCAACCTGTCCCACTCCGGCGCACTGGTGGCGCTTGCCGTCTCGTCGTCCTGGCCAGTGGGCATCGACATTGAGGAGGTGCGACCGGGAGCCCCCGTCCCGGAGGAGTGCCTCAGCCCCTTCGAGCTGCGGGAGGTGACATCAGCCGGTTCCCCCCTGGAGCGCGCACTGCGCTTCGCACGGATCTGGACCTGGCACGAGGCCGCCCTCAAGGCGGAGGGAACAGGCCTGGCGGGACAGCCCCCGGAGTGGCAGCCCGGACAGGGCCGGCGGCACGAATGCCTGAACCAGGCGGCCTCCGCCCCCAGAGGACTTCACGTGCAGAGCCTCCCCGTTCGTGAGGGCTGGGTGGGGGCCATCGCCGTCCAATTTGGCAAGGCTCGCCTGCCTTGCATGAACACGGCTGCCCCCTTCGCGCGAGGCGGCTGCACTCACCCGGATGCCGAAGCGCGCACCAGCGTGACGCGTCGGTAACAGAGTCCAAGGCAGCACCGCTGAGGCCCATACTCCAGGGACCGAGCCCCCAGTCCCTACGGGCTGAGCCGGCCGGAAGGAGCCGCGAGGTGTTTCGGAGCGCGAGTGTGCACTTCAAACTGCAGATGGCCGGGCTGATGGAAGGGGACCGCCGTGTGGCTTAGACTGCGCCCGCTCCGCCTCCTTTTGGCGAGTATCAGCTCCCTCGGCTACCTGGCGGTGGCGTCTGCATTCCTGGGAGCCACCCCTAGTGGGTCAACCACCAGTACCGGGCCGGTCACGGTCAAGATCATCTCGCCGACACCCGGCAGTGTGGTCTCCGGGCGGTTGCCCGTCATCGGTGAGGTGAACCACGCCACGTCGGCTACTCGCGTTGTGCTGGAGGTCAACGGACGTAGCGCGGCCGTGTCCTCCACCGCCCGTAACTGGCGGGCCAGTATCGACACCCTGAGCTACGCGAACGGCTCGATGAGCCTGACCGCCGTGGCGGTGGCCAGCCCTGGTGAAACGGCCAGCACCCAAATGCGGGTGACCGTGGATAACCCTTCGTCCTCCGGCAGAAAGCGCGAGCACGGTCCCGGCGCGTCTCCAAGCACGACCGTCCCTCCGTCGCCGGAACCATCCAGTTCGTCGACGGCCACCCCTCAACCGACGGCGACGCCGACGAGTCCCTCCGCTTCCGCGCCGTCCGGCTTCGTCCGCGCCAGCGGCACCCAGCTCACCCTGAATGGTGCCCCGTACCGATTCGAGGGCCTCAACGTCTACAACGTCGCCTCCAACGGGGGCTGTGTGCCGGACCTGGACCCCAGCACCGCGCTGCAGGCCATCGGAAGTGGTCAGAACGTGTTCCGTTTCTGGGCCTTCCAGCAGTTTGTCGTCGACAACGGGTCGTTCAACTGGGCTCCGTTTCAGAACGTGCTTAATGCCGCCGCAGCCCATGGCGAGCGGGTGATCATGGACCTCACGGACGAATGGAGCTATTGCGACGGTGGTGCCAAAGGCCTCTCCTGGTATCAGACCGGCTACAAGGACACCGTCTTCCCCGGGGACATAGTGCCGTATCGGCAGTACGTGGCTGACGTGGTCGCCCACTTCGCCAACAACCCCACCATCCTCATGTGGGAGCTTGTCAACGAAGCCCAGGCCGGGGGCACCGCCGCCTGCGCGGCGGAGCCAGCCCCCTTCGACGCCCTCATGTCCTTCGGCGAGGACATGGGCGCCCTGGTCAAGTCTCTGTCCCCGGACAACCTGCTCTCGTTCGGGGTTCAGGACGACTCCTGCGGCACCTGGAGCACTCCCAGCCAGCCCCTCTACCAGGAGCTGAACGCCATCCCCTACATAAACGTCTGCACATTCCACGACTACGGCTATCCCACCGACCCCTTGGGCAACCCCACGGCACCCAACCTCACGACCGCGATCCAGATGTGCCACGCCGACAACAAGCCGATCTTCGTCGGGGAGATCGGTATCGACCCGTCGACCATCTCTCCCTCCACGCTGCAAGAGCGAGCCGACCTCTTCCAGGCAAAATTCAACGCTATGACCCAGGCAGGGGTGGTGGGTGAACTGCTTTGGGACTTCGCCCCGGTGGACCAGGGTAGCTACGAGATCGGACCCGGAGACCCCGCGCTGACGATCCTCGGCACCTATTGATCGCCTGGGGACCAAGAGGGGCCGCGAGTTCGTCTGGACCGGTCCCTCCTCCGGCGACTGGGCGCGAACGGCTTGGTTGCCCAGCCCCGGTGCGTCTGAGGTTCCCAAGCACCTTAGCCGGCGGACGGTCCTACCCGCATCGATGAGGGCGAATGAGCCCTCCACAAGGTCGCTGGGGCGAGAAGCCCCGCCCTCCCGGAGGGGTTGCGGCGAGCAGCAACGGCCCGACCTCTACGTCCAGCGCCTAAACTGATTCCTGCCCGCGCCTCCCTGCCTGAGCGAGGCCAGTAGTTGGGCAACTTCGGTGGACGTGTCCTCGCGCCGCCACCACACCGGCCCGTAAGGAAGAACTCCTTGGACCGCCATCCCGCTGATCCACGAACCGCCCCCGCCCGACCGGCTGATGGGCCCCCGGCGTCCATCGGGGTGTGCGTTGTCGGCCCGGGAACCCGCTTCCTGAGCGGGATCACCTACTACACCTACAGCCTGATCCGAGCCCTGGATCCAGACCAGCGGATCTCGGCGATCCTCCTGCGCCGCCTGCTGCCTCGGCGCCTCTACCCCGGCCACCAACGCGTGGGCGCCGACCTAACCCGCCTCGCCCTTCCCAGCGGCGTCCCCGTGGCCAAGCGGGTGGACTGGTTCTGGGGCCCCGGGACCCTGGAGGCCATCCGGCTCCTGCGCGACCAGCGCCCGGAGATCCTCTTGCTCCAGTGGTGGAGTGGGGCGGCGCTGCATACCTACCTGCTGCTGGCCTGGGCGGCCCGACGCCTGGGGATCTCCCTGGTAGTGGAATTTCATGAGGTATTGGACACCGGGGAGGACCGGCTGGGCTGGGTTCGCCGGTATGTGGAGCTGCTGGGGCCGGCTCTCTGGAGGAGGACCGCGGCCTTCGTCGTGCACAACGAACACGATCGGGAGCTGATTCAGAGGCGCTTCCAGCTCGACCCCGTGCGCGTGGCCGTCATACCCCACCCCGCATATGACCTGTTCCCCCGGCAGGACGCCCCCCACGGCGACGACACCATCCGCCTGCTCTTCTTCGGCGTGGTTCGTCCGTTCAAGGGCTTGGAAGACCTGGTCGCCGCCTTCAACATCGTGGCGGGCAGCGGGACCGGCAACTTCCGCCTCACGGTCATCGGTGAATCCTGGGAGAACTGGGCACTGCCCGAGGAGATGATCGCCCGCTCACCTGTGAAGCAGTGGATCGAGCGGGTCAACCGCTATGTCACGGACGAGGAGGCCGAGGCAGCCTTCGGCGAGGCCGACGTGGTTGTCCTGCCGTACCGGCGCTGCTCGTCCAGCGGCCCTTTGCACATCGCCATGGGCATGGGCCTTCCAGTGGTCAGTACGAGGGTTGGAGGAATCCCTGAGGCCACCTCGGCGTATCCCGGCGCGGTGCTGGCCAACCCCGCCGATCCCGAGTCGCTCGCCCAAGCCATTCTCGTCGCCGCCAGCCTGCGCGGACGCAAATTCGAGGGAGCGGCCAGCTGGCAGACAGCAGCGCAAGCGTATTCGCACCTCTTCCGCCGCCTGGCGCCGGTCAGGAAGGAAGGGCAGCGGCGGCGCTCCCGGACTCAGCCCGGATGACGGTGCCGGGCCCGACGAGGGCAAGGACCTCCCGGGCGCATCTCTCGGCTTCCACGAAGGACCACCGGCGACTCCCCGGTGAGGGAATGCAGTTGGTGAAGTAGCGGGCACCCTCGGTGAGCGCCCCGAAGACCCAAAGGCGCTCCTGCACCTGGCCCAGCGCGTCGATGGGATGGGCGTCTCGGGTGAGCCGCACTCCCCCGGCTCCCGGAGCGCTGGGCTGGATCGCCCTCAGCCGGCCGGTGCGGTAAAGCCCGTCCAGGAGGGCAGAGCTGGATCGATCCACCATGGGATCTTCAATGAATCCCCGGACCAGCGCGTCCACCCGCTCCCTCACCTCGACGGCCAAGCCGGTAGAGCGTATCTCCACCCCGCCGCCGGGCAGCTCGCGTACCTGCGGGGAAGGACCGTACGGGAAGGAGACGACCCCCGCCTCCACCAGGGCGAGCAGCTGCTGGGCACGACGGGCGGGAGGACCCGCCACCAGACGGTTGATGCGGGCTCGCACCCCGGGGAAGAATTCGAGGTGGGAAGCGTCATCCAGACCCCCGAACTCCACGGCGCGCCGGATCGGATCGCGCAGGAAGCGCAGCACCTCGAAGGCCCGCTTCACCGGGCTGCTCCCTCCCGCCCGAAGCGCCTCGGCCAGGTCCCGCTCCACCAAGCCGATGACGAACTCCTGGTAGTCGCCGGCCGACGGAAACCCGCCGGGAAGTTGTGGGTAGAAATGCTCCCTTGGGTCGAACCTCCCCAGCCGGCTCGCCAGCAACTCCACTTCCGCCTCAAAAGCGCCGGCCCTCCATGCCCGGATCAGACGCGCTCGGGTTCTGGCGGCCTCCCGCTCGCCGGCGTCGAGGAGGGCGGCCTGGGTGTAGAACTCCAGCTGCATCTCCGCGGTGAGAAGTGGGAACAGGTCCAGCTGCCAGTTGAGCGGCCTGTTCTCCGGTCCCCGCAATTCTCCAACTGCCTCGGGGGTCCAGATGCCGGGCCGGTAGGAGGTGGTGGAGTTGCGCGTTCCAACCGCTTTAGCCAGGGGGGGCAGCCCGGACCGCGAGAACATCGAGATCCGCGGCTCGTCCCCGCTCGGCCGATAGCGAAGCCGCCCGTCGCCACGCGCCTCGAAGCGGCCCCCACGACCGCTGGTGAGCACGGTCAGTACGTCCAGCGCAGAGAGTCCCATCCCGCAGATGGCGACCCGGTCCGACGCCTGGACCGGGAAAGACGGGGACATGGCCTCAGTGGCGGAGACGGCAATCCCATCCAGCATGGTCGCCGGCCGGTTGCCAGTGTGCCCCGAGGTGAGCATCACGTGGTCCACCGCGAGCACCTCACCGGACGCCAGCCGGACAAGTTCGCGGCCCTCTCCGCCCCCGGCCAGGTCAAGCGCCTCTGTAGCGTGCAGCAGGATCTGCACGTGCCGGGGCGCCGACTCCACCAAGCGCTGGTAGAACCAGTTGAGGTACCGGCCGACGACGCGGCGGGGTAGGAAGTCGTGCTCGGTGATTTCCACCCCGCCGGGCTCCGCGATGCACAGGTCCCCGTGCCAGCCGTATCCCTCACGCCGGGCCCACTCGAGTAGCCCCACCTGGTAGGGCAGGACGGCATCCGCCTGCTCACCCGGCCACAGGGAGATCTGGCCGCAGGGGGTGTTCATGATCAGGTGGGGTGGGAGGTCCGGGGAGTACACCCCCGGGCCCGGCGTCCGCGGCTCGACCACGTGTATGACAATGGGGCAAGGAGCGCCTGTCTGCGCACGGGCGGTGGTGAGCAAGCGCTCTAGAACCGCCAGTCCCCAGGCACCCATGCCAATGATGGCCACCGCAACGCCCTGTTCCCCCACGCCGCCCCCCCCCGGGACGCTAGATTCCCTGGCAACCGGGGACTGAGACTCGGCCACCGTGCCGACACTAAGCCTACCCAACTTGCTTCCCCACCGGCTGCCCCATTCCAACCTCGTGGCTGACGGCAAGCGCCTGGTCGAGATCGGCAAGCAGATCGTCGATGTTCTCCAGGCCGATTGAGAGGCGGATGGCATCCGGACGCACCCCTGCGTGCTCGTGCTCCTCGTGGCTGAGCTGGCGGTGGGTGGTGGATGCAGGGTGGCTGACCAGGGATTTGGCATCACCGAGGTTGACCAACCGCTTGAACAGCTTCACTGAGTTGAAAAACCTGATCGCCGCCTCGTAGCCACCCACAACGCCGAAGGTGAGCAGGGCCACCGAGTGGGCACCCAGGTACCGCCGCTGCAGATCGTGGCTGGGGTCACCAGGCAGCCCGGCGAAGCTCACCCAGGACACCCTGGGATCGGCGGAGAGGTAGCGCGCCACCGCCAGCGCGTTCTGCTCATGCCGCGCCAGTCGAACCGGCAGCGTCTCCAGCCCCTGGAGGAGCAGGAAGGCGCTGAATGGCGCCAGGCTCGGGCCGAAGTTACGCAGCCCCACTGTCCGGAGGCGGACGATGTAGGCGCGCTCCCCGAACTCCGAGGTGTAGACCACTCCGTGGAAGCAGGGCTCGGGCTCATTCATCTCGGGGAATCGCTCGGGGTACTTGGTCCACGGGAAAGTGCCGGCGTCGATCACCGCTCCGCCCAGGGTGGTCCCGTGCCCCCCTACCCACTTGGTGAGTGACTCCACCACGATGTCAGCCCCGTGACGGATCGGCTTGAGCAGGATGGGCGTGGCCACGGTGTTGTCCACCAGCAGGGGCACGCCCTGCCGGTGAGCGGCCTCGGCCAAGCGCTCGAGGTCGGCGATGTTGCCCGCGGGATTGCCGATGCTCTCGCAGAAAACCCCGACTGTTTGAGCGTCGATCAAGTTCTCCACCTGATCCGGATCATCGTTGGGCGCCAACCGCACCTCGACCCCGTAGCGCGGGAGCAGGTGACGGAAGAGCGTGTAGGTGGCGCCGTACAGCTGCGGAAGGCTGACCAGGTTGGTGCCCGCCCGAGCCACATTGAGAACGGCCTGGGCAACCGCCGCCATCCCGGAGCTGAAGGTGACCGCCCCTACCCCGCCCTCCAGCTGGGTGAGTCTCTCCTCCAAGACCGCGTTGGTGGGATTGTTGATGCGGTTGTAGTGGAAGCCAGGGGTGCGAAGGTCGAAGATGCCGGCGGCGTGCTCGTCGTTCAGGAACTCGTTGGCGACCGTCTGGTATATCGGCACGGCCACCGCCAGGGTGCTGTCGGGTTGGTACCCCGCATGCAGGACGATGGTCTCGTCGTGCATCTCTCCAGGGCGCTCCCGGCCCTCAGCGGACATCTTGGCTCACCAGGTACCGGCGGCGACAGGGGCCAGTGGTTCGGTCCGAACAGCCCTAGTCCACCTCGCCAGCCAATTCCGATAGAGCAGCTCCGCGGACAGGCCCCACTCTCCAGCCACCAGGGCGCTCAGCTCCTCCATGGGGAACTCCTGGGGGACCGAATCGGCTCGTCCAAGTTGGGCCAGGACCCCATCCGCCTCCGCCGTGAAGTAGCGCGCTGGGGCACATGGCGGGCGTGAGCCGGGGACCGAGCGATGCCGAGCCCAGTCCCTCCGGTACTCGCGCAGGAGTGTCATACGGTCGTACTCGGGGTGGCCCTGGATCAGAACCAGGGAACATCTCTCCACTTCCCTGGTCAGCACCGTCCAATCACCGCCAGCGGCAATCACCGGGCGGTACCCTCTTGGCTCCAGGTGGTCCAGAGGTACCGTGTTCCAGTGCGAGTGGGGCATGGCAACCAGCTCGGGTAACCCTCCGGCGAGTGCCTCACCGACGAACACCTGCCCCGGCTGCAGTCCGAAGCACTTCTGTGGGAGCAGCGTTCTCTCGATCCCGTCCAGCCAGTGAGCCGCAGCATGGGCGGCGAGGCAGGAGACGACCATCGACCCGAGGTTCGCCACTCCCCACTCGAACAGCTCGGTCATCGGCCGGTAGTGGGGTTCATCGGCGATCCGGCCCGCCACCGGCTCCGTTCCGGTTATGACCAGGGCGTCAAGGTGCGAGTCCTTGACCGCCTCGTACGGCAGGTACCGCTGCCGGATCCAGGCACTGGCCCGGGGACCCCTCGGTAGCCCGGGAAGCCAGTAGCGAACCAGCTCCACCTGACCGGCACCGGCTCGTGCAATAAGGCTTTCGAACTGGCGCTCGGTGTCTCGGAAGGCCGGGTCGGGCATGTTGTTGACCAGCCCCACCCGAAGTGGCCGAGGTCGGGTGCCCAACTCCTGGTCGGACACCGCCGTACCGAACGCGGAGGCCACCCGGACGCCGAGGACCGACGCCCTGACAACGGGCTCCGGCTCCGAACCCAGGGTGAAGGCGGGAGTCCGTTGCCAGCCGCGCCACTCGTGCAAGATCGTCCGCAGGACCCGGAAGCCGTCACGGATGGTGTGCAGCTTGCTGATTCCGTGCAGGCGGGGAGCCTCATGGCTGCCCACCTCCTTGATTCGAAGACCAGCACGCGCCGCCCTGCAGTTTATGTACGCCTCGACCTCGAAGCCGTCGCAGGTGGGAATGACCGGCGGGAGACAGCTCACCCGGAAGGCGTTCATCCCGTAACAGAGGTCGGTGAAATGGGTCCCGTAGAGCAGGTTCACCAGCTGGACCAGCGCCCAATTCCCCAACTTCCGGAAGCGGGTTATGTCGGCGCTGCTCCCGCCGTAGCCAAAACGGGTCCCCTTGGCGTAGTCGGCGCCGCCAGCGAGGGCACACACGAACTTGGGGATCTCGGCCGGGTCCGCGGACCCGTCGGCGTCCAGGGTGACCGCAACGTCTCCGCGGCAGGCGCGGAGCCCGGTGGCCAGCGCCTCGCCCTTGCCTGAACGAGACTGGCGCAGCACCCGCCCGTCGGGCACCAGGCTCCGGAAGACCTCGACAGTGTCGTCGGTCGACCCCCCGTCAACCAGGATCACCTCGAAGATGTCTTTCCCCAGAGCCGGAAGCACATGGGCCAGGTTGTGGGCCTCGTTGAGTGCCGGTATCACAACTGAGACGCGAGGACTCGTCATGGTCTCGGCGACCTCGAGGACGCCCGCTCCCGGAGCCGTCATCGGCAAGGCTCGGGAGCGGGGACGCACCGACCCGGGTAACCCCGGACGCAACGGCCAATACGGATCCGACAGGCGTCCTCAAGGCCGCCGGCATAGTCCGCTCCCGCGTCGCCGCCAACCATGCCCCCCCCTGGCCACTCCAGGGACATGGGTCAATCCTCGGTAGTCGTGGACGTACAGCGAGCACCCGAGCAGAAAGCGAGGGCGACCTTGAGACTGCACGTTCAAGCCCGTCCGATCACTCCCTACCCGAGTTCGATTGTGACGGCGCCTGAACTCGGTGTCAAGGAAGCTGACGAAGCCGTGACACGAGATCACGAATCGGTCCGCCTCCCTCCTTTCGAGGTGCCCCGGAGGACGGGGCCCAGGTGGCTCCGTTCCCCGGGGCGCTCAGGGCCAGGCGATCCACCCGACGTCAGCCGCGGCATGGCCCCACCGGAGGCCGCGGCGCAGCCCCTACGGCTGTGCCCCACGCCCGAGGCGGGGAAGCGCCCGGAGGCTCAGACAGAGCCTCCGGGCGCTGGCGCCGTCAGGCCGCCGGCCGGCGGCGCAGGCGAACCCCGGCGAGGAGGAAGATCCCGCCCAGCAGCATGGCCAGGCTGGCCAGCATGCCGGGCAGCATCAGGTCGGCTCCGGTGCCGGGAGTCGTGGTGCTGGCACCCAGCACCGAGCCCGCGGAGGTGATGGTCACCGGCTCTCCACAGAAGGTGGCACTGGGGTTGTTGGCATCGTTCACGGAGGTGAAGGTCACCCCCCAGTAGTAGGTCCCGGCAACGGTGGGCGCAAACCCGGAGCCGGGCGAGTTAGCAGTCCAAGTGGGAACTCCGGACACCATGGCTGGGCCGCTGAGGGACGAGGCGCCCAGGTCCTTGACCAGATCCGTGCAGGCGCTGTTGGAGTAGAGGGAGAAGTCAACCACGTCCGAGGTGGCCGGCTGGTACAGGCCGGTGACGGTGGCCGAGTCGCTCAGAGCGGTCCCCACGGACCCGCCGGCACTTGGCACAGTGGCCACGGCGGGCGTCGTCTCCTTCAGCAGGGTTGGCTCCCCGCACATGGTGGTCCCCAGATTGTAGGGGTCAGTCTCCGAATTGAAGGTCACCCCCCAGTAATAGGTGCCGGCGGTGCTGGGCGCGAACCCTGAGCCCGGCGAGTCCACGGTCCAGGTGGCGACCCCGTTCACCATGGCGGGGCTCCCCAGGGGTGCCGAGCCCAGGTTGTCGACCAGAGACGTGCAGCTGGCGTCGGAGTAAAGAGCGAAGCTCACGGTGTCGCCGCTGGCGGGGTCGGTCAACCCGGTGATCATCGCCGAGTCCTTGAGCACGGCGCCGATGGTGGCGCTCGCCGGCACCGGCGTTGTGGTGATCGAGGGGGTGCCGGCGACCGTGACCTGCTCACTCCCACACTGGCTGGCGAGACTCATGCCCGCCCAGTTGAGGGTGGCCTGCCACTGATAGAGACCGGCAGAACTGAGGTCCACGGTGGGCGAGGATGCCTTCCCCGCCGCGCTGATGGATTCGGCCGGGCTGGTGTAGATCGGCGTCCCCGAGCAGCTGCTGCCCGAGTAGGCGGAGAAGGTCACGGTCGGCGCCGGAGTCACATCCGGCACGTTGCTGACCGTGGCGGTGTCGGAGAAGGGCCGGCCCACCGGACCCGAGTCCGGGCTGGCCTGGGTCGTGATCGCCGGAGCCATGACCTGGACCGGTTCCGCCGTGCAGGGACTCTCGTAGGTCTTCTTGGTCTGGAAGGTCGAGTCCCAGTAGTAGTAGTCGACGACCCAGTAGTAGGTACCGGGGGTCATGTCCCAGGACGACTGCCAGGAGGTGAACTTCGTGGACGAGTTGCTCGGCTCGGTCACCGGGTACCCGGGTGAGACCTGGAAGTCAACGGTGCCGGTGCTCGTCGAATAGGGGATCCATCCCGACTTGAAGATGGCGGATCCGGCCTGGCAGGTGGGGTCGTTTGGCCCGTTGAGCCAGAACTGGATGTAGGGGGAGCCGGAAGCCCCACTCGGCCAGGCGTCGGTGGGGTTGTTGACGATCGCAGAGTCCGTGAGAGCCTCCCCCTCGACGGCAGTCGCCGGGGAAGGGGCCGAGCTGATGGAGGGCTGCACGCACACCGGCTCGCTCTCACAACCGCTGTACGTGGTCATCGTCTGCTCGCCGTCCATGTACTGGTAGGAGACCACCCAGTAGTAGGTGGTGGCGGCCTGGGTGTCCATCGGCACCTGGTATGAGCCCCCGCTGGTGGCACTCAGAGACGAGACCAACTCCGTAGAGCTGCTGGAGGCGGGCACCGGCACGCTGGCGGTGGTGACAGGCGTCAACTGGCTGTCCTGGAACACATTGGCCGCTCCCCCGCTCGAGCAGTCACTCAGAAACTGGGAGGTGGCCGGGTACAGAGAGAAGGTCGCCGTTCCCGCGAGAACCCCTAGGTTGCTCATCTCCGCCAGACTGGCGGTGTCGTAGGTGAACTGCCCAGGCGTGATCTCGGTGGTGGGCTGCCCCAAATTGCCAGTGCCTGGAGCCCCGGTGGTGACGTAGCTCTGGGTAGAGATGTGGTAAGTCCAGGCGCTCACGATCGGAGCCGCCACGGCTGCCATCAGGCCCAGCGATCCCAGGATCGCCATCGCCCCGAGCCCACGGCGGCCCCGCACGAGCCACCGCCGACTGTTGCCGCCCAACTTGCTCACTGGTCTCCTCCCAACTTGCGCCGTCACAGCCCCCACCCGCCCCGTTCGTCCGGCGCCCGAGCTGCCCACCGCTCTGGTCACCGGCTGTGTTCAGACTCCGCGGATGCCGCCGCTCGGGGTAGTTCTCCCGAGGCGGCACCGCCTACTGCTTGCGATCTCGTGTCAGTACTGTACCTTGCTCGTGACCTAAGGTGAAGGCCCCGCAACAGATATGTACGGGTCGCTACCGATCTGTTACTCGTCCGTGAGTTCGCTCCGCACCGGGGCCGATGCAGGGGGCGTTGCTACGATGGCAGGCGTGACCACAACAACCGATGCGGTGATCACCTCCTTACGGCTGGACAACGGGCTCGAGGTGGTGATGAGCCCTGAGAGTTCGTCACCCACGGTGGGCGTGGGGGTCTTCTACCGGGTCGGATTCCGCCTCGAGCCCGAGGGACGCACCGGCTTCGCCCACTTGTTCGAGCACCTCATGTTCCAGGGCACGCCCAGGGTGCCCAAACCACACTTCGGGAACCTGATCAATTCCGCCGGCGGCCTGCTCAACGGCTTCACCCGTCACGACTACACGGCCTACTTCGAGATCCTGCCGACCTCGGCCCTGGAGATGGCCCTCTTCCTGGAGGCGGACCGGATGGGGCAGCTGGACATCAACTCAGGGACACTCCGCAACCAGCTCCAGGTGGTCGAGGAGGAGGTCCGGGTCAACGTGCTGAACCAGCCCTACGGCGGGTTCTCCTGGCTCTGGCTGGCCCAGCACGCCTTCTCCCGCTATCCCAACAACCACAACTTCTACGGGGAGTTCTCCGACCTGGAAGCGGCCTCGGTCGACGACGCGGCGGAGTTCTACCGGAGCTGGTACGGGCCGGGGAACGCCACTCTGGTCCTGGCGGGCGACTTCGACCCTGACGCTGCCCTGCAGCTGGTGGAGAGTCATTTCGGTCCAGTGGCGCCCCGCCCGGAGCCGCCCCAGCCTGACCTCGCGGAACCGCTGCCGGCCGACCGCCGTGAGCACCGGCATGTGGATCCCCTCGCCCCCACAGCCCAGGTGGCGGTGGGCTATCCCACAGCTCCCTTCGGCTCGGAAGACCACCTGCCGCTGGCCCTGGCGGCGCGGATCCTCACCGACGGCCGGGCCTCGTGGCTGCAGCGCACCCTGGTCCGTGAGAGGGAACTGCTGCTCCATGTGGCGGGTGGGCCGCTCTACCCCATCGGGGACTCCTTCGAATTCCGCGGTCCCGCCCTGTTCACCATCGAGGCCACCCCCAGGGAGGGGGTATCCACTGAGGAAGCGGTTCTGGCCCTGGACCGGGAGCTGGCCCGCCTCGCCGCCGATGGTCCAACCGAGGAGGAGCTGCACCGGGCGCGCCGCCGCGAGCTGGCTCGCCACCACGCCACCTCCGACAGCCGGCTGGGCCGGCTGACCACGCTGGGGGTCATGGCAGCCGTACACCGCCAGCCCGAGCTGGTCGACCTGCTACCCCAGCGCTTCGCCGAGGTGACCCCGGTCCAGGTGGCGGCGGCGGTCGGCCGTTGGCTCCGGCCGGAACGCTCCACAGTCCTCCACTGGTTGCCGGGTGCCGGGGGCGACGGGAGATGACTGGCAGCGTGCCCAGCGAGGAGGTACCCCAGCCCGGGGCCGTGCCCAACCTGCACCTCGGCCGGGTGCACCGGTCGGAGCTGGCCAACGGTCCCGAGTTGATGGTGGTCCCCCGGCCGACGGTGCCCAGGGTCGAACTCCGCGTATCAGTGCCGGCCGGCTCCGCCGCCGGTGACAGCGCCGCGGCGGCCGAGCTGCTGCGCATGGGCATCCCCCTGGGAACCCGGGAGCTCGACCAGGAACAGCTGGCCGAACGGCTGCAGGACCTGGGCGGGGCCCTGCAGGTCCACCAGGACCTCGACCGCCTGACGATCTCCGCCGCGGCGCTCTCCGAGGCTGAGTCCGAGCTCTACCATCTGGTGGCTTCGCTGGTGCAGGAGCCGGAATTCCCGCGGGACGACCTGGCCATCGAGAAGGCCAAGCTGGTGGAGGGACTCCGGAGCGCGCGCGCCACCCCTCACTTCCCGGCTCACGAGGCGCTGGGTGAGCTGGTCTACGGACGGCACCCGTACGGTCGTCGGGAGCCCACCGAGGGGGAGGTGGCCCGGACCGGTCGGCGAGCTCTGCAGGAGCTGCACCGAAAGACGTTCACCCCCTCCCTGGCCCAGATCACCGTGGTCGGGGACGTCGATCCCCGCTCGACCATGCGACGGCTGCGTGCCGCCTTCTCCGGTTGGGAGGGGCCGCGGAAGGGATGGAAGGCCCCGCGGGTGCGTGCCACGACTCACCAGGACCTCCTCTACCTGGAGCGCCCTGGTTCGGTGCAGACCGTGGTGGTCGCCGCCTCCAGCGGGCCCACCATGGGAGAGCCCGGCCACATCGCCTTCAGCCTGGCCACCGCGGTCCTGGGCGGCGGATTCACCTCCCGGATGATGGCCAACCTGCGGGAGGACAAGGGGTACACCTACAGCCCCCACGCCCGGGTGGAGTCCCACAGCCGGGACGGGCTGGCCAGCGCGTCCATGGAGGTTCGCACCGAGGTCACCGCAGCCGCCCTCGCCGAGCTCCGGCACGAGCTGGCCCGGCTGGCCACGGTACCGGTGCCCGAGGAAGAGCTGGCCACCACCAGGAGCTACCTGGAGGGAGCCCGGCTGGTGACCCTCCAGACCCAGGCCGGACTGGCCTCGGCGCTGGCCCAGGTCCGGGGACTCGGCCTCGACCACCGCTATCTGGAGCGGTACCAGACCGAGCTGGAGCGATGCTCGGCCGAAGAGGTGATGGCAGCCGCCCGGAGGTACCTGTCCCCCACCAGGATGACCACCGTCCTGGTGGGGGACGAGTCGGCCATCCCCGGCCTGGAAGCCCTGGCCCCGGTGCGCCGCCGCCGCCCCCGGGGCTGACGCGTCAGGCGCGGAGGCGGCCACGCGCCAGCAGGCCGACGCCCAGGACCAAGAGCAGCGCTGAGCCCACACCGAGAAGGGTGAGGTCCAGGCCTCCGGAGGCGGGCACCCCCGCGGTTCCCAGGACGACCGCCGCCGCCGCCGCACCGGCCAGCAACATCCCGCCCGTGCGCAGAGCCCTCGCCCCCACCGCGGAAAGTTCCCACTCCCCCTTGCGGGCGAGGTCGGCGGCCAGAAACGCCAGCTCGGTGGCCAGCAGAATGGAGAGTCCCAGAGGGACTGCCAGCAGCGCCGGCCCCTCATCCCAGAGGGTGAGGCCCACCGGCCCGCCGAGTAGGATGGGGGCGCAGGCGACCAGCCCAGGGGCGCGGCCCAGGCCACCAGCCAGCAGCGCCAGGATCCCAACGGCGGATATCGGCAGCAGCCAGGCCAGCGGCAAGCCCCCGCCTCGGGCCACCACATACCAGAGGGATGGCGCACCCAGGGCGGCGGCGGCAGCCGCGGCGATCAGCGCAGCACGGGCCGGGCGAATCGCCGGTACTCCCTGGCCGCTGCCAGCACCACCTCCAGGGGACGGTCTGGCGCCCACTCCACCACGGTGACCCCCTGGCGCTGCAACCGGTGCCGCCGCGCCTCCCGCTGGGCCAGCCAGACGCGCAGGGCCAGAGGGTCGGCGTGGCGCAGCGGGGCCCCCACCAGCTTCTCGGGCGCGATCTCCAGCACCAGGAGGTCGAAGCCCCGGTGGTGGAGGTCGGCGAGCGCTCCCAGGCTCCTGGGGTCCAGGAGCGGGGTGAGCGCCACCACCATGGCCGCCGGGGGCAGGACCCGAGGTGGGAGCACCTCCAGGTCGCGCCAGGCGTACGAGGTGACCACGTCGGTGTCCAGGAGCGCCTCCACCACCCGGTACAGGTGCCGTGGCCCCAGGCCGGGATCCAGCCAGCGAACCAGCCCGCCGAAGCCCACGACACCCACGCGGTCGCGCTGGCGGAGATGTCCCTCGGCGAGAGCGGAGCCGGCCCGCACCGCCAGGCTGAGCACGCTGTCGCGCCCCTCCCCCACCTCGGTGAAGCTGTCCAC
>JAJYWT010000137.1 GCA_021791345.1 bacterium
CTGGCATCCTGGAGGCCGAGGAGCGGGACTCGGCGGTGCTCAAGCTGCAGGCGATGGTGGACCAGTTCGTCCCCAGCCTCGAGGATCGCCGCTTCGTGATGCCCCGGCTGGCCCATCTGATCGGGCTGGAGGACAGAGTCGCACCGGACAAGCAGGATCTGTTCGCCGCCTGGCGGCTCTTCTTCGAGCACCTGGCCGAAGACAGCCCGGTTTTGATGGTGTTCGAGGATATGCAGTGGGCCGATCCCTCGCTGCTGGAGTTCGTCACCTACCTCATGCAATGGTCGAGGGCCTATCCCCTTTTCGTAATCAGCTTGGTTCGCCCCGATTCGGTGGCCGCCGGACTGGCGGCGGCCACTCGCAACGCGACTTTGATCCACCTTGAGCCGCTCAGCCGTGAGGCCATGGACAAGCTTCTGCTGGGTCTGGTTCCAGGGCTTCCCCGGCCCCTGATCGAGCGCGTCCAGGAGCGCGCCGAGGGGATACCGCTGTACGCGGTGGAGACGGTGCGGATGCTGCTGGATCGGGGACTGCTGGTGGAGGATGGGGCCGCCTACCGGCCGGTCGGCCAGATCGAGACCCTGGAGGTTCCGGAGACGCTCCACGCCCTGATCGCGGCCCGCCTGGACGGCATGAGCCCCAGCGAGCGGCAGCTGGTGCAGGACGCCTCGGTCTTGGGCAAGACATTCAACCCCCAGGGCTTGGCGGTGATAGCCGGCCGGCCGGAGGCCGAGCTGGCGCCGATGCTGGCATCCCTTGTGGCCAAGGAAGTTCTCTCGGTCCAGGCCGACCCGCGATCTCCGGAGCGTGGGCAGTATGGGTTCCTTCAGGATCTGGTGCGCACCGTCGCTTACGAGACGTTGCCCAAGCGGGAGCGGCGGGGCAGGCACCTGGCGGCGGCCCGCTACCTGGAGGAGATGTGGCGCGCCGGGACCGACGAGATAGTTGAGGTGGTCGCCGCCCATTACCTCGAAGCTTGGCATCTGGACCCCGAGGCTGCCGATGCCGAGCAGATCAAGGGCAGGGCCCGGGCAATGCTGGTGCGGTCAGCCGAGAGGGCCGCTGCCCTGGCTGCCTCCGAGGAGGCGGGCTCCGCCTTCGAGCGGGCGGCCGACCTCACCGAATCGGACCTCGAAAGAGCAGCTCTCATGGAGCGGGCAGGGCAGATGGCGGAGGTGCGAGGGAGGCCGGAGGCAGCCACAGCGCGCTACGAAGAGGCTGCCAGCCTCTTCGAAAGCGCCGGCGAGGCGCGCCGCTCGGCCCGGGTGCAGGCTCATCTGGCAGATGTGGAGTCTGTCCGGGGACACACTGAGAGGGCCATCGAGCGCATGAGAGCTGCCTACTCTGGACTGACCGGTGACGTGCCGGACCCCGAGCTGGCGGTGGTGGTGGCGCAGCTGGGTCGCTTCCTGGCGCTGGCGCGACGGTACGAGGAGGCGGCACCATTGCTCGAAGAGGCGCTCGAGCTGGCAGAGCATCTGGAGCTGAGCGAAGTCTATTCGCAGGCGCTGAGCAGTAAGTCGATCGTGCTGAACCGCAGCGATCGGTTGGATGAGTCCGGCACGCTCTTGCGGCGGGCTCTTGAGGTGGCGCTCGAACATGGCCTTGTTCCGGCCGCGATGCGTGCCTATAACAACCTCCTAGTTGTGTTGGAGGCTCAGGACCGGTTCGCCGAGATGGCTGATATCTGCTCCCAGCAACTTGAGCTGGCGCGGCGGGTCGGCGACCGATCGTGGGAGTTGCAGGGGCTGGGCGGCGAAGGCGGTGTGTTCATCATGCTGGGAAGGTGGGATGAGGCCAGGTCAGCCATCGACGAGTTGCAGGCGGCCGAGGAGGTGGCGAGCCTGGAGATCGCCGGTAGATCTGCCCTGGAGATGACCACCCTTAGAGTCCACCAGGGGGATGTCCCGGAGGCCAGGGAGTTGCTGGACTCGCTGTCTTGGGCGGGGGAGTCGGAGGACTGGCAGACGAGGGCGCTCCATTCACTGTCCAAAGCCGAGGTGCTGCGGGCGGAGGGCCGTCCGGCGGAGGCCCTAGCAGCAGCCGAGGAGGTGCTGGCGGCCAGAGCGGAGTTCGGGGCCGGGTTGCGCAGTGGGTTTCTCAAGGACGCTTTGGTCCAGGCGGGGGAAGCAGCCCTGGATCTGGGTAACCACGAGCGGGTCCAAGAGGTGCTCGCGACGGTGGGGGCCGCTATGCCGGGCCAGGTCAGTCCCTGGCTCAGGGCTCAGGTGGCCCGTCTCACGGCCCGTCTGGCCGCCGCAACTGGTGATTCCGAGTCGGTCGAGCCGGGATTCGAAGCTGCCGAGTCTGGGTTCCGGGAGCTGCAGACGCCGTTCTTCCTTGCAGTCGCTCTCACCGAGCACAGTGAGTGGCTGGCCTCCAGGGGGCGCAAGGATCAGTCGATGTCACTGCAGGCCGAGGCTCGGGAGATATTTGAACGCTTGGGGGCCCGCCCCTGGCTGGACCGGCTGGGGGCGGTTGCCAGTCGGGCCAGCGTGCCGGCCTGACGCTGTGCACCGCGGGGACGACGTTTGCGCGCACAAGTCAGTCTCGGGACTCAGACTCTGTCGTCGCCAGAGGAGGTTATTGGCCGTGGCTCCCGTCCGGCTTGTGCTGTACCGGCCCAGCTTTCCTGGACAACCGGGGCAGTCCCATCTTGTTCCAGAGCCCGACCTCGCCCGTCTCTCTCGCACCTGTTTAGGTGTTCGGTGGGCTGGGAAGCCCGGTTCTGGGGGCCGTGGCGAACGACCGGAATCGCCGGGTGACGACGTCATGTTGGTGCGCACCCAGCCCGACCGAGCGCCGAGTCGGCAACCAGTCGGGGTAGCGCGCAATTCGCCATTCCCGGCCCGGAGGAGGTAGAGGGTTCAACTCCCGTCGCGGGGCCCCCTAGATCTCGGGGCCAAATCCTGTTATCAGCACCGCCAGCGCTAAGGCACGGTATAGGCAACAAGCTGAGGCTTCCCCCGGGGCTTCGTCTTAGAGGTCGCCGGTGCTCCGATGGGAACCAGCACCGTGTTACCGGCGATGGCGATCGGGGCGTTGGTCGGGGCCGGCAGCTGCCGCCGGTACACGATGGCGCCTGTCGCTCGATCGAGCGCAAGGAGGGTACCGTTGAAAAGGGTGGTGAAGACCAGGTTGCCCGCCACCGTGGCCGCGCCCAGGGGCAGCCCCGTCACCTTGGTATCCCACTCGACCTGGCCAGTCGAGACGCTCAGTGCCTCGATCTCGCCGGACTCCGGACCGTCAGGGACACCCAGTACCGTACTCAGGGACTTCATCCGGAACGGGAGGTCAATGGTCACCACGTAGACGCTGTCCCCGGCGAGTGCCATGTTGCTGAGCATCCCTCCCAGCGCTCCGGGAAGGTAGGTGTAGGGGGCCTTCAACTTGCTCCGGTGCTCCAGCGCCTGTACGGAGTCGGTGTCGTGGCCGTTGTGAGCTCCAACCGCTGTCTTCCATAGGAGCGCGCCGGTCTCGGCGTTCATGGCGTAAACGAATCCCAGCTTGCCGCCCCCGATTACGGCCGGGGTGCCGTTGACCTGGGCCGCGATCGGGGACGCCTGCATGTCGTGGTCATAGAAGTCGTCCGGCGCCCCCTGGTAGTACCAGCGCAGCCGGCCCGTGGCGGCCGAGAGGTTGACGTCGCTGTTGGTGTAGAGGTCCTTTGACGGGTACTTGATCGCCAACGCGGCGGTCTGGTACGGGTTGCCGATGCCGTAGGTTACCGAACCATCCGTCCCGACCAGGGGTGTCTCCCAAGCCCCCCCGGAGCCCGCGCCGAGCTTCTTTACACCCGTTTCTGGCCCCGACACCGTGTTGAACTTCCAGAGCAACTTGCCTGTCGACGCGTTCAGGGCGAGAAGCACCCCACCCCCGGGACCAGAGCCGTATTGGCTGGCTAGATAGACGCGACCATCGGCCACCTGGGGCTGGATGCCAAAGGTGCCCTGACCCCGCTTGAGAAGGCGGCGGTCGACCCAGATCCTCCGTCCCGTTACGGCATTGAGGGCGAAAACGGTGGTGGGGGAAGCCCCAAAGACGGTCCCCTGGGCGACCGCGACGCCGTTCGGTCCGGGTCCACTCAGAAGCGGTTCGTTCAACCGATACTCCCACCGCAACTTCCCGGTTCCGAGCTCGAGCGCGTAGACGTTTGACTCCTGGTCCTGGATGTACACCAGGCCGTTCGCCACGATCGGCACCGACGTCATGGAGCCGGCCCCGAGGACGTTGGTCGCACTCTTGCCGGTGAGCCGGAAGCTCCACGCTTCCTTCAATTCAGACACGTTCGCAGACGAGATCACAGCCCCTGTCGCGTCTCGGGTGTTGGCGAGGTCTCCGTTGGGATACAGCCACGATCCAGGTGGCACCGGGGCGCGCGGAGAGGCCGCCACAGCCACCCCGGGAACAAGCAGGGCCATGCCGAGGAGCACGACTGTGACCCGGAGGGCGGAGAGGGGATGGCCCACCCCTCTCCGCGGCGCAAGGCGCCTGCGCGTCCAGCTGGTCGTCCTGGGGACCGCGGGCTCTCGGCTCATAGCGCTCTCCTCTCTGGGAACAGCCAGCCACCCCATGGCGGGACCGTCGCGTCCGCCTGAGCTCCCCAGGCTAGCGCATACCCAGGTCGCAGCACGCACCAAGGGGTGCGTGGAGTTCGAGGGCGGCCATCGAAAGCCACCTGAGCGACCTGTCTCTCGAGGTCCGAGGAGAGGGAGGTGAGGTGTGCAGCGCATGGGTGGACGCCTGGCATCAGGAACGGCGCGGGTTCCATCCCCGTTCCGTGCTCGGTCCGAGCCAATCCCTCCAGCGGCTGAGGGCGCTGGAGGTCTGCTTGGGGCCATGGCCCCCTACAGATATGGTGTTGATAAGCGCCTCATGAAGGGGCACACGCCGGGCCGGCAGACCCGGAGATCCCGTGCTTTGCGTGTACGCCTTGATATATTATGCGACCGACGGTCGGTCGGTCATTGAGGTCCCATCTTGGCGCGGACGGTGAACCCAGAGGCACGCGCGGTCCGCCGGGATGCCTTCATCCAGTCCGGACTGCGCCTCATCCAGACCAAGGGCTACGAGCTGATGAGCGTGCAGGACGTCCTGGACGATCTACACGCCTCGAGGGGGGCCTTCTACCACTACTTCCCCTCGAAGCGGGCCCTGCTCGAGGCCGTGGTCGACCACGTCGTCGTCACCGCGCTGGGGACCGTGGCACCCATCACGGCTGAGCCGGGAATGTCGGCCATTTCAAAGTTGAAGGGCATATTCACTGGGATCGCCGGGTGGAAGGAGGACCGCCGACCCTTGATGCTGGCGCTGCTGCGGGTCTGGCACTCAGACGACAACGTGCTCACCCGGGACAAGCTGCGCGGCCGGCTCATGGCTTCACTCGTTCCGATGCTGGCGGAGATCGTCGCGCAAGGAGTAGCGGAGGGCACGATGTCGGCTGGCTCCCCGGACGGTGCGGCCCGGGCCTTGGTCTCACTTCTCCTTGGAGCCCAGGAAGCGGCCGTCGAACTCTTCTTAGCCGGCCGGGAGGACGAGGTGCCCTTCCGGGCCGTGTTGGAGGTGGCTGCGGGGTACACGGAGGCCATGGAGCGAGTCCTGGGGCTCCCGCCTGGGTCCCTGAATTTGTTCAGCGAGAAGAGGGTCAGGCCCTGGTTCGACGCAGGCGTGGACAAGGCTCCCGATGCGTTTGATGAGGTGGCTGAGCATGGCTTTCGCGATCCGAACTGAGGGGCTCTCCAAGGACTATGGACATGGGCGCGGACTCTTTGACCTCGACCTGGAGGTGTCGGTCGGAGAGGTCTTCGGCTATTTAGGGCCCAACGGCGCCGGGAAGACCACTACCATCCGGCTCCTCATGGACATGGTTAGGCCCACCCGGGGCCGCGCCGAGATCTTCTCGACCGACTGCCAGGCCACCCCTGTCCAGGTGAAGCGGATGGTGGGCTACCTGCCCGGGGAGATGCCTCAGTGGGGAGGACTGCGCGGCCGCGATGTGGTGGCCTACGTGGGCGGGCTCCGGGGCGGGCTCGACGAGCAGCGCGTTGGCGACCTGGCGGAGCGGCTGGACCTGGACCTGGGCCGGCGCTACCGCGAGTACTCATCGGGAAACAAGCGCAAGCTCGGACTGGTGCTGGCCTTCATGAGTCGATCGCCACTGCTGATCCTCG
>JAJYWT010000014.1 GCA_021791345.1 bacterium
GCCACCTCGGCGGCCGGCAGGTTGCCCGGTACCAGCTCGCAGTACACCCTCAGCTCGCGGATCCGGCGGGCGATCAGCTGGCTGTACTGGGAGCCGAAGTCCAGCACCAGGATGGTCTCCGGGCTGGTGGTGGGAGGGGCGCCGGCGCTCCCGGCGCGGACCGCTGCCAGGCTCACCCGCCGCTCCCCCCTCGGCTCACCTCGCCATCCCGACCTGTTGGGCCTGCTGGAAGAGCTTCCCCTCGGTGAGGATGGCCGGGGCGATGACCAGCTCGGTCTGCTGGAACTCCTCGATGGTGCGGGCGCCGCACACCCCCATCGCCGACTTGATCGCCCCCACCAGGTTCTGACTGCCGTCGTCCACCCGGGCGGGGCCCAGGAGCAGCTCCCGCAGGGTGGCCTTGGTCCCCACCCTGATGCGGGTGCCCCGAGGGAGGTTGGGGTCTGGGGTGGCCATGCCCCAGTGGTGCCCGCGCCCTGGCGCCTCCTCGGCGGAGGCGAAGACAGAGCCGATCATCACGGCGTCCGCTCCCGAGGCCAGCGCCTTGGTCACGTCGCCCCCGACGCGCATCCCCCCGTCGGTGATGACGGTGACCGGCTTGCCGCCGGTGCGGCGGTGGTCGTTGCGGGCCTGGGCCACGTCGGCGGTCGCCGTGACCTGGGGAACCCCGATTCCCAGGACTCCCCGCGTGGTGCAGGCCGCCCCCGGGCCCACCCCCACCAGGATCCCGTCGACCCCGGTGGCCATCAGCTCCAGGGCGGTGTAGTACTCCACGCAGTTGCCCACCACCACGGGCATCTTGGCAGCCCTGGTCAGCTGGGAGAAGTCCAGCTGCCGATAGGAGCTGGAGATGTGCCGGGCGGTGAGGACGGTGCCCTGGACCACGTACACGTCCGCCCCCGCCTCGGTGATCAGCGGCAAGCGATGCTCGGCCGCCGCTGGGTTGGTGGAGACCGCGCACAGCACCCCGGCGGCCTTGACCTCGGCGATGCGGGCCTGGATCAGGTCGTCCCGGACCGGCTGCCGGTAGCGCTCCTGAAGGAGGGTGTTGACCCGCTCCCGGGGAGCTTCGGCGATCTCCTGGTAGACCGCCGAGGGGTCGTCATAGCGGCAGTTGATGCCGTCCAGGTTGAGGACTGCCAGGCCCCCCAGGCGGCCCATGGCGATGGCGAACTTGGGGTCGACCACGCCATCCATGGCCGCCGCCAGGATGGGAATGGGCACCTCGACCTCCCCGATGCGCAGGGAGATGTCGATCTCCTCCGGGTTGATGGTGACCTTCCCCGGGACCAGGGCCACCTCGTCGAAGCCGTAGGCGCGGCGGGCCCGCTTGCCCCTTCCCAGTTCGATGTCCAAGCCCGACCACCTCCTCCGGGGGTGCGGAGCCACCACCCAAAAGCTCGCCGACCCGGGCTCCAGCATACCAGACCGCGCCCTGGCGACCCTGGCGTCGGGGGCCGTATCTAGTGGTATGAGGGGACCTCCCCCCCTCTATGTGGTGGGCGTGCTGGAGGTGAGCTCGGCCCGGATGACGATCCGCTGGGTGTCGACCCAGAGCGGCGTGCAGGTGATCAGGGTGAGGTACTTGCCCCCGCTGAGCTGACCCAGCTGGCTGACCTTGCTGGGGCTCTCCACCCAGACCTGGGTCACGGTGTAGGTGAACTTGGTGCAGGCCCGGTCGGTGATGACGATGGGGTCGCCCACCCTGAGGCTGCCCAGCGGCTCGAAGTTGGGCTCCCGGTGCAGGGCGATCAGCATGTTGCCCTCCTGCCCGGGTCCCGGGGACGAGGAGTAGTGGACCACCGAACGCTGGGTCAAAAGGGCCCAGCTGCCGTTGCCCGCCACCCCCTCTATCCCGGGCAGGGTGGGGAAGGCCACCAGGAGGTACTCGCTGGAGGGGGAGCCGCTGCCGCAGGCGGCTGCCGCGGGGGGGCTGCTGGAGCCCGCCGGAGCCACCACCTGGGAGGGGAGCACCTTGGTGATCGCTCCCTGGTTGCCCAACCACTTCTGCAGCAGCTGGTGGTCGTGGTTGCCCCGCTGCCACACTCCCAGCAGCGGCGGCACCAGGACTCCGATCCCGGCCAGGACCAGGACCACTCCGGCCGCCGTCATGAAGGTGGCCAGCCGGTTCCTCCGCCCCCCCCACGGGCGTCGAATCCTCATCTCCACTCCTGAACCGGTCTCACCTCCATGGTAGCCCTGCGCCCGGCTGCTCGCCTTCCGTCACAGGTGTGGCGCACCTTGTTACCCACCCGTTGTCGTTCCAGGACGGGTAGTTCAGGGGGTCTCGCAACACAATCGGCCCGTGATCGAGGCACCCGCGCCCGCCCCCACCGGCGACTGGAGCGCGCCCTCTCCGGCCCCCGGCCTGGGCGCGCACACCGCCCGGCTGCTGGTGATCGACGACGACCCGGCCATGCTGCAGCTGGTGCAGGTGATCGCCGCTGAGAACGGCTACGAGGTGGCCACCGCGGGCACCGGCACCGCCGGGCTCAGGCTGGCCGGCGAGGCCGATCCCGACCTGATCCTCCTGGATCTTGTCCTTCCCGACCTCAATGGAGTGGAGGTCTGCCGGCGGCTCCGGGCCGCCGGCGTCCGCTCCACCGTGATGATGGTTTCCTGCCTGCACGAGTCCGAGGACGTGGTGGTGGGGCTGGAGGTGGGCGCCGACGACTACCTGCGCAAGCCCTTCGAGGTGCGCGAGCTGGTGGCCCGGATCAACGCCCGCCTGCGCCGGGCCAAACTGCTGAGGGCAGCCGCGGCCCCTGAGCGGCTGCAGTTCCCCGGCCTCTCCATTGACCTGGGCCGCCACGAGGTGCGCCGCGACGAGCGCCAGGTGGCGCTCACCCCCACGGAGTTCGGGATCCTGACCACCCTGGCCCGCCACGCCGGACGGGTGGTCTCCCGCCCCCAGCTAATCTCAGAGGTGTGGCGCCGACGCGACCCCTACCAGGTACGCTCGCTGGACGCCCACCTGTACCGGCTGCGGCGCAAGATCCAGCCCCGGGAAGACGGCCCCCGCTATATCCACGTGGTGATCGGCGCGGGCTACCGCTTCGAGTACCAGCCCGAGCGGGTGCTGGCGCCCAACCGGCCCCGGCAGCTGGCGGGCTGATTCTCCCCGCCGCTCAGGGGTAGATGCCGCGGGCCGCGGAGGCCCGGGCCACCCTGCCGATGGCGATGGCGTAGGCGGCCTGGCGCAGGGAGATGTGGTGGCGGGCGGAGTAGGCGAAGACCTGCTCGGTGGCCCGCACCATGGCCCGCTCCAGCTGGTTGGAGATCTCCGCCTCGTCCCAGAAAAACGCCTGCAGGTCCTGAACCCACTCGAAGTAGGACACCGTCACCCCACCGGCGTTGGCCAGGATGTCCGGTATCACCACTGTCCCGTCCTCGGCCAGGACCGCCTCGGCCGCGGGGGTGACCGGGCCGTTGGCCCCCTCGGCCACGATCCTAGCCCTGACCCGCGACGCGTTCTCAGAGTTGATGACGCTCTCCACCGAGGCGGGAACCAGCACCGTGACCGGTAGAGCCAGCAGTTCCTCGCGGGAGATGGGCTCACCAGGGACCCCGCCCTCATGGGCCCGCGCGCCTTCCGCTTTCAGCCTTTCCAGGCCAGCGATGTCCAGCCCGGCGTCGTTGTGCCAACCACCGGCGTGGTCGCAGACGGCGACCACGCGGCAGCCGGCGGCGGCCAGCAGCCGAGCGCAGGTAGCGCCCACCGCTCCGAATCCTTCCACGGCCACGCTGGCACCTTCCAGGGTGAGGCCGGTGTTGCGCACCGTCTGCATCAAAACCGTCGCCAGCCCCCGGCCAGGAGCCTCGATGCGGCCGATCGACCCACCGGCCTCCACCGGCTTGCCGGTGACCGCGGCGGTGACCGAATAACCGGCGTGCATCGACAGCGTGTCCATCATCCAGGCCATCACCTGGGGGTTGGTGCCGATGTCGGGCGCGGGGATGTCGCGCTCCGGCCCCAAAAGCAGCGCGATCTCAGTGGTGAACCGCCGCGTGAGCCGCTCCAGCTCGCGGGAGCTGAGGCTCTCCGGCGCCACTCGTACAGCGCCCGCCGCGCCCCCGAACGGCAGCGACATCACCGCCGTCTTCCAGCTCATCAGCATCGCCTGGGCCTTGGTGGCCTCGAGGTTGGCGTGGGGCTCGTAGCGCACCCCACCCTTGGCGGGGCCGCGAGCCAGGTTGTGGTGCACGCGGAAGCCGGTGTACAGCTCCACCGTCTGGTCATCGCGCACCACCGGGAAGTGGACTTGGAAGACCCGCTTGACCTCGCGCAGGACCGAGTGCAGGTCGTCGTCCAGATGCAGCAGCCGCGCGGCCTCGTCGACCCGGTGCTGCCCGGTCGTGTACAGATCCTCGCCCGCGCTCACCCCCACTGCCACGAGCTCAGTATAGGGGTCGGTCGGCGGACCGAAGGCCCCACCAAGGAGCAGCGCCGGGCTCTCCCACCGACGGCCCTGGGGCGGCCGACCCGCCTCATACTTGACGCTCATGGCGAAGAAGTGCCCCGTGCGCGCGGTGGTCCCTGGCGAAATTCTCTATCGCTGAGCGGGGGAAACACCGTGGCCGACGCCGCGTTCGGGGATCCGCAACTCGGCAAGCTCTATGACGAGCTGGACGATGACCGCAGCCACCTCGCCGCGTACGTTGAGCTGGCCGCCCAGTTGCGTGCCTGGTGAGTGCGCGACATCGGCCGTGGTACCGGCACAACTGCCTGCCTTCTCGCCCAGCGAGGACTCCGGGTGACGGCCGTCGACCCCGCGGCGCCATCCCTGGATGTCACGCGGAGCAAGCCCTACGCGGATCGGGTGCTCTGGATCCTCGGGAACACGGCGCTGCTTCCTCCACTGCCGGTCGACCTGGTCGCCACGAGTGGCAAAGTGGCCCAGCTCCTCCTCGACCACGACTGGACTGGCAACCTCGAAGCTGCGCGCGCAGCGCTCCAACCTGAGGGTGCCTGGTGTTCGCGGTGCGCGCCCCCGCAAGACAAGGCTGGCGGCAGTGGAACCGCGAGCAGTCCCTCCGCTGTCTCTAGCGTCCCGACGGCAGCTCGGGGGAGACGTGGGTTGAGCTAACTTACGTCAGCCTTCGCTACATCTCCTACCGGTCGACGTTCGCCTTCAGCGACGACGGCGCGGTGCTCACGTCCGACTCCACGCTGCGCTTTCGCAGCCAACCTGAGATCCAAGCGTCCGTGCGCACGGCCGGTTTCGGCGCGGTCACCGCGCGGGACGCTCCCGATCGCCCTGGTCGCGAGCTAGTGTTCATCGCCGTGTCGGCGGGACTTCACAAAAGCCCCGCCCCCCACAGTGCGGCCTCAAGCGCTTGCCGACCCGACGCTGTCACGTGCGCACCTCACGGTTGTCGTGGACGCTTCAATGAATGGTCCCGCGAGACCGAGGGGCCACCACGACGCGGACGATATCCTGCGCTCCCACGTGCCGTCGCTTACCTTGTAATGCGCACGCGTGCATACGGATGTGCCACAATTGTCGAGCCTGTTGCCTACCCCGTCCCCCGTCCCACCCACAACGGCCGCCCCAGAGGCGTCACCAACCACGTCAACACTGCAGATGACTGCAGCGCGGCGCGCAACACCGTCGCGAGCTTTCAGCAAGGAGGCAAACAATGCCCCGCACCCCTAGGAAACCCGCGACGCGGCGCCCGGCCGCGCGCACCGGAGCACGCTCCGGAACTCGCACGGCGCGGCGCACGACCAGCGCCAGGTCCGCCACCGCCCAGCGCAGCACCACCCCGCGTCGCACCGCTCGCGGTGCGGTGGCGGCGGTGAGCCCGGCGGCCATCAACCGCGCGCTGACCGCGCAGCTCAAGCTGCTGGAGCGCCGCCTCGCGGACATCGAGCGCAAGTTGGACGCCGCCATCAGTGACCGCCGTGCGGGCGCGCCATCTGCGCGTGGTACCAGCAGAACCACCACCGTGCGAGCTCGGACCGCGCGCACCGGCGCATCCAGGACCGCCGCCAGGACCACGACCCGTTCCGCGTCCAGGACCCCCAGGCGCTCCGCCACCACCCGGTCCACGACCACCAGGACCGCGACTGCCCGAGCCGCGGCACCCCGGGGGCGCCGCCCCGCGACGGCTGGCGCCAGCAACGG
>JAJYWT010000084.1 GCA_021791345.1 bacterium
GTCCTGGGAGCGGTGGCGAGCACCGGGATCGTGTTCTCCTACCTCGGCTTCCGTCAGGCGCTGGACTTCGGCGGCGAGGCCCGCAACCCGCAGCGGGACGTGCCCATCGCCACCATCGCCTCGGTCCTCGCGGGGATGGTGGTGTACGTGCTCCTGCAGGTCGCCTTCACCGGCGGCATCAACTGGGGTTTCTTCCACGTCCAGGTGGGGGACTGGGCCAAGCTGGCCGCGTCGGGGAGCGCCGCCGCGGACGCCCCGTTCTACGTCCTGATGAAGGGCTCGGGGACGGCTCTGCTGGGTGGGTTCGCCACGATCCTGCTCATCGACGCCTTCGTCTCTCCGAGCGGGACCGGCTACATCTACCTGGGCACCTCCAGCCGGACGGTCTACGGCCTCTCGGTCGTGGGCTATCTGCCCAAGTGGTTCCAGGGGATCACCTCACAGTTCCGGATCCCCTGGATCGCCCTCATCGCATCCACCGTGGTGGGCTGTGTGTTCTTCCTGCCGCTTCCCAGCTGGTATGAGCTGGTCGGGATCATCACCTCAGCCACGGTTCTGACCTACATCATGGGTGGCATCGGGCTTCCCATCCTGCGCCGCACCGCGGGCTCCCTGAACCGGCCGTTCCGGCTCTGGGGGGCGGAGATCCTGGCCCCGGTGGGCTTCCTGGGGGCCGCGCTCATCGTCTACTGGGCCGGCTTCTTCACCCTGGCGATCGTGTTCGCCGCGGTCTTCGTCGCGCTGCCCTTGTTCGTATGGTTCTACGCCCCCATGAAGGGCTGGATCAGCACCGGCTCCGGAGCGGTTCTGGGCCTGGTCTTCCTGGTGCTCTGGATCATCGTCCAGCGCTGGGGCCAGTACGCCCTCACCGCCGCACCCGCGACGGTGCCCCACCCCGCCTTCGGGGTCTTCTACTTCGTCACCATCTGCATGATCGTGGGCTTCACGGGGGCCCTCTGGTACATGTGCAACGAGGAGGGCCGCAAGGCGGTCAGCAGCTCCTGGTGGTTCATCTTCTTCGTGTTGGCGATGTTCGCCATCTCGTACTACGGGGCCTACGGACCCGCCGGCTCGGTCGACGCCCCCAAGGCGATCGGGATCCCCTTCCCCGCCGACCTGCTGGCCGTGATCATGGTGAGCCTGCTCGCCTACGGCTGGGCGGTCCACAGCGGGTACGAGACCGAGGAGATCGCCGCCATCGTGCTGTCCGGCTCCGGGCTGGTGGGCCAGGGTCCCATCGCCCAGGTGGGGCCGACCCCCGATATGGCTGGAGGCGCCGCCCCCAACCCCACCCCGTCACCGGGCGGCTGAAACTGCTGCGACTCTGAGGGCCGCCACCTGGAAGGCGGCTCGGAGGGGCCCATCCGGCAAGCCGGATGGGCCCCTCATCCTCTCTTCCCGATCCACCACGCCGGCGATGCAGCCCCGATTGGACCGGACAATTCGGCTATATTCAGAGACGATGCCTGCCGCTGGATCCGACCTGCCCGTGGCGGCCACCGGCTGGCGCCGGCTCTTGGTGGAGTCCCGCCGCCCGGGCTGGATCGCCAACAAGCCCAACTCCTACTGGTACGTGGTGGGCACGGTCTGCGTGGGTGCCTTCATGGGCCAGCTGGATGCCAGCATCGTGGTGCTGGCGCTGCCCAAGCTCTACGAGAGCTTCCACACCACCCTGGGGGCGGTGGAGTGGGTTTCCCTCGCGTACCTTCTGGTCCTGGTGGCGATGGTGACCGCGGTGGGGCGGTTCGCGGACATGGTCGGGCGCAAGCTGCTCTACGTTTACGGCTTCGGCATCTTCATAATCGGCACCTTCCTCTGCGGCATCGCCCCCAGCCTCGAGCTGCTGGTGGTGTTCCGCGTGCTCCAGGGATTCGGGGCCGCGATGCTGCAGGCCAACAGCGTCGCCCTCATCGTTCAGGCGATGCCCCCCGACAAGCTCGGGCGGGGCATCGGGGTGCAGGGCGCGGCCCAGGCCCTCGGCCTGTCCCTGGGCCCGGCCTTGGGAGGATTTCTCATCGTCCTTGGCGGCTGGCGGCTGATCTTCTTCGTGAACGTCCCCGCCGGGCTCATCGGGATGGGCCTGGGATGGTTCCTGCTGCCCCGCAGCCGGCATCTGGCCGAGCGGCAGCCGATCGACTGGCTGGGGATCGGGTGCTTCACTGCGGCGATCTCCGGTCTGCTGCTGGCGGTCTCCTTCGGCAACGACACCGGCTGGCTGTCGCCGCAGATCCTGCTCTACTTCGGCGCCACGATCGTCTTCGGAGCCCTGTTCATCTACCGGGAGCTGCGCACCCGGGCGCCGATGATGCAGCTCGGCATCTTCAAGGTGGTGCAGTTCTCGGCGGGCATCTCCTCCGGCCTGCTCTCCTACCTGGCCCTCTTCGGCATCCTCTTTGTGCTCCCCTTCTATCTGGAGTTCGCGGGCCACGAGAACTCCGGACAGGCTGGGGCGGAGCTGCTGCTGCTGCCACTTGCGCTGGGGATCACCGCGCCGTTCGCCGGCAACATCGCCGATCGCATCGGCGCCCAGCCGCTGACTGTGGGAGGGATGATCCTGGTCGCCGCCAGCATGGCCGCGCTCGCGCTCCACCCCACCTTCGGATTCCTCCTGCTGCTGGAGCTGGTGGTGTGTGGGATCGGCCTGGGGATGTTCACCCCGCCCAACAACGCCGCGATCATGGGCTCGGCCCCCAAGCAGCACTCCGGGATGGCCAGCGGGATCCTGAACATGACGCGGGGCCTGGGAACATCCATGGGGGTGGCGCTGGTGGGGGTGACCTACGGGCTGGCGGCCGGCGCCAGCGCCTCCAGCCGGCAGACTCCCAGCCAGGCGACCGCGGGGCTGGTGGCTTCCGCCGTCTTCTTGGTCGGGATCGCCGTCGTGGCCGCGGTGCTGGCGGCGATGCGAGGCAAGACCCAGTTGAACAGCGATCCCACCCTGACCGCCGAGGGCTGAACGCTCGCGCCCTGCCTGCGCGCTCGCCCTCTGCTCTGGCAGGATGGGCCGATGCTGAGCCACCCCCGGAGCCCCCGCGACGAGCGCCGCAACAGCTGGCTCATCGCCGGCACCGCAGCGGCGGCGCTGGCGGCCCTGTTCGCGGTGCGCCCCCAGATCCTGGCACTGGCGCCGCGGGCCGACCAGCTGCCGGTGCAGTTCGGGATCTTCCTGGCCGCGGTGGTCCTGGGCGGGGTGGCGATCCGCGCCTTCCTCTCCCGGGTCTTCTTCCACCTCCGGGGGACGCCGCTGTACAGCTGGAGGCCGGTCGCCACCTGGTGCCTGTACGTGGTCCTGGGCCTGGGGGTGCTGTCGGCGCTGCAGATCAACCTCACCGGCCTGCTGGCCGCGGGCGCGATCGTGGGCGTCATCGTCGGGGTGGCGGCCCAGACCTCTCTGGGATCGGTCTTCGCGGGGCTGGTCCTGTTGATGGCGCGCCCCTTCGTGGTCGGCAACTGGGTGCACATCCGCACCTATCTGTTCGGGGGCATCGAGTACTCCGGGATCGTGACCCATGTCGGGGTGGTCTACACGACGGTTGACGTGGGCGGCCGGCCGGTGCGCATCCCCAATAGTGGGGTGCTGATGGCCGCCCTCACCGTGACCCACATCCCCCTGCAGGTCGACATCGAGCTGCAGCTCCCGCCGGAGACCTCGCTCGATCAGTTGAGCCTGCGGCTGGAACGCCACCTCCACCTGCGGCCGGGGGACTCGGTCAGCCTGCACCCGCTGCGGCTCCAGGCGCAGGAGGGGGGTCAGATGACCTGTCAGCTGCAGATCCGCAGCCACCTCCCCGTGGACCTGGCCCAGGTCAGCCACCTGATCATGGCGGGGAATCCCGGCGCAAGCCCGGCGGACCCGGTTGGCTGAGGACCGCCACCGCTGGGCCGAACCCGGGGTGGAGGAGGTGGCGGACGGGATCTTTCGCTGCCCCTTGCCGCTTCCGGGCGACGCGCTGCGGGCGGTCAACGCCTACCTGGTCCGGATGCCCGAGGGGATGCTCCTCATCGACTGCGGCTGGGACCGCCGCGAGACCCACGGGGCGCTCCGCACGGCGCTGCGCCACCTCGGCAGCCGCCCCGCGGACGTGAGGGCCATCTTCGCGACCCATGTGCACCGGGACCACCTCGGCGCCGCGGCCTGGGTCAAGCAGCGGTCGGGGGCCTGGCTCTCGTTGGGGCTGGGGGACCAGGCGACGCAGGTCGCGTTCGCCGCGGACCCGGGTCGGGCTCGCCAGGCGTCACTCGACCGTTTGCTCAGCTGCTCCGCCGCCGATGTGGTGGCGAGGTTGGTGGCCGAGCCCCGGGTCGATGAGGCCCCCTGGAAGCCGCCGGCTCCGGACCTGTACCTGGTGGGGCAGGAGCTGCTCTTTCCCGAACAGCTGGCGCTCCAGGTGATCGCCACCCCCGGACACACCCGGGGTCATCTCTGCCTGTTCGACCAGGAGCGATCAATCCTGTTCGCGGGAGACCACGTGCTGCCGCACATCACCCCCTCGCTGGGAGTGGAGCTGCCCCTAGCGGACAGCCCCCTGGCGAACTTCATGACCTCCCTGGAGCGGGTGCGCGAGCTGCCAGCGCAGCTCGTGCTCCCGGCCCATGGCCCGGCCTTCAGCGGACTGCGCCAGCGGGTCGACGAGCTCCTCCAGCACCACCGGGAGCGGCTCCAACTCTGTCTCGAGCAGATCCCGGCCCAGGGCGCGACCCCGAGGGAGGTGGCGGGAGCCCTAACCTGGACCAGGAGGGGCCGCCGGTTCGGCGAGCTCGACCCCTTCAACCAGATGCTGGCCGTGTTCGAGTCGGAGGCGCACCTCAGGGTGCTGGCCGACCAGGGCAGGCTGCTCTTCGATGGGGAGGCCGCGCGGTACCTTCCCGGAGGAACGCCGGCGGCAGCGACCCAATAGGCGGCAAGGAGGACGATCGTGGCTGAGCCAGGGGCAGAGATCTACCGGAGTGTCAATCCCGCCACCGAGGAGGTGCTGGCGGAGCGTATCGGGATGTCCGATCCCGAGATCGAGGCCGCCATCGCCCGCGCCCACTCGGCCCATCTGGAGAACTCCCGCCAGCCCTTCGCGTGGCGCTCCCAGCGCATGCTAAAGCTGGCCGACGGACTGCGGCAGCACGCCGAGGAACTGGCCCAGCTGGTGACCGCGGAGATGGGCAAACCGCTCCTGGAGTCCCGCGCGGAGGTGGAGAAGTGTGCGATCAGCTGCCAGTACTTCGCCCACCAGGCCGAGCAGTTCCTGGCCGACGAGCCGATGCCGTCGGACTCACCGCGCAGCTTCGTCGCCTACCGGCCGCTCGGGGTGGTGCTGGCGATCATGCCATGGAACTTCCCCCTCTGGCAGGTGATCCGCTTTGCCGCGCCCGCGCTCATGGCCGGCAACGCCGGGCTGCTGAAGCACGCCCCCACCACCTTCGGGTGCGCCCTGGCCCTGGAGAGGCTGGTCGAGGAGGCGGGCTTTCCCGCGGGCTCGCTGGCCGCCCTGGTCACCGGGACGGACAAGGTGGAGCGGATGGTCGCCGACCCGAGGGTCCGGGCCGTCACCCTGACCGGCAGCGACCGCGCCGGCAGCGAGGTCGCGCAGCTGGCGGGTCGGGAGCTGAAGAAGGCGGTGCTGGAGCTGGGGGGATCCGACTTCTTCATGGTGCTGCGGGACGCGGACCTTCCGCTGGCCGCCGCGACCGGCGTGCGTTCGCGCTATCAGAACGCGGGCCAGAGCTGCATCGCCGCCAAGCGCTTCCTGGTCGACCGGGAGGTTCTCTCCGACTTCCTGGAGCTCTTCGCCGCTGCCGCCCGAGCCCTGCGACTGGGTGACCCCACCGACCCCGGAGTGCAGCTGGGCCCGCTCGCCCGCGCCGACCTGCGGGAGCAGCTGCAGGATCAGGTGTCGCGCTCGGTGCGCCAGGGCGCCGAGATCGTCCTCGGAGGGGTGCCGGAGGAAGGGCCGGGCTTCTTCTACCCGGCCACGGTGCTGACGGGCGTGACGCCGGAGATGGCGGTGTTCCAGGAGGAGACCTTCGGGCCGGTCGCCGCG
>JAJYWT010000101.1 GCA_021791345.1 bacterium
CGGGGAACGCATACCGCTCCTCGCCGGACCGCCGGTGCCGCTCGCGGAGCGCCTCGTTGAGTAGGGCCAGCGTGGCGTAGACCAGCGGCACCGTGTGCCCTGCGGACAGCACGAACCGGTCGGAGAAACGCAGCCAGGGCCGGCGCAGGTCCCAGCGCATGGCACCGGACAGCAGCAGAGAGAGCAGCAGGTGGACCTTGGAGCGGGAGCCACCGGGGTGACCGCTCTGGCGGTAGTTGAGTGAGAGGTCGATCAGCTCGTCGGTGAGGTCCTTCAGAACCTCATACCGGGGGAAGTCCAGGCTGGCCGAGGCCAGCAGACGGGCGACCTCCTGGGTCCCCACGGCTCCGGAGCGGACGGCTGGCCGCCGGAGGAGAAGATCGGGGCCCGCGTCGCGAGTACCTCCAGCTGCCACCGGCGACACCTCCGCCCCAATCGACCGCCTACCGCCCCAGGATAACGCCGCAGCGACCCGTCACCGCCTACCTTGGTGCCGCGGCCCGGGGCCGCTGCGATTGCGATTCAAGCGGACCAGGCTGAGGGGCCCCGGGTCGGGGGACCCTTTATCAGAGGGAAGCGGCCTTTGGTGGGTCCGGGAGTCAGCCGCATTCTCTCCCTCATCCAGCGCCAAAGATGGGCAACAGTGGCTTAAGCCCCAGTACGATCCCAGATCGGCTGAGCTGCTTCGTCAGCTGGGCTCCGATGCCTGGGACGCTGGTCGCCCGACCCAACCATGACGCGCGCTTACCCGGAGGACACCTCCCGGTGCGGTGCCGGTGGGCGCGACCGGAGGATGCACAACGCTCTGGTCCAGCTGATTTTGGCTGCCTTTTGACCTGGCTCATGTTCCTACCGGCCTGAACCTGCTCGCGGCTGGGAACCCGCCTCGACGCATTGCGACCCGCCCGGCCCGCTCGGTCAGCTGGCCCGCGCGACGCGGGCATCTCGGCCACGCACGTGCGGCGGCTTGCCGCGCTCCCTGCTACCCAGAGCCTTCGCGTTCGGCCGAGTCTCCCCAGCGCCGCCATCCCCACAGCCCTAGGAGGAGCAGCGTCAGCCCGAGGCCGATAATCGCCCTGCTGAGCCCCACAAGCAGCCCGGCCCCGGTGGACGGAGTGTGGGCGCCCAGCACCCCGCCGCCCGGGCCCACTGGTGGGGGCGGCGATCCGGTGCTCTGGCCCAGCACCCCGCCGCCGGGCGACCCGGCCGACAGATCGGTGAAGGTGGGCTCGACGGTCACCGTCGCGCCCCCTCCCTGGTAAACGTTGCCGGCGCCCGTCGGAAGAAGCCAACGGACCGTGAAGGTCTGCGAATGGTCCCCCCTGGCTCGGAAGTCCCCTACCGGCATCCCTGACTGATGGCTGGTGCAGTAGGCGGCGTCCGGGTACAAGGCGCGGTCCGACGATCCGGCCCCCGCATAGCAGTAAACATTCATCACCAAGAACAGCTTGCCGCTGGAGTCGTCGATGATCTGAACCTGCAGGCCGGTCTTGGTCCCGTCCAGCAGCGCCTCAGTCGCCAGCCCACTCTGGGGTTGGCCCCCCCCGGAGGTGGAAACCGTGGAAATGGCCAGGCTCACCGCCACCGGCTGAGTTCCGTAGGGGCTGGCGAAGGTTTCGCGGCAGCTCCCACTCGATCCAGGCAGCAGGAGAGTCGAGGAACCGCAGACGCTTAGGGTCGACGCTCCAACGGAGGCACCGCGGGCGGCCAAGGCCAGCGCGGTTCCGAAGGCCCCGATTGCAAGGCCGGCCACGGCCAGGCCGAGAGGGATCCGATGTCCGAACCGCCTCCCCAGGGTCATGGGCACCGCCCCAAACCACTCACCCGTATCACGGGGCTTGGGCGCGCGGCAGTTAAGGCCGTCCGGCCCGGCGCTAAACCTTCGGTCGTGGTGCTCATCAGTCCCAAGGTGGATCGGGGGGCCGGCTCAAGCCGGCCCCCCGAAGGGGTTTGCGATCAGCCGACCGTCACGTTCCAGAAAGCCTCTGGACTCAACGGGTAGTCATCGTTGGCAAGGTTTGCGAGGTTCGCGCCGTTGCGGAAGATGTAGGTCTGGGTCTGCGCGTAGTAGTCGAAGGTGACGTTGAGCACGTCCCCCGCCGCCGGGCTGTTCCCGTTGCTGCAAGTGCCAAGGGTGAGACCCACCGTGGTTCCGAGGTCAACCGGCGACTGGCCGTAGCTAGGCGCGTTATTGATCGAGTACTGGCAGACGTCTGGCGAGCCCGGCGTGCTCTGGGTCACGTCGGTGGCGTAGAACTGGCTCGGAACCGACGTGCCGCCACTGGAGATGTAGACGCCCTCGACCGCAATGTTGTAGCCCACCGAGAGGGTAGTCGGGCTCGGCGCCGTCACCGACTGGAACACCGGCCCAGATGGGTACTCGGGACCGAAGCCGCTGTTGTTCGTGTTGTTGGCCGACTGCACCGCCCAGGCCTGCACCGTGACGGTCCCCGAGCTACCTTGATAGGGGTTGTTCTGAGCATCGGTACCGATGTTCATGGCCCCGCTGATGGTGAAGGTGTAGCTCCCCCCAGTGATCGGCTGGCCGCCGACATTCACCACCTGGTTCAGGTCGCTGCTAGTGCAGCTCTCAACGCTATTGGCCGTCGTGCAAGCGGGGCCGGTGCCGGTGCTGTACCCGAAGAGCTGTGTCCCGCTGCCGTCGGAGTATGAGATCTGGGGGATGAGGCCGTACGCACCTCCGTCGATCAGCGCCGTGCCTCCAATCCCAGACGTTGACTGGGTAGAGACGTTCAACAGCAGCCAGGCGGGGGCGGTGCCGGTGTAATCCACAGTATAGGTGCAATTGCTGCCCAGGTTATCCCCGGGCACGATGTCGTTGAAGGTGCACGCGGTGCTATCGGCGGAGCCCGTGTTGGTCAGGGTGACCGTAGCGGCGCTGATGGTCGCCGTCTGCGGGGTCGCGGTGCTGCTGAACAGCGCATAGCTGGCCCCGATGGCCAGCGCAGCCGCCGCCCCCACCACCCCGACGGCGCTCAGCACCAGGGTGAATCGCCTATACCTGGACAAAAGCATACCTAATTCTCCTGTTCTCCAATATTCCATGGCCCCCCGGGGGCTCAACACCGAACGCCAGCTACCCCCACTCGTTCCTATAGACAACCTCCTATTTGAATCGTCTCCTTCCTTCTGGGCAATTTCACGGCTGCGGGCCCGGTCCCTCGCCAGGTCCCCACGGTGTCGATGGGTGCTCGGGTGGCCCCTGGCGCGCCTCCCCAGCGCCAATCGCCACCCAGCGACGCCGAGTCTCGCCGACCACTAGGTAAACGACAGGAATCATCACCAGGATGACGAAGGTGATCGGTTGATGGAGGGTGTCAAGAACGTATCCGGCCAGCGGAATGCGCCCCTGGTAGACCCCCAGCACGGCCGTGGCGGGTACCGGCGTGGCATCGGGCGCACGGTTCGCGTCTCCCTTGGTCCGGTAGGCGACCTGGAGGATCCCGCCGGGGCCGCGGTCTGTTCCCACAGAGTAGATGCGGTGGGTTAGGACTACCGCCGGGCCACCGGGGGGGCTAACCGGGTCCACGAACGAGATGATCTGACCGCGCCGGAGGTGCTCCGCCTGGCTCAGGCTCACGCTGGTGTCGTAAATCAGGTCACCTGGGCTGAAAGTGGGGACCATCGATCCGCTGGCCACCACGAAGACGGGGTGGCCGAAGATGGTCCTCTCCCCATAGGGTCCGTTGCGTACGGAGACGGCGAGGAGGATAGCCACCACCAAGAGCGCGAACACCAGCATGGTGATGATCGTTGCGGCCACCCCGAGGACGCCCGGGGCAGCCCTCTTGGTGGCACTGCCGGCGCCGCCTTGCTGCACGTCGAGCCGGCTCACCGCGGACCCTGGCCCCAGGCCCCGGGTGTAGCGGCGGCAGGAGGGGGGGCCAGAGCACGCCACCGCCTACGAAACGGAGCGGCGCCGAGGACTATGACGAGCACCACCGCCAGCACGACGAAGGCGGCCGGACGGTGCAGGGCATTGAGCGCATAGGCACCATCGGGGATGCGCCATCCCTGGTACAGCCCCACGATCGCCCCCGGCTCTACGACCCCCGGGTCGCTGACGTTGTTGGCGTCGCCCTTGGTCCGGTATCCCACCAGTCCTCCGGACGACGACCTTATAACCGCCTGGATGCGGTGGGTGATCAGGATCGGCTGGCCATGCAGCGTGTACACCGGGGACTGGAAGGTGACGACCTCTCCTTTGCGGAGCTGCCGGGACACTGTGGCCGACACGGGACTGTCTAGGATCAGGTCTCCGGGGTTGAAGGTCGGCGACATCGATCCGGTCGCCACCGCCAACAGCGGGTGCCCGAAAATGCTGGTCTCCCCGTCCGGACCATGTCGGATAGCGACCAGTAGAGTCAGCATCGCGAGAAGGGCCGCGAGCGCAATCACCGCAATCCCGGCGAAGGCCGCCGATAACGCGGTCCGCACGGCACTTGCGATACGAGATCGCGGAGGGGCAGTCCTCGGCGCGTCTCCCCGTTCCCACGCGAGCCCATTCATGGTACGAAGTACCAGATATGGTTGGCTAGTGGCCCGGACTGGTCGGTGTCCTGGATCATGAGGTAGGCTACGTAAGTTGCTCCGGCTTTCAGGACACCACTGCTGACATCCGTGGTCAAGTCGAAGGTGACGACGGCACGCATGCTGGCGGGTTCCCCAGAAGTTGGCTGGTCTGCGGCGAAGGCCGATGGCAGTGGCCGGTAGCTCGAGTAGAGGATGGTCACCGGGACCGCGCTGATAACCGGGGGCCCCGCGAAGACCAGATCCCCGCCAGCGCCGGTGGTCACCTCCGAGAGGGGATACACGGCGACGAACGGCAGGCCCACGCCTTGCGCGGTGTACCCAGTAGGCGGCGACTCCGCGACCGCGCCCGCCGGAATGGCTACCTTTGCCTGGGCATCCAGGACACAACGGTCGTACTGTTCAGAGGATGTGTACGGGGTAGGCGGAGCTGGGCAGGTGGGAACAGTGGCCGGGTCGTATTGGGACAGCTCGGTTTCGTCGCAATAGCCCACGGCGAACCGTTCGGCAGCCACGGGTTGCTGGGCGGAACCGGTGGCCCCGTTAACCGACCCTGTGACCCCCACGGTGCCAGCCGGTAAGTGCGACCCAGCAGGAAGGAGAGCGCTGGCCGAGGTCATGAGGGACTCGAAGGGCGGCGGAGCCTGCCCGGGAGACGGTTGGGCCTGGGACGTGGTCTGCAGGTACGGGTCGAACTGCAGGTTCGCGATCGGTCGGCAGGCAGGCTGGGACGTTTCCGCGGCGGGTTTGCCCGCCGAGGTCAGGTTGCTGGTCTGGGCCGGTGCCTGAGCAGAGAAGAGCGCTCCAGTCCAACCAAGGCTTACGACTGAGGCGATGAGCAACGCACCGATCGCCAACGCCACCAGCCCGAAGGCCCGCGGGCCCCGAGGATGTCCGAGACCGGAGCCATCAGCGGGCGGCAATCTCGACCAGGGCAACTGATCAGGCAAGAGTCCTACTCAGCCTCCTCGACAGTTGCGCCCTTGCCCTCTCGCCCACGTGGGGCTCAATGGCGATACGACCCCGAAACGACCTGCATCATTTGTCTCGCGCGCCTTCCTCGAGTTGCCAGACCCGCTCCTCACCTGGTGCCCGCCGCCCGACGAGCCGCGCGTCAGCAGGCTTCTGGCCTCTCCTTCCTACCGACGCAAATGTACATCGGTCTCAAGGTTCCGGCAAGCGGATTGACGATCTCGTCACACGACGTCAGTGGCAGTTGGCCGCCGTGGAGCTGAGGAAGATCAGGATCACCGCGATCAGGTTGAAGGACGCGTGCAGAGCCATCCCCGGGTAGAGCGAGCGGGTCCTCTGGTAGACCAGCGCGAGCGCCACCCCGGCGATGAACAGGGACGGCCCCAGCAGCAGGATCGAACCGCCCACGGAGAGGGTGTGGGCGACGGCGAACACCAGAGAGCTGACCACCA
>JAJYWT010000073.1 GCA_021791345.1 bacterium
TCCTCGCCGCTTCTTTGGCGGTGCGGGCCTCCACTGTCACCCCAGCACCTGCGCACGCCGTTGTGGTCATGAGTCGCACCCTATCCCGGTCACCGCAGCGGTTGATCGCGCCGCCCGCTTCTTCGCTTTCCGGCGGCCGTAGAGGCGGGCGCACAGCAAGGAGAGGATCTCGGTCACGTCCCGGACCAGGTCGTCGTCAACCTCGGCGGGGTCCACCACCAGCAGCCGGCGTCCCGGCGCGGAAAGCGCGGCTTCCACGTACTCTGAGCCGAAGCGGGCAAATCGGTCCCTGTGCTCGACCACGATCGTCGTTACCGACTCGTCCCGCAGCAGAGCCGGAAACCTTGGCCGTTTACCGTTCAGCGCGGAGCCCACCTCGGTGACCACGCGGCTGACCGAGAGGCCCTCGCCTGTCGCCCACGCGGTGACCCGGGCCACTTGCCGGTCGAGGTCGGTGCGCTGGTCCGCCGACGAGACGCGGGCGTAGACGGCAACGATGCCAGTGGCGACGGCTGAGCCTGCAGCGTCCACCAGGATCAGGCCCCCGACCCGGTGCGCCGGCACCGGCAGCTTGCCATCCCGGAACCAACGGTATGCGGTCACCGGGTGAATCCCCTGCCCCCTCGCCCACTCCTCAAAGTTCATCTCCGCTCACTATAGCTCAGCGTACGAGCAACTGTTCGTAACCCCTCTTCCCACCGCCGCCGCGACCCGGGTCACGTCATCGACCAGGGCCGTGAACGCTGCTGGGTCCAGGGACTGCGCGCCGTCGGAGAGCGCCTCCGCCGGCCGGGGGTGCACCTCCACCAGGAGCCCGTCGGCGCCGGCGGCGACGGCAGCTCGCGCGATGGCGGAGACGTAATCCGCGCGGCCGGCGGCATGGCTGGGGTCCACCACCACCGGCAGCGAGGTCAGCCGCTTCAGAACCGGCACCGCGGTGATGTCAAGGGTGAAGCGAACAGTCGGCTCGAAGCTCCGGATCCCCCGCTCGCAGAGCGCAACCTGCTGATTGCCCCCCGCCAGGATGTACTCGGCCGCCTGCAGCCACTCGTCAATCGTGGCCGCCAGCCCACGCTTGAGCAGAACCGGGCGATCGACGGCGCCACAGGCCTGCAGCAGGCGGTAGTTCTGCATGTTGCGCGCACCCACCTGAAGCACGTCGGCGTAGCCGGCGACCAGCTCCACATCCTCACTCGCGAGCACCTCGGTGATCACCGCCAGGTCATGGCGGTCGGCCACCGAGCGGAGCATGCGCAACCCCTCCTCGCCCAGCCCTTGAAACGAGTAGGGCGAGGTCCTGGGCTTGAAGGCGCCGCCCCGCAGCACCTTGACCCCCAGAGCGGCCACCAGCTCGGCCGCCTCCTCAAGCTGCTCCCGCCCCTCGACGGCGCAGGGCCCGGCCATCAGGAGCACCCCCTCACCACCCAGCACCGCGCCGTTGGCAAGGACGATGGTCCGGTCCAGGGGATGGAAGTCACGGCTGGCCAGCGGGTAGTCGTGCAGCACCCTCACCACCCGCTCTACCCCCTCCAACGCCCCCAGGCTGTCGAGGTCGGTGTCGGTCTCGTGCCCCACCACCCCCACGATCGTCCGCTCCCGCCCGTGCGAGACGTGGGGGGTGAAGCCCAGCTGGCGGATCCGGTGGACCACGGCCCGGACCTGGGTCTGGCTGGCGTGCGCCTCCATCACGATCACAACTGTTCTCCGGTGGTGAGGTCGGGTCGCAGCGAGGCCGCCTGGCCCAGGTAGGCGTGCCGGATCTGGCCCTGCGTGAGCTTCGAATTCACCAGCATCAGAGCTCGCAGGCAGCGCCTCACCCGGGTGTCCCCGCCGTGCTCTCGGACCATCAACAGGGGCACTTCCGAGTAGCCGAGTGACCGGGCGGCGGCGGCGGGATTGACCGGTCCCAGGTCGTCCTGAAGGGTGAAGATCAACGCCGCGACGTCGTCGGGCGCGACCCCGTTGGGTGCGGTCATCGCTTCCAGCAGGTCAGCGACCGCACTCCTGACGCTCGTTCGGTCGGCATCCGGGGCCACGGTCACCGCCCCTCGGACCCCCCGGCAGGCGCTCTCGCCAGCCGCCTCCACGCCCACCCCTGAAGAACCTTGCCGCATCCACACACCTCCTCTGACAATTGCTGGGAGGTGGAGCGGAGGCTGAGCCCGACGAAGGCGCGGATTCCGCTCCACGCCTCCCGCTCCGGGCTCGCCCGGGTGGACTACCCGGGATGCGAACCCACGCAGGGCGTGGCGTGTCGATACGCATAAAATCGCACGCCCTGCCTGCGCGGGTCCATCGAGCCCAGATTCCAACCGTGCATCTTGCCCGTAAGCGTGACGGCTCAGGCGGGCTGAGTCAAGCCCCGGACCCCTCACGACGCCGCTACCACACTCAGGAACATGCGCAGGAGCGCGGGACCATCCGGGGTCAATACCGACTCGGGGTGGAACTGGACGCCAAAGCGCGGCAACCGACGATGGGCCAGGCCCATCACCAGCCCATCCTCAGTTTCGGCCACCACCTCCAGCTCATCCGGGAGGGATGACCGCTCCACCACCAGGGAGTGGTAACGACCGACCGGGACCGGCGACGGGAGTCCCGAGAAGAGCCCGGTTCCCCGATGCACGACCTGGCTGACCTTGCCGTGCACCGGCACCGGAGCCCTGACGACCATCGCTCCATAGGCCTCGGCGAGAGCCTGATGGCCCAGGCAGACCCCGAGGATGGGGAGCCCCTCTGGCAGTTCGTGGATCAGCTCGATGAAGCAGCCGGCGTCGCCCGGTCGGCCCGGACCCGGGGAGAGGATGAGCCCGCTGGGCCGGAGCTGCAGGACCTCGCCTAGGGTGGTGCCCACCGATGGGACCACGGTCACCTCGTGCCCCTCGGCTCCCACGAACTGCACCAGGTTGTAGACGAAGGAGTCCTGATGGTCGACGACCACGATCACTGGGTGTGCCTCCCCCCGCTCACGGCCGCCAGGATGGCCGATGCCTTGGCCTCCGTCTCCCTCAGTTCCGCCGCGGGATCAGAGTCAGCCACGATGCCGGCTCCGGCCTGCACGTGGATCTGGCGGTGGGCCAGCACCGCAGTCCGGATCGTGATGCAGAAGTCAAGATCTCCGGCGAATGACACATACCCGACCGCGCCTGCGTACGGGCCCCGGGCGGTGGGCTCCTCGCGGGCGATGATCTCCATGGCGCGCCGCTTCGGGGCGCCAGTCACCGTGCCGGCTGGGAAGGTCGCGAAGAGCGCATCGAGGCAGTGGCTGCCCTCGGCGAGCTCACCCTCGACGGTGCTCACGATGTGCATGACCCGGGGAAAGTTCTGCACCGACATCAGCTCGGACACGCGCACGGACCCGGGGGTGCAGACCCGGCCGAGATCGTTTCGGGCCAGGTCCAGCAGCATCGCGTGCTCCGCCCGTTCCTTGGGATCCGCCAGCAGCTCCTCGGCGAGCCGGCGATCCTCCGCTTCGTCCTCTCCCCGGGGTCTGGTCCCGGCGATGGGGCGGGTCATCGCCTGGCGCCCGAAGACCTTCACCAACGGCTCAGGCGAAGAGCCGGCCAGCTCCAGATCCGGCAGGCGCAGGAAGAACATGGCCGGCGAGGGATTGGTCCGGCGCAATCGCCGGTAGACCTCCAGCCCTGACTGGAAGGCGGGGACCGAAAGCCGGCGCGAGAGCACCGCCTGGTAGATGTCGCCCTCCGCGATGTTCTGCTTGATCCTTCCCACGCCGGCCCGGAAGGTGTCGCCGGAGATGTTCGGAGCTGCGGCCAACGGCCTGGAGTACCCCTCGTCGGCCGGCTCCGCGGATGGCGCCAGGTGGCTGAAGTCAGCGACCATCTCCTCCAGGGCCGACGCCCCGACCGGGTAGCCGTCCTCCGGCCGGATGTGGCAGACCAACACCAACCGCCCACCGCGATGGTCGAACACCGCCGCCCGGTCCAGAAGCAGCAGCTGGATCGGAGCGCCGAAGTTACGACCTCGGCCGGATGGGCACAGGTGGCCATCAATGAGGTTGGCGGCCTCATAGGCGAACATCCCCGCCAGCCCTCCGGTGAGGGTGGGCAGGCCGGGCACGGGGGGTGCCGCCAGGGCCCGAGCCAGATGCCGAAGCGACGCGGCGGGGCCGCCACCAGGGCTCGACCAGCTTTCAAGGATCGGGAGCAGCCGCCGGGGGGTGTGAACGACCAGGCCGGAGCGGTCCACCATGATCACTGCTGCGGGGTCCCACCCGATGATGGTGTGGGGTCCCGGGTCCCCCCATATGTCAAGGCTCTCCAACAGGATGCCCGGCCCCTGGCTGGACAGTTGCTCGAACGCGACCGCGGGCACGGCCGTGTCGATGGGGAGCTCCACCCACATCGGGACCAGCGGCGACCTCCCCACCTGGCCCGCGATCGCCTCGGGCCCGGGCTTGATCTGCAGGGGTGCTGTCAATTGACCCTCCTGAACAAAAAAGAACCCCGGGCTGGTGGGCCCGGGGCTTGGTGCCGTTTCTCTGGGCGGTTGCTTCAGAGGCGCGCGGACACAGAACCCCGCTGGGGCCACCACCAACGCGCCACCGTTTCATAACGCATCGCCACCAGAGGATTGTGCTCGTGCCGGCCCGGGCGAGTCAACCTCGGATTCAAAGCTGGCGCCGCCGTTCGCCGCTTCCGGGTGTCCAGGGATCGCACCTGTCGATCCCTGCTGGCTCGAGGCAGCAGGAGTTATCGGGCGTCGGCTGATCCCAGTTCGGATCCCGAGCCCCACATCAGGGACTGCTGTCGGGAGCCGGCGCCCAGAGCAACTCCTGGCGCTGCGGCGTCTCCAGGGCCACCCCCTTGATCCCGCGCACCGTCAGCACGGAGGCCGCCTCCACCGAGGTAGTGCCGCCGCTGGTGGGGCGCCAGGACCCCGCCTCCTGCCAACCGCCACCGGCAGCCTCCACCCAGATCTGACAGCGCAACCAGGCCGGGAGCCCCGACACCCTGATCACCAGCTGGGTCCCCCACGGTCTGGCTTCGTAGGCCACGGTGCCGCTCGCATGGACCCACCGTGAGATCGGCTGGAACGAGACCGTAGAGCCGGAGCCGTGGAGGAGCAGGGCGACCGCGGCGATGGCCAGCGCCGCCGCACCTGCCACGCTCCCGCTCGCCACCAGCCGGAATCGCCGGCGGCGCCGGTCAGCGCTGTTCGGCCGCGGCCAGGACCGCGTGCCGGGTCCGGCCCGGGCCACCATCGGGGCCACGGATTGCAGCTCGGTCAGCTCGCGGCGGCACGCGGCACATCCCCTGAGGTGGGCCTTGAGCTCCTGCGCTTCGCCGGGAGCCAGGGCCCCCAGTGCGAAGGCCCCTAGATCAGCGCGAAACCGGTCCGGGGAGCTCACCGCTCATACCCCATCTCATCCAAGATCAGGCGGAGGCAGCGCAGCGCATAGTAGGTCCGGGACTTCACCGTGCCCTCGGGAATCCCCAGCAGCCGGGCCGCCTCAGCAACGGTGCGCTGCCGCCACACGCACTCGACGAGCACCTGGCGGTGCTCCGGGCTGAGCCTGCCCATAGCTTCCCGCACCACGGCGGCCTCGAGCGCCTCTTCGAACGCCGACTCCTCGGTCAGCTCGGGGGAGGACGCTGCCATCTCGGCGCGGCGGCGGCGCGCCCGCGCCCGCCAGCGATCCGACATGACGTGGCGCGCCACCGTCAGCAGCCAGCCCCGGGGGGAAGACCCGGACCCCGTGAACGCCTGCGGATTGCGGCACGCTCGCAGGAAGGTCTCCTGCACTATCTCCTCCGCCAGCTCACGGTCCCCGGTCGCGCGCAGGGCAACCGCGAGCACCGCCTGGCGGTGCTCGCGTACCAGGCGGGGCACATCCGCCTTCGAGGCATCCCAGGTCAGGAAGTCGCCGGTGGCGCCTGCCATGGGCTCATGCTGCAACACCGAATCCCGGGTGGCAAGCCCCCGGTCAGGCGGCGTCCCGTCATTGCAGGCCTTCCCTGGCGTCGCGCGGCGGCGGGCCGGCCCAGCCCGCTCCCGGGCCCCCCGACCACCTATCCTGGAGCCGTGAGGGCCAACTGCATCCAGGACGGTCAGCTCGTCTGGCAGGAGGTCGCGGACCCCGAGCCCACCGAGCACGACCTCCTGGTCAGGGTCGCCGCCGCCGGGGTGAACGCCGCCGACGTGCTCCAGCTCCGTGGGCATTACCCGGCCCCGGAGGGGGCCCCGGCTCAGATCCCCGGTCTGGAGCTGGCCGGCGTGGTGACGGCGGTGGGCCAGGCGGTGCGCCGCTTTCGCGTCGGGGATCGGGTCATGGCGCTGGTCGCGGGAGGTGCCCACGCCGAGTTGGTGGCAGTCGACGAGGGGTCGACCCTGCATGTACCCCCGGCCCTCGACATGGCGGCGGCAGGAGGGTTCCCCGAGGTGTTCATCACCGCCTGGGACGCGCTCTTTCTCCAGGCCGGACTCCAGGTCGGTGAGCGGGTGCTGGTCACCGGTGCGGCAGGCGGGGTCGGCACCGCCGCGATCCAGCTGGCCTCTGCCGCAGGGGCGAGCGTCACCGCGTCCTCGCGCAACCCCGACCGACTTGGCGACCTGCTCGCGCTCGGAGCTCGCCTGGCGCTCTCACCGGAGGAGGCGCTGGCCCGGGGTCCCTTCGACGTCATCCTGGAGCTGGTGGGCGGAGCCGGAGTCGCCCAGGGGCTGTCCGTACTCGCGAACCGGGGCCGGATCGCGGTGATCGGGCTGGGCGCCGGGCGGTCGGTCGAGCTCGACCTCTCCTTGTTGATGGCCAAGCGTGCCAGGATCTTCGGGTCTACCCTGCGGGCGCGCAGCCTCGCTGAGAAGGAGCTGGTGACCCGCAGCGTCGCCGACCACGTCCTACCCCTGCTGGAGTCCGGCCGGGTCAGGGTTCAGGTCGCGGCCACCTACCCGATGGAGGCGGCCGGTCAGGCCTACGCCCATCTCAGCAGCGGCGGCAAGCTGGGCAAGATCGTCCTCACCACACCGGCGGCCTGACCCGGACTCCACCGCGGGGTCTACTCTCCCACCGGCGTTGGTAGAGTAGGAACATGGAGGCGTCACCGTCCGCCGGGCAGATCGTGGTGCCGGTGCTGGAGGTGCCGGCACCGCAGGCGGTCGGACAGCTCTCCTTCTGGAACGACGTCGGCCTCGATCAGCTGCCGGTGCGCGAGATCGCCAGCGCCGAACTGGTGCGACAGCGAGTCTGTGAACTGGCCCGGGAGATCGCCGCCGACCTCGGCGGCGAGCCCCTCACGCTGGCCGTCGTGCTCCGTGGGGCCTTCGTCTTCGCGGCCGATCTGGCTCGCGAACTCATCGCCAACAAGATGGAGAACCTGCTCATCACCTTCTTCCACGCCAGCAGCTACCGGGGCACCAAGGCGTGGCGGGCGCCCGTGATCCAGGAGCTCGGGGAGATGAGCCGCGACGGCCACCAGACGATTCTGATCATCGACGACATAGTCGACGCCGGTCACACCGCGCACGCGATGATCCAGCGGCTCAGCTCGCCCCACCGGCGGGTCGAATACTGCTCCCTGTTGGACCGGCCCGAAGGGCGGGAGGCTCCCGTTCACCCCCGCTACGTCGGCTTCCGCCTGGACGGCCCAGGCTTCGTGGTCGGCTATGGCCTGGACTATGACGACAAGTACCGGGAACTGCCGTACCTCGCTCAGTGGATGCCCCCCTCGGCTCCAACCTGAGGGCTGCGCCGGGGCCAGGCCACCCGGGGCCTGGCCCCGCCCACCTCAACTCGCGGGTTGAGTTCCTGCGCTCAGCTCGCGGCCGATGCTCCCCACCGACATCACCCAGTAGGCAATGCCGGCTACGAGGATCCCCACCGCCCAGCTGAAGTCCGCCCCACCGGTGATCTTCGAGATCGGGCCGACGAAGGAGGGTACGTAAAAGGCCGCGTCGATCCACATCATCGCCGCCACCATCCCCAGCCCCTGAGCGATGAGGGCCTTCCAGTTGACGCCACCGTTGCGCCAGTACAGACCGCCTCTGGTTGAGGCCAGCGAGTCGGCGTCGTAGCGCCCCCGACGGAGCAGATAGTCGACCGCGAGAATCCCGAACCACGGGCCCAGCCAGACCACGATGTAGTCCAGGAACCCCGAGAGGTCGGTGTAGAAATTGCCCTTGAAGATGACCAGGATCGTCACCGCCCCCGCGACCACGGTGTCGATCACCACCGCCCCCCAGCGCTTCACCGGCAGCCCCAGCGCCTGCAGGGTCACCCCTGAGGAGTACAGGTCCATGGAGTTGATGGCGAACAGCTGGGGCAGGACGAGGATCAGAAACGGCCAGAAGAACCAGCTCGCGAAGGAGGAAGGCACCCCGGTGACCGCGGTCGCCTTGGGGCTCACGATGAAGGCCAGCGCACCCAGCAGCTCGAGCAGGATCGAGGGGATCGCGGCTCCCAGCGTGGCCGCCCAGAAGGTCCTCGCCTTGGCGGTCGCCCGCGGGAGATACCGCGAGTAGTCGCTGGCGTTCTCGGTCCACCCCAGGCCGCCGGCGGCGATGATCAGCACCACCGCGGTGGTCCAGACCGCCCAGGACGCCTGCTGGTGGAAGTGGGCCAGGTTGACGTGGGGCACCACCAGGACCGCCATCAACGCGAACAGCAGGATGAACACGAAGGAGAGGTAGCGCAGGGTCTTGGTGATCATGGCGTGGCCGAAGAAGGGGACCACGAACTGGATCGCCACCGCCGCCAGGATCACCAGCAGCTTCAGCCCCGTGCTGGCTCCCACCCCACCCCTGGCGAACAGCGCCAGCGTCACCAGAACGATGAGGACGATGCCCTCGATCTCGAACCCCACCTGGGTCAACCAGTTGAACGCGGACACCACCCGGTTGCCGTTGATCCCGAATGGCGCTCTGGACACCATGAAGGCGGTGGTGCCGGTCTCGGGCCCGGGCAGGCTGGCCAGGCCGAGGAAGACGTAGGCGACGTTGCCGACCAGGATGGCGAGCAGCGCCTGCCCGAAGGAGAGGCCGAACGATGTGACCAGAGCGCCGTAGACCAGGTATTCGACGTTCCAGATGCCCCCCGCCCAGAGCCAGAAGAGACCAGCCGGGGTCATGTGGCGCTCCGAGACGGGGATGAGCTCGATCCCGCGCTGCTCCACCTTGAGCGCGGCGTAATCGTCGTCCGGCGCCAAGCCCATGCGCGCCATAGGTTGACTGGTTGCCAAGCCTCTCCTCCCATTGGGGTCTGGTAACGTGTCGGCGGCCCCGCGCCACGCCGTGTAGGACATTGTCCTCTATATGTGGTGGTATGTCAATGTCGACGCCACAAGATACTGGGTAGGACTGTCGAGTCGGCTCATGCCGTCAGGTGCCCGCCGAGGGGTCGGGGACAGCCCTGCTGGGGCCTGCCACGGGCGGGCTCACCCGCGGAACCGGGGAGACCAGCGCCGCATGGACCAGAGCGCGCAGAGGTGGGCGGATCTGGAACTTGGGGTCCTCTTTGGCCCCGGACTCCTCCAAGAGCCCCGCCTGAACCAGCGCTGAGAGGTGATAGATGCTCTCATCGGTGGTCATCCTGGTCGCCTCGGCCACCTCCCCGGCGCTGGCGGCGCCGGTCACCAGGCAGCGCACCACCGCCAGCCGCGGCACCGTGGCCAGGGCGTGCAGCAGATCGGCAGCCGACTCCAGCTGCTGGTCCGGAGGTGGGGACTCTCCCGCCAAGGTGGCGCCCCCGGTCCGGCGGGGCAGATACACCGTGTGCAGCAGCGCCTCGCCGACCGTGGCTCCGGTGCTGTGGCGGGTGAGGAACAGGTAGAGCGCGGCCAGCGCCGCCAGGACCACCACCCCGTCGGCCCAGGTCGCGACCAGCCCGACGCCGGTCACCCGGCGGGCCAGCGTCAGCAGACCCGTCAGCACGCTGGCGACCACCCCCAGGTCGACCAGGGCCGCCAGTGCGGTCTTGAGCCAGCCGGGCACGTTCACCAGGGGCTCGCGCTCGCGGGCGGGAGCTCTCCGGAGCGCCAGGTAGCCGCCGACTCCGATCACCAGCAGGATCGCCCCCTGGACGGCGAGCTTGGCCAGTCGGGTCAGAAAGTGCTCGACCGGGATCCCCGCGACCACGCCGAGGGCGACAAACGCCACCACCCAGATCGCGGTGCTGGGGATCAACCCCTCCAGGAAGGTGCGCCTCCGGACGCCGAACGCTCCCGCCACCAGGGTGGTGTAGATCCGCAGCCCGGGGATTAGCCGCGAGGTGCCGATGCCCACCGGGCCGGCGGCCTGGACCCGACGCGACACCCGGTCCAGCGCCTTGGCCTGATGGAATCGGACCGCCAGCCCAGTCAATCCGTGCTCCCCCACGATCCTCGCCCAGCTGAAGCCCACGACCGCCCCCGCCACGCAGACGGCAAAGGCCAGGGGCACGAAGACGAAGGGGTCGAGGCCGCCAGCCGCGATCAGCAGGCCCCCGGCCAGCAGTGTCAGCTCTCCCGGAGCGAAGGGCAGCGGCACCCCGGCCTCTTCGATGAACAGAAGGCTGCACAGCAGCACGATCGCCACCACCCCGTGTAGGCCGGAGAGGAAACCCACCACTCACCTCTTACGAAGATCGGCGGCGGCGCGACCCGGTCGTGGTGCCACCGCCGAAGTCCCGATCAGCGCAAGCGCCGGTAGCGGCGGATGAGCTCATTGGTGGAGCTGTCGTGCTCTAGGCTGGGGTCGAGCCGGGACTCCAGCTCGGGGGTGATCCGGTCCGCCAGCAGCTTGCCCAGCTCGACCCCCCACTGATCGAAGGAGTCGATCCCCCAGATCACCCCTTCCACGAAGGTCTTGTGCTCGTACAGCGCGACCAGCTTGCCCAGACTCTCCGGGGTTAGGCGGTCGATCAGGATGGTGGTGGTGGGCCGGTTGCCCTCACATACCCGATGGGGGATCTGCCACTCGGGGACCCCGGCCTGGCGAAGCTCCTGAGCCGACCGGCCAAAGGCCAGCGCCTCGGTCTGGGCTAGCATGTTGGCCATCAGGAGATCGTGGTGCCGCCCCAGCGGATGCAGCGGCTCGCAGAATCCGATGAAGTCGCAGGGGATCAGCTTGGTGCCCTGATGGATGAGCTGGTAGAAGGCATGCTGGCCGTTGGTGCCGGGCTGCCCCCAGATGATCGGCCCGGTCTGATGGTCGACCGGTCGGCCCTTGAGGTCGACGTGCTTGCCGTTGCTCTCCATCTCCAGCTGCTGCAGGTAGGCAGGGAACCGGGCCAGATAGTGATCGTAGGGCAGGATCGCCTGGGTCTCGGCGCCGAAGAAGTTGTCGTACCAGACCGCCAGCAGCGCCAGCAGCACGGGCAGGTTCCGGGCCGGCGGAGCCGTCCGAAAGTGCTCGTCCATCGCCCGAAAGCCCCCCAGCATCTCCAGGAACCGCTCCGGGCCGATCGCGATCATGAGCGAGAGCCCGATCGCGGAGTCGTAGGAGTAACGCCCTCCGACCCAGTCCCAGAAGGGGAACATGTTGGCGGTGTCGATGCCGAACTCGGCGACGCCGCTCTCGTTGGTGGAGACGGCCACGAAGTGACGGGCAATCGCCCGTTGGTCCTGGTCCATCGCCGCCAGCAGCCAGTCCCTGGCGGTCGTGGCGTTGGTCAGCGTCTCCAGGGTGTGCCAGCTCTTGGAACACACCACAAAGAGGGTCTCCGCCGGCTCCAACCCCCGGGTGGCCTCCACGAAATCGCTGGCGTCGATGTTGGAGATGAAGCGGAGTGTGAGGTGGGGGCTGGCGTAATCGCGCAGCGCCTCGTAGGCCATCACCGGGCCCAGGTCCGACCCGCCGATGCCGATGTTGACGATGTTGCGGATCCGCTTGCCGGTGTGGCCGAGCCAGCTGCCATCACGCACCCGACCAGCGAACGCGCTCATCTGATCCAGGACCCGGTGAACCTCGGGCACGACATTGCGACCGTCGACCAGGATCTGGGCATCACGCCGGGCCCGCAGGGCGACATGGAGGACTGACCGGCGCTCGGAGACGTTGATCCGCTGGCCGCTGAACATGGCCTCCGTCCGTTCAGCGAGGCCGCACTCCTCCGCCAGGGCGACCAGCAGCTCGATGGTCCTCCTGGTCACCCGGTTCTTGGAGTAGTCGAGATAGAGGCCGAGAGCCTCCGCGGTCAGCTCCGACCCTCGCAGAGGGTCGTCGCGGAAGAGGTCCTTGATCCGGAGCTCGCGCACCGCTTCGAAGTGGGCCGACAGCTCCTTGAACGCAGCCCGCTCCCGCAGCGGTGCCAGCTTCGGCGGCACGTACTCCGACTCAGGAGGCAACGCCGGCCTCCTGGCGCTTGCCGTCGATGCAGGCGAGCAGGCCGTGCCAGGACTTTGCGAACGACTCTCCACCCTGTTCCTGAAGCTGCCCGGCGAGCTGCTCGGGGTCGAACCCCGCCGCCTTCAGGTCAGCCAGCAACTTCTCGGAGCCGCCCCCATCGACCGCCAGCATCTCCCCGACTGTGCCATGGTCGGCAAACGCCAGCAGGGTCTCATCCGGCATGGTGTTGATCGTGAACGGCGCCACCAGGCCGCTGACATAGAGCGTGTCCGGCGAGCTCGGGTCCTTGGTCGAGGTGCTGGCGAACAGCAGCCGCTGGGCTCGCGCCCCCCAGTTGCTGAGGCGCTGCCACCGCGGCGACTCCAGCAGCTGCCGGTAGCTGCGATAGGCCTGGGTGGCGGCCGCGATCCCGACCTTGTCCTGGAACTCCTGAGGAGCCTTGCCCCGGATCGCCGTGTCCCAGCGGCTCACGAAGACCGACGCCACCGAGGCGACCTCCGGGCTGAGTCCAGCCTCAATCCTTCGCTCCAGACCCCGCATGTACGCCTCCGCCGCCCGGAGATACTGACTCGCCGAGAAGAGCAGCGTTACGTTCACCGGAACGCCCGCAAAGATGGAGTCCTCGATCGCCTGCAGCCCCGCCTTGGTACCAGGGATCTTGATGAAAAGGTTGTCCCGCTGGGCGCGGCCGTGCAGCTCCACCGCCATCTCGACGGTGCCCTGGGTGTCGTTGAGCAAGAGCGGTGAGACCTCCAGGGAAACCCACCCGTCGACTCGGGCGGTGCGCTCATGGATGGGCCGGAAGAGGTCAGCGGCGCGGCGGAGGTCGGCAATGGCGAGATCAAAAAAGATCTCCTCACTGGAGGCGCCGCGCGCCACGCCCCGGGCGATCTCCTCGTCGTAGGCGGGGCTGGACTCGATCGCCTTGTCGAAGATGGTGGGGTTGGAGGTCAGCCCGGTCACCGAGTGCTCCCGGATGTGGGCCTCCAGGCCGCCCTCGTCCAGCAGCTTGCGGGTGATGTTGTCAAGCCACAGGCTCTGTCCCGCCTGGCGCAACCGTTCGGTCGGATTCATGACCTCACCTCCGAGCCTTCCCCAAGAAGGCTTCACTTCCGGTCAACTGCAGATCCCGTCCCCTGCCCACCGATATCTTCCGCCTCCCACGGGCCGCACCCGCTCCGGGGATCACGCCGACTTCTCGTCGTGACCTCCGAACTGCTTGCGCATCGCCGACAGCACCTTGTTGGCGAAATCGCCAAGATTGCGCGACGAGAAGCGCGAGTACAGCGCCGCGGTCAGGACCGGCGCCGGGACTCCCTCATCGATCGCCGCGATCGAGGTCCAGCGCCCCTCACCCGAGTCCGAGACCCGGCCCGCGAACTCATCCAGCCGCGGCGACTCCTGCAGGGCGATGGCGGTGAGATCCAAAAGCCAGGAGCCGACCACGCTCCCGCGCCGCCACACCTCGGCCACCTCGCGGGTGTCGATGTCGTACTGGTAGAACTCCGGCTCCTCCATGGGGGCGGTCTCGGCATCGTCACTCTGCTGGCGGGTGCCGGCGTTGGCGTTGTGCAGCACGTCCAGCCCCTCGGCCAGAGCCGCCATCATCCCGTACTCGATCCCGTTGTGCACCATCTTCACGAAGTGGCCGGCGCCGTTGGGCCCGCAGTGCAGGTAACCGTGCTCGGACTTGGCCGGCACCCCCCGCCTCCCCGGCGTCCTGGGGGCGGCCTCCACCCCGGGCGCGATCGTGGCGAAGATGGGATCGAGGTGAGCGACCGGGCCCGGCTCCCCGCCGATCATCAGGCAGTATCCCCGCTCCAGGCCGAAGATCCCCCCGCTGGTGCCACAGTCGACCAGGTGCACCCCGGACCGGGACAGCTCCTTCGCCCTCCTGATGTCGTCCCGATAGTAGGAGTTGCCGCCGTCGATGATGATGTCCCCTCGCTCCATGAGCTTGGCCAGCTGCTGGATCGTGGAATCTGTGACCGAGCCCGCAGGCACCATGACCCACGCCGCCCTGGGGACCGTGAGCTTGGCGACGAAGTCCTCCATCGACTCGGCCCCGGTGGCACCATCGGCGACCAGCGCCTCCACCGCTCCCCGGTTGAGGTCGTAGACGACGCAGCTGTGGCCGTCACGCATCAGCCGGCGCACCAGATTTGCGCCCATCCGGCCCAGTCCGACCATCCCCAGCTGCATCGGCTTCGAAGTGCTCATCGCGTGCTCCTTCCTGGGCGCCGGCGCGGCGCCGTAACTTGAGTGGGCACCCAGGGGTCGTGCCACCCGGGGTGTCCCCTGACCAGCTGCCCGGCCTCGGGCGGCCCCCATGTCCCCTGCTCGTAGGGCACCACCTTGCCCGGGGAGCGCAGCAGCGGGTCCACGATCCGCCAGGTCTCCTCGACCGTGTCCTCCCTGGTGAAGAGCCGGTGATCCCCGTGCAGGGCATCGTCGATCAGCCGCTCATACGGCTCGGCGGGGCGGCCGACCTCGGCCGCGAACGACAGGTCGAGATGAACCGGCTGGGAGACCCTGCCCTCACCCCCCTTGGAGTTCAGGACCACCCTCAGACCGGGGTCCGGGTCGATCCGCAGGATGAGCTGATTGGGCTCGGCGCGCGCGTTACTGCCCAGGAAGGCCAGGTGCGGTGGGTGGCGGAAAACCACCCGCACCTCCGTCACCCGCTCCGCCATCGCCTTGCCGGCGCGAATGAAGAACGGCACCCCGGCCCAACGCCAGTTGTCGATGCCGAGCCGCAGCGCGGCGTAGGTCTCCGTGGTCGAGCGGCGGCTTACGCCCGGAACCTGACGGTAACCCCGATACTGACCGCGCACATAGTGGGCCGGGTCGGCGTCGGGGATGGCCCGGAACACATCCGCCTTCTTGTTGCGCAGGTCGTCGGCATACGAGCCGGCCGGGGGCTCCATCGCGACCAGTGCCAGCACCTGCAGGAGGTGGTTCTGCACCACGTCACGCAGCGCCCCCACCGAGTCGTAGAAGCGTCCACGGTCCTCGACGCCAAAGTCCTCTGCCATCGTGATCTGCACGGCGGCGATGTGGTCGCGGTTCCAAACCGGCTCCAGAATGTCGTTGGCAAAGCGCAGAAACTGCAGATCCATCACCGGCTCCTTGCCCAGGAAGTGGTCGATCCGCAGGATCTGCTGCTCGTTCAAGAAGCGGTGCAGCTGCGCGTCCAGCGCCATGGCCGACTTGAGGTCACTGCCGAACGGCTTCTCCACCATCACGCGGGCTTCCTTCGTGAGCCCAACCTCCGCCAGCCGGCTCACCACCTTGCCGAACAAGGATGGGGGGATGGCCAGGTAGAACAGCGGACGGTGCCGCCCCCGCAGCCGCTGCGCCAGCTCGCGGTATGTCGACTCATCGTCGAAATCGCCCTGGAGATACTCCAGGCGCTGGGCCAGGCGCGCGAAGATCCGCTGGGAGAATCGGATCTCGGGATCCTCGATCGCAGCGCGCGCGTGGTCCACCAGCTGGGCTTGGCTCCACCTGTCGATCGCCACCCCGATCACCGGGCAGTCGAGCAGACCGCGGCGCTCCAGGCGGTAGAGGGCCCTGAAGGTCATCTTGCGCGCCAGATCGCCACTGATCCCGAAGATCACCAAGGCTCCGGTGCGGTCGGGCTGGCTTGGGCTCACATCCTGAGTCTAAGCCGGGAACCTCGGGCGGATCGGATGTCTTCTCGACCAGTTGCCCGCGGCGGTTGGAGCCCCGGGAGCGCTAACGGTCGGCTCGGTCAGGGTCCAGCGACGGTTTCGGGGACACCCAGAAGGTCCGCGAAGATGAACCCGTCGCGCTCCACCACCGCGCCCACCGTGACCGGGATCGGCGAGCGGTAGTCCGGGGAATCGAACGTGAAGGTGTGGAACTCACCGTTCTCCCCGCAGGGATCCACCGCCTGGGGCAGGGAGCGCAACTCCGCCAACAGCCCGTGGTCGAACCGCCGCCCGGCGAAGTCCGGCGTCAGCTTGCGGGGATCGACGCAGCTGAGGATCGACGCGATCCCGACCGCTATCTCCTGCTCGGCCACCTCCGCGGTGGACCGGCCAAATATGGGGAACACTCCCTGCAGCCCGGCCGTCCCCAGCTGTTGCTCGCGGTACTCCCGGACGTCCTCCAGGAGCAGATCGCCGAAGGCGACCCCCTGAACCCCCTGGGCGGCCGCCGTCCTCAGCGCCTGTCCGATCCTCAGCTCATAGGCTGAGTTCGGGCACGGGCTCGGCAGAGGGACCTCGAAAAGCGGCAGGCCCAGGCGCTCCGCCTGTTGCTGGAGCAGCTCCCGGCGCACCCCGTGGATCGAGACCCGCTGCGAAGCCCGGTTGACCGTGGTGAGCAGCCCGACCACCTCGACTGCGGCCGACCCTCGGAGCTCGTGCAGCGCGAGGGCACAGTCCTTACCCCCGCTCCAGCTCAGCCAGACCCTCAGCGGGGCAACTCCCGCAGCCGGGCCCGCCGGAAGACGTAGGGGCAGTGGCGGCACCCACAGCCGCAGCAGCTGCCCCGGGCCCAGAGGGCGGCCGCGGTCAGCACCTCAAGGCCGGTGTCGGGGTCCCGATAGGTGTCGACGCCGGTCGCGATCGCCTCCTCGTGCAGGCGCAGAAGCTCGCGGTAGCGGGGATGATCGGGATGAAGCCGACTCCGGTCCGGGGTGCGGAAGGTGGAGTCGGCGGGGGGAACCAGCCCCGAAGGGGCCACGGATGGTCCCTCCTCAACCGATCTGGATCGACCGCTTGGCGAGCCCGTGCCAGAAACCCTCGATCACCGACCTCTCGGTTGCCAGGTCGCCCTCGCCCGCTCCCAGGGTCACGAACAGCGGGGCGAAGTGCTCGGTCCGGGGGTGCGCCAGGCCGCCGTCGGGGGCGCGGTGCTGGAAGTCGACCAGCGCATCCACGTCTCGGTGCTCCAACGCCTCCCGGCCCCACTGGTCGAACTCCGCGGACCAGCCCGGCGGCGGGGAGTCGGGCTGCGGCGCCTCGCGGAGCGCGTGCAGGTTGTGGGTGAAGAAGCCGCTGCCCATGATCAGCACCCCCTCATCGCGAAGCGGGCTGAGGCGACGGCCCATCGCCATCAGCGTCTCCGGGTCCAAGGTCGGCATCGACAGCTGGAGCACGGGGACGTCAGCTTTCGGGTACATCTCCACCAAAGGCACGTACGCACCGTGATCCAGGCCGCGCTCCTCCGCCTGCCGGACCGGTCGCCCGGGCTCGGACAGCAACTCGTGCACGCGCTGGGCCAACCACGGGGCGGTGGGCGCGGAGTAGGTCACCTGGTAGTAGCGCTGCGGGAACCCCCAGAAGTCGTACACCAACGGCGTGGGCCTGGTCGCCGAGACCGTGACCGGGGCCTCCTCCCAGTGCGCCGACACGACCAGGATGGCCCGCGGCCTCGGCAACTGTCCTGACCATCCCATCAACTGCTCCGGCCAGAGGACGTCGTCCGCCAGGGTCGGAGCACCGTGGCTCAGGTAGAGCACCGGCATCCGGCCGGAAGCAATGATCGCGTTTGGGGATTCGGTCGTCGGGTCGGTCATGTCACGCTCCTGCTGAGGGATCCGGGGGATTTCGAACCGCTGCTCTCTTGAGCATATCCATTTGTGTGCGCAAGCAATCCAATGCCCCACGCGCCGTGATCCTCAGGGCTCAGCATGTACACTGAGCTTGCAGAGTACCTGGTTTTCGCATCCCGGGTTGGCGGCCCCGGCCGGGGCGGCGTGGGCGCGGCCGACGCTCAGGATCGGGTATGGAACTGGCGGCGCGGCCCACCTGCCGCAGGCAGCAGAAGGAGATGGACCGTGAGCGAGGCTGAGAGCGTGCTGGAGCAGGCTCGCAGGCGCCGCACATTTGCCATCATCAGCCACCCCGACGCCGGCAAGACGACCCTCACCGAGAAGTTCCTCCTCTACGCCGGCGCCGTCCAGGAGGCGGGTGCGGTGCGGGCACGCCTGGGCCGGCGCCGAGCGACATCCGACTGGATGGCGATGGAGCAGGAGCGTGGGATCTCGATCACCTCGACTGCGATCCAGTTCGATTACGCGGGCCACGTGCTGAACCTGCTCGACACCCCCGGCCACCGTGACTTCTCCGAGGACACCTACCGGGTGCTGGCGGCGGCCGACGCCGCGGTCATGGTCTTGGATGTGGCCAAGGGGATCGAGGCCCAGACCCTCAAGCTGTTCGAGGTCTGCCGCGCGCGCAGGCTTCCCATCATCACCTTCCTCAACAAGCTGGACCGCCCCGGGCGGTCGCCGCTCGAGCTGCTGGATGAGATCCAGGAGCAGATCAACCTCAGACCGACTCCGGTCACCTGGCCGGTCGGGATTCCCGGCGACTTCCGGGGGGTGGTGCACCGGGGAAGCGGGGACTTCATCCGCTTCACCAGGACCACCAGGGGGACGACCATCGCCCCCGAGGAGGTGGTCTCCCCGGTCCAGGCCGCCGCCGAGCATCCCGCGGCCTGGGCGGCGGCACGGGAGGAGGTCGCCCTGCTCACGGCGGTCGGAGCCAACCTGGACATGCCCTCGTTCCTGGCGGGCGAGTCCACCCCCCTCTTCGTGGGTTCGGCGCTCACCAACTTCGGGGTCCGTCACCTCCTCGAGGCGGTGGTCAACCTGGCGCCCGCGCCCGCCGCCCGGGCGGCCGCGGATGGCACCCCCCGGCCCCTGGAGGCCCCGTTCTCGGGGTTTGTGTTCAAGATTCAGGCCAACATGGACCGCGCCCACCGCGACCACGTCGCCTTCGTCCGGGTCTGCTCCGGCCGGTTCGAACGTGGCCAGACCCTGGTGCACCAGCCCAGCGGGCGCCCCTTCTCCACCAAGTACGCAGCCTCCATGTTCGGCAGCGAGCGCAACACCGTGGACACCGCCTACCCGGGGGATGTGGTCGGGCTGGTGAACGCCACGGAGCTGCGCATCGGCGACACCCTCTTCGCCGCCGATCCGGTGGTGTTCCCGCCCATCCCGACCTTCGCTCCCGAGCTGTTCGCCACCGCCCGCCCCCACGACACCTCCCGCTACAAGCAGTTCCGCAAAGGCCTCTCGCAGCTGGAGCAGGAGGGGGTGGTGCAGGTCCTGGCGGATCCTGAGGGGGATCCCGCGCCGATCCTGGCCGCCGTCGGTGAGATGCAGTTCGAGGTGCTGTCGCAGCGCCTGAGCACTGAGTATGGCGCCCCGGTCCACCTCAGCCTCACCCCCCACCGGCTCGCTCGGCGGACCGACGTGGCAACCGCTGCCGAGCTGCGCTCGACCCGCGGTGTCAAGATTCTGCGCCGCAGTGACGGCACTCTGCTGGCTGCCTTCGAGAGTCCCTACTGGCTCGACCACCTGCAGGGCGAGCACCCGGAGTGGCAGCTCGAGTCGATCCTCACCGAATGACCGCATGGTTGGGGAGACCACGTTGAGCGATTCCATCGGATCTGCGCCCGATCGACGCCGGGAGGCCGCCGCCTCCAGTCTCGAGCCGTCACCCGCGCTCCTGCTCGACCTCTACGAGCTGACCATGGCGGACGCCTACCGGGCCGAGGGGATGGCCGACGACACGGCGACCTTCAGCCTCTTCGCCCGGGCCCTGCCGCCCACCTGGGGATTCCTGGTCGCAGCCGGCCTGGACGATTGCCTCCGGTGGTTGGAGCACCTGAGCTTTTCCGCCGCCGACCTGGAGGCGGTGGCCGCCCTGGGCGGCTTCTCCCCCTCGTTTCTGGAGTGGCTGGGGAAGGTCAGCTTCCGCGGCCGGGTGCGGGCGGTGCCAGAGGGCACGATCGTCTTCCCGAATGAGCCGATCCTGGAGATTGAAGGCCCCCTGGGGGTGGTCCAGCTGGCCGAGACCTACCTTTTGAACCAGGTGACCCTCCAGACCGGGCTCGCCACCGAGGCCGCCCGCTGCCGGCACGCCGCCCAGGGCCGACCGGTCGTCGACTTCGCGCTCCGGCGCGCGCCGGGCGTGGACGCGGGGATGAAGCTGGCCCGGTGCTCGCGTCTGGTGGGGCTGGCGGGAACCAGCAACGTGGCCGGCGCCGGCCGGTACCAGCTGCCGGCGAGTGGCACCATGGCCCACTCCTTCGTGCAGGCTCACTCGGACGAGCTCACCGCCTTCCGCCGCTTCGCCGCCACCTTCGCGGAACGCACCCTGCTGCTGGTGGACACCTACGACACTGAGCGCGGGGTGGAGCACGCGATCCAGGTGGCTTCCGAGATGCGCCGGGCCGGGATCGAGATCCATGGCATCCGGATCGACTCTGGCAACCTCGCGGAGATGTCCCGCCGGGCCCGCCGGCGGCTGGACGCGGCCGGCTTTCCGAACCTGATCATCTTCGTCAGCGGCGGCCTCGACGAACACCGGATTCACCAGCTGGTAACCGAGGCGGGGGCCCCCATCGATGGCTTCGGCGTCGGCACCACCCTGGGAGCGGCGGGCGGGGTTCCGACCGTGGAGACGGTCTACAAGCTGGTGGACCATCAGGGACGTCCCGTCCGCAAGACCTCCTCGGGGAAGTCGACCTGGCCGGGCGCCAAGCAGGTCTACCGCCGGTCAGATTGGTCCAGCGACCTGCTCGGCCTGGCCGACGAGGACCCACCCACCGCATCGGCCACGCCGCTGCTGGAGGAGGTGATGAGGGAGGGCCGCCGGACCGCGGCCGGCCGCCGCCAGCTGAGTGCTTCCAGCCGGCACTTCGAAGACCAGTGGAGGCGCTTGCCGCCGCAGCTCAAGGAGCTGCAGTCGCCGCCCAGCTATCCTGTCAACCCCAGCCCCGAGCTGGAGCATCTCACCGCGGCCGTGGACCGCAGCCTGGCCGCCACCTCGGCCTGAGCCCGCATCCCCGGTCCAGGAGCTGGGCGATCAGGGCTTCAGCTCCCGGACCGCCGCCAGGAGCCGTTCGACATCGCCGGCGTCGTTGTAGTGGACCAGCCCCGCCCTGACCGCGCCGCCCGCCGCGCGCAGGCCCAGGGCACCCACCAGCTCAAAGGCGTAGTTGTCGCCGCTCCAGACGTTGATGTGGCGGGCCGCGAGGTGCTCCGCCACCTCATCGGGCGAGCGGCCCTCAGCCGCGAAGTAGGCCGTGGGCGCGCGGTGGGCGGAGCGGCCGTACAGGGTGACATGCCCCATCTGTCCCAGCCCCTCCAGAAGCTGCCTGAACAGCGACTGCTCGTACTCCTCCACCGCCGCCATGGAGCGCAAGATCCGCTGCCGCCGCGTTCCCTGCGCCTGCGGCAGAGCCGCGGCCAGGTGGTCCACCGCCGCGGTGACCCCGGCCAGGTCGGCGAGCTGAGGGGTGCCCCACTCGAAGCGCTCCGGCACCGAATCACTGGAGGGCAGGAGCTTGTCGGGCGCGAGGGTCTCGAGGAGGCTCGGGGATGCGACCACGGCCCCCACGTGGGGGCCGCACCATTTGTACGCCGAGGTCGCGTAGAAGTCGGCTCCCAGGGCCGCCATGTCCACCGCGAAGTGGGGGGTGTTGTGCACTCCATCCACGTACACAAGGGCCCCCACCGCATGGGCCAGCTCAGCTATCCGCCTGACCTCCGGCCGGATGCCCAGGAGGTTGCTGGCGGCCGTCACCGCCACCAGCCGGGTGCGCTCCCCCAGCAGCTCGCGGTACTGCTCCCACCCCAGCTCACCCGAGCTGGGGTCCACCGTGGCCCACCGCACCACGACCCCGGTTCGCTCAGCGGCCTGGACCCAGGGGCGGACGTCGGCATCATGATCCAGCTGAGAGACGATGATCTCGTCGCCCGGCCGCCAGTGCCTGGCCAGGGTCTGAGCCATCCGGTAGGTCAGGGTGGTCATGTTCGGACCCAGGACGACCCCCTCCGGCACCCCGCCCACCAGGTCCGCCACCGCCCGCCGGCACTCGGCCACAATGGCGTCGGCACGGTGGCTGGACGGAAAGTGGCCATCGGTGTTGCTCAGCCCGTGGCGGTAGGCGTCGGCGATGGCCTCGATCACAGGGATCGGGGTCTGGGTGCCGGCGGCGCCGTCAAGGTAGGCATATCCGTCCGCCAGCTGAGGAAAGTCCGCCCGGACCCGATCGACCTCGAATCGCCCGCCTGCCGCCGGCTCACCCGCCACTGTCATCACCTCCAAGGTTGACTGGACCTCCGTGATCAGTCGACGTCTCCGCCCCGGCCCCTGCCCACCCCCACCGGCCCCGATCTTACCGAGATGCGCCGTCCAGACCTCCGCCTGCAACCGGACGCGAGCCAGGCCAACGCCGCCGACCTTCGGATTCTGCGCGGGCGGTTCCACGACAGCACCCGCGCCGAGTGGACATATGCTGAACCAGTGCAGGCCCGGGGGCTTGTCTGATTCGAGCCAGCAGGAGGAGCAGATGGCCGACCAGCAGAATCAGGAGCCGACCCGGCTCTTTGGGCCGGAACACGTTCGCCGGTATCGCGAGACCGGTGGCCGGGAGGGCCACGACTGGATGGGCACCTCGACTTTGATTCTCACCACCCAGGGCAGGGCGTCCGGGCAGCCCCGCCCGACTCCTCTTATCTACGGCCGCGACGGCGACCGCTATGTGGTGGTCGCCTCCAAGGGGGGAGCGCCTACCCACCCCGCCTGGTACCTCAACCTGGAGCGCAACCCGGCGGCCGAGATCCAGGTCTGGTCGAAGACCATTCCGGTGTCAGCCGCAGTTGCCACCGGGGCGGAGCGCGAGCGGCTGTGGAAGCTGATGGTGGGCCAGTGGCCCGCCTACGAGGACTACCGGAAGAAGACCACCAGGGAGATCCCCGTCGTGGTGCTCACACCGGCCAGCCCCGGCGCCCACGGCTGAGCAAGCGCCGGGAAGGTGGCTCAGCTCAGGAGGTGGGCCTCCAGGGTGATCTTGGTTCCGGCCAATGCCTTGCTCACCGGGCAGTGCAGCTTGGCGTCCTCGGCGACCTTCTCGAAGCCGGCCTGGTCGAGGCCCTGCAGGCGACCGTCGACCTTCAGGTGGATCCCGGAGATCATGAAGCCGCCCGCTGGATCCGGTTCCAGGGTGACCGCCGCACTGACATCGAGGCCCTGGGGGGTGCCGCCGGCCTGGGCGATCAGCGCCGAGAGCTGCATCGCATAGCAGGCAGCGTGCGCGGCCGCGATCAGCTCCTCCGGGCTGGTGGCGCCACCCGCCTCCTCGGCGATCCGCTTGGGAAAGCTGACCGCATAGGTCCCAACCCCACTGCTGGAAAGCTCCACCTGGCCCGAACCCTCCTGGAGGGTCCCGCTCCAGGTCACATGCGCTCTGCGTACTGCCATCTCGATCAATCCTCCCTTAGCCCTGCGGACAGGTTGCGCCCCGCCCGATTCGGATGATACGCAAAGTCAGGCCGGCTCAATTGGCCGTCCCTGGCGAGATAGACTCAGACATGGCGGCGCCCGAGGCCTCCGGCTCGGGACGTGGGTGCGACCGGGCTTGAGTGCGGTGGAGGTGCTGTGGTGGCGACTACGCAGAAGTTGCAGGTCGAGGATCTGCTCAGCCTGGCGCGCCCCGACTTCGCGCGCTGGGAGGTGGTGAAGGACCTCATCGACGAGATGATCGACCTCTCCCTCAACTACCGCCAGTCGGGACACCCCGGCGGTTCCCGCTCCAAGGTTCACATGCTGGTTGCGACCCTGCTGTCGGGGGCCATGCGTTGGGACATCCAGCGCCCCTGGCGGCGGTTCTCGGACCGCTTCGTGCTCTCGGCCGGCCACACAGTCCCCCTGGTCTACGCCACCCTGGCGGTGCTCAACGAGTCGCTGCGGGCCCGTCAGCTCATCGATAGCGACCCACGCTTCGCATTCCCCGAGAACGGTCGCTTCGCGCTCACCTGGGAAGACCTGCTGACTCTGCGCCACCGGGGCGGGTTGCCCGGGCACGCCGAGATGAGCGGCAAGACCCTTTTCCTGAAGTTCAATACCGGGCCCTCGGGGCACGGCATGCCGCCCGCCGCGGGCGAGGCTCTGGCGCTCAAGCTGGCCGGCGCCTCTGAGGTGAAGGTGTTCTGCGTCGAGGGTGAGGGCGGGCTCACCCCCGGCGCTGCCCACGAGACCAAGAACTCCGCCTGGGGCCTGGGCCTCGACAACCTGGTGTTCCTGCTCGACTGGAACGACTTCGGGATCGACCTTCGCCCGGCGTCGGCGGTGGTGCCCGGCGACCCTGTGGGCTGGTTCGAGCCGTACGGCTGGCGCGTCAATGGGACCGAGTCCGGCATGGAGTGGGAGCCGGTGACCAATGCGGTGCTGGAGGCGGCGCGCGGGGACAATCCCGCCCGCGTCCCCTCGATCGCCTGGTTTCGAACCAGGAAGGGGCGCGAGTATGGCAAGTACGACGCCCCCTCGCACGGCAGCCCCCACCCCATGAACAGCGAGCCGTTCTGGAAGGTGCGCCGGCATTTCATGGAGAAGTACGGGGTCACCTACCTCGGCGTTGACGAGCCGGCACCGGCCGACCCCCGGGCCAGGGATGAGCAGGCGAGGGCGAACTTCAAAGTGGCGCTCGGGGTGCTGCACCGCGACCCCGAGCTGGTCAGGTACCTCAGCGACCGGCTGCTCCAGGTGGCCGCCACGGTCCCCGAGACCCTGCCTGACTTCAATTTGGGGCCGGCCACCACCGGGCTCATGCGCGATCCCCAAGTCACCGACTTTGCCTCGTACCCGAAGGAGATGTTCCTGGCCCCAGGCGAGCGCCAGCCCAACCGGGCGGCGCTGGCGCAGTGGGGGGCCTGGGTGAACGCGTTCGCCCGGCGCGAGTACGGCCGGCCGCTGTTCATAGTCAGCTCCGCTGATCTGGCGGACTCCACCAACATCAGTGGCTTTGGCAAGGACTGGGGGTCGACCCCGGGCTGGGGCTGGTACGAGCGCCAGGCCAATCCGCGCGGCACCGTTCTGCCCCAGGAGATCACCGAGTTCACCAACGCGGGAATCAGCGTGGGGATGGCCACGGTCAACCTGGCCGAGGACCCCTTCTCCGAATTCAATGGCTTCTTCGCCGCCTGCTCGACGTACGGCTCGTTCAGCTACCTGAAGTACGGCGAGATGCGCCTCTTCAGCCAGCTCGCGCAGGACTGCGAGCTCAAGGTCGGCCGGGTCCTCTGGATCGCCGGTCACTCCGGCCCCGAGACCGCCGAGGACTCCCGGACCCACTTTGGGATCTTCGCGCCCGGGGTGACCCAGCTCTTTCCCTCCGGCCAGGTGGTCGACCTCCATCCCTGGGAGTACAACGAGGTCCCGGTGGTGCTGGCGGCGGCGCTGCGCACCGCGGCCCCGATCATCGCGCTGCACCTGACCCGTCCCGCGGTCGAGATCCCCGACCGGGCCAGGTTGGGCATGCCGTCGCACTTCGAGGCCGCGCGCGGAGCGTACCTGATTCGCGACTACCGACCCGATAGCCCTCACCAGGGGGCGGTCTTCGTACGCGGCACCGTGCCCACCGCCAACCTGGTGGCGGTCCTCCCCGAGCTGGACCGGCTGGGCCTCAATCTCAAGATCGTGGCGGCGATCAGCCCTCAGCTCTTCGCGCTCCAGAGCCCAGAGTACCAGGCGGAAACCGTGACCCCGGCGGACCGCGCGGACGCGATGGTGATCAGCAACGGGGCGCTCCGACTGATGGGAGACTGGGCCGCTGGCCCCCAGGTCGAGAGGTACTCGCTCACCCCCGACTGGGATCACCGCTGGCGCACCGGAGGCAGCGTCGAGGAGGTGATGGACGAGGCCCACCTCACCTCGGCGCACATCCTCGCCGCGCTGCAACGGTTCGCGGCGGATCGCCCGGCCCGCCTCGCCGCGCAACGCGCCCTGCTGGAGGAGATGAGCGGCTGAGCCGATCCGCGCCCACCCTCCGCAAGGGGGGACGGGTGTGAGATCATGCAGCGGACGTGGACAAGGAGGGATACGGGCCGCGACCGGACCAGAGTGACCTCGACCGGCTGCTGGAGGACTGCCGCACCCTGTCCCCCGCCGGCATCGAGCGGATCGCGGAAGCCTGGGACCGACGGGGAGACCCCGCCGCCTACCAGCTGGCGGAGCGGGCCGCTTTGCACCAGGTCGAGTCCCAGGAGTCGGGGGCCGACTGGGACGCCTTGCGCAACCGGCTCCTGGGGCTGACCGAGCGAGGGATCCCGCTGATCGCCTGGCGAGCTGAGCACGGCGTGATCGGGCACAAGGCCGAGGACGCCCTGATGGCGGCGGCGTTGGCGATCATGGCGGGGCCGAAACTGGCCCGGAGCCACGCCCGCATCCTCCTGGGTCCGATGGCGCAGGCGCTGCCCTGGCTGCTGCCCAGTGCCGAGCCCCGCTGAGGGCGGAGCCGGCTGTCAGCGGCGCGCGGCCAGCTCCCCCGAACGCGCACTGACATAGCCGTCCGCCACCGCCAGCGCCTCATCGATCTTCTCCAGCCCGTCCCGCACCTCCTGCTCGGTGATGACCAGCGGCGGGGCGAGATGCAGACGGTTGAAGTGGGTGAACGGCCAGACCCCGAGCTCGTGGCAGCGCCCGACCAGTTTGCCCATCGGCTCGGCCGCAGCCCCCGATGCGTTGAAGGGAACCAGCATCTCCCGCGTCGAGCGATCCCGGACCAGCTCTATCGCCCACATCAGGCCCCGGCCGCGCACCTCGCCGACGCAGGGATGGGTCTCCGCGATCGCGTCCAGCGCGGGACGCACCACTCGCTCGCCCAGGTCGCGCACGTGCGCCAAAAGGTCTGACTCCTCGAAGACCTGGATGCTGGCCACCCCGGCGGCGCATGCCAGCGGGTGCCCGGAGTAGGTGAGACCACCGGGATATGGCCGGTCCAGGAACGACTCGCGGACCCGCTTGGAGATGACGACGCCGCCGAGCGGGACGTACCCGGAGTTGACCCCCTTCGCGAAGGTGATCAGGTCGGGGACGACCCCGAAGGCGTTGACCGCGAACCACTCGCCGATCCGCCCGAAGCCGACCATGACCTCATCGCAGATCATGACGATCCCGAACTCGTCGCAGAGCGCCCGCACCCCGGCCAGGTAGCCAGGTGGTGGCACCAGGACCCCGTTGGTGCCGACGACCGTCTCCAGGAGGATCGCCGCGACGGTGTGCGGGCCCTCGAACTCCACAATCTGCCGCAGATGCTCCAGGGCGAACTGGGACTCCTCCAGCTCCGTGGTGGCGTGAAAGGCGGAGCGGTACAGGTAGGGGCCGAGGAAGTGGACCATCCCTACCATTCCCGGCTCACTCCCCCAGCGCCGCGGCTCGCCGGTCGCGGTGATCGAGGCGCCGGTAGCCCCGTGGTAGCTGCGATAGGCGCTCAGCACCTTGAACCTGCCGGTGTGAAGCCTCGCCATCCGGATCGCGTGCTCGTTGGCCTCGGTGCCACCGTTGGTGAAGAACACGTGATCGAGGTCGCCGGGCGCCCGTTCTGCGATCAGCCTCGCCAGCTCCCCCCGGGCGGCGTTGGCGAACGACGGCCCCACCGTGCAAAGCCGGTCGGCCTGCGCCTTGATCGCCGCCACCAGCCGCGGATGCTGGTGCCCCAGGTTCGCATAGACGAGCTGGGAGGCGAGGTCCAGGTAGCGATGCCCCTCGTAATCCCAGAAGAAGCAGCCCTCGGCCCCCGCCACGGGCAGCGAGTTCAGGTTGCGCTGGGCCGACCACGAGTGGAAGACATGCTCCTGGTCGTTACGGCGGACCGTCCGCTCATCCTGATCCATCACCGGGTCCTCGGGAAGCCCAGGTCGACCTGGCTCTGGTTGGGATCCGGCCACCGGCTGGTCACGACCTTGGTCCTGGTGTAGAAATGGATGCCCTCGGGCCCGTACATGTGGGTGTCGCCGAAGAGCGACTGCTTCCACCCCCCGAAGGAGTAGAAGCCCACCGGAACCGGGATCGGGACGTTCACCCCCACCATCCCCGCCTCGACATCGCGGGCGAAGATGCGAGCCGCGCCCCCATCTCGCGTGAAGATGGCGACACCGTTGCCGTAGGCGTTCTGGTTCACCACGGATAGCGCCTCCTCGTAGTTGGCGACCCGGACCACCCCCAGCACCGGGCCGAAGATCTCATCCTCGTACACCCTCATGCCCGGCCTGACTGAATCCAGCAGCGAGGCTCCCAGGAAGAAGCCCGGCTCTGAGAATTCGCGGCGGCGGCCGTCCACCACCACCCGAGCCCCCTCCCCCTCTCCGATCCCCACGTAGGAGGCGACCCGATCCCGGTGCTCGGCGGTGACCAGGGGGCCCATCTCCGACTCCGGGTCCAACCCGGCCCCGATCCGGAGCTTCTCGATCCTGGAGGCGATCGCCGCCACCAAAGGGTCGGCGATCGGACCGACGGCCACCACCACCGAGATCGCCATGCACCGCTCCCCCGCCGACCCATAGGCCGCAGAGACAGCGGCGTCGGCGGTGAGGTCCAGATCGGCGTCGGGCAGGACCACCATGTGGTTCTTGGCCCCGCCCAGCGCCTGGACCCGCTTGCCCGCGGCCGCGGCGCGCTGGTATATGGAACGGGCTACCGGAGTGGAACCCACAAAGCTGACCGCGGCCACGTCCGGGTGGGAGAGGATCCGCTCCACCGCGACCTGGTCCCCCTGGATGACGTTCAGGACCCCCGGGGGCAGCCCCGCCTCCAGGAACATCTGCGCCAGCGCGACCGCCGCTGAGGGGTCTTTCTCGCTGGGCTTGAGCAAAAAGGCATTGCCGCAGGCGATCGCGTTGCTCAGCATCCACAGGGGCACCATGGCCGGGAAGTTGAAGGGCGTGATCCCCGCCACCACCCCCACGGGCTGGCGCTGTTCGTACACGTCCACCCCGGTAGCCGCCTCCAGGCTGTGGCCTCCCTTGAGCAGGGTCGGAAGGCCGCAGGCGAACTCGACATTCTCGATGCCACGGGCCACCTCGCCCACCGCGTCGGCCAGGACCTTGCCGTGCTCCGCGGTGATCACGCGCGCCACCTCCTCCCGGCGCCGACTCAGAATCTCGCGGAAGGAGAACATGATCTCCGCCCGCCGGGAGAGGCTCACCCTACCCCAGGCCCGCTGAGCCTCCACGCACGACGCGACCGCCTCGTCCACCTCCGCCGCACTGGCAAAAGGCACCTGCTTGGCAACGACTCCCAGCGCAGGGTCGAAGACCGGCCCCCGGCGCTCCGAGCTGCCGGCGGTCACCTTCCCGGAGATGACGTTGGGAACCAGCGGAAGCACCCCCTCACCGAAGGTGGCGACCCGGGTCACTGGTTGGGTGGCGGTTTCGGACATGGGTGACGACCTCCCTGGAGCGCGCATTCGGCCCCGGTTCCGGCACGGACCGTGGGCAACCGGCATCGTCTCACCGGCTACGACGTCCGTCAACGGCAGCGATGTAAAGTGTGGCCGTCCAGCATTGACAAGCGGTCGTCAGCGGTCACCGGCTGGTGCGGGGTGGTCACCACCGCAGGCGACCACCGGGACCCCAGGGAGTTCGACCAAACTTGGCACTGCCAACCGTCACCGACATCCTGGCTCTCCCCGAGCTGCAGCTGGGTGCGCCCGTGGTGGTGGGCGGCCGGACCGGGCTGAGCCGCGAGGTCCGCTGGGTCCATGTGAGCGAACTGGGCGACATCGCCCATCTGCTGACCGGCGGCGAGCTGCTGCTCACAACCGGGATCGCCCTCGACCCCACCCCGGCGGGACTGGCCGACTATGTCCTGAGCCTGGCTGACGTCCAGGCCGCAGGGGTCGTCCTGGAGGCTGGGCGGCGCTTCAGCTCGGTGCCTGAGGCGATGGCGGAAGCCGCCGACCGGCTCGGGCTTCCGGTGATACTCCTGCGACGCCAGATCCGCTTCGTCCGGGTGACCCAGGAGGCGCACAGCTTCATCATCGATACCCAGCTCGCGGAGCTGCAGGCGCGCCAGGAGATCGACCAGATCTTCACCGAGCTGGCGGTGGAGGGCGCCTCGGTCAAGGAGATCATGGCCCAGGCCGCGCGTATGGCGGGAAGTCCGGTCCTGCTGGTGGGCCGCAGCCATCAGGTCCTGGCGGTGGACGGCGGACCGCTGACCTCGGAGGCGGTGCTCGCCAGCTGGCGCGCCGCAGCCGACAGGGTCGCCCCCGGCCGCCGCGACCAGAGGCCGGTGCAGGCCATGGGATGGGTCGTCGCGCCGGTCGGCGCCCGCGGCGACAGCTGGGGCCTGCTGGCGATGATGACCACCTCCACCGCTTGGTCGGACCGCTCCAGGGCCGTACTGGACCGGGCCGCGATGGCGTTGGCGCTCAACCGGCTGGCGGACCGGGACCGCGAGAGTCTGGAGCTGCAGGCGCAGCGGCTCTTTCTCTCCGAGATCCTGGCCGGCGGCCAGCCCGCGGCGGCACTGGGCCCACGGGCCGAGGCTCTGGGTCTGCCGCAGAGCGGAAGGGCGTTCGTGGCCGGGTGCGTGCGGCCCCTGGAACCAGTTCCCAAGGTGCCCGGACTGCGCGGCGAGGCGCTGGGGAAGGAGATCGCTCACCTGGTCGCTGCAGTCGCCCGCCAGCAGCGCATCGACTGCCTGGTGGGGGTCACCGCCCCGCAGAGGGTGAGCCTGGTGCTCAGCATCCCCCACCGCCTGCCGCTCGACCCGGTGCTCATGCGCCTTTCCCAGGCGATGCACGGGACCCTGCTTGCCCATGGCACCGGCGACGCGCTCATCGCCTTCGGATCCCGGGTGGCCGAGATGGGCGGAATCCGGAGGTCCCTGGCCGAGGCGGAGCAGGTTCTGAGCGCGCTTGGCGACCCCGCTCCCAAGCCGTTCTACCGGCTGCCCGACATCCGCCTGCGGGGCCTGCTCCACCTGCTCCGTCAGGACCAGCGGGTGGAGTCGTTCTGCGAGCGTGAGCTCGGGCCTCTGCTGGCGGCGGATCCCGACGGTCGCGGCCAGCTCCTGGTCACGCTGCGCACGTACCTGGAGGCGGCCGGCAACAAGTCCCACGCCGCCACCCGCCTCGGGGTGAGCCGACCGACCGTTTACTCTCGCCTCGACCGCGTCAAGCAGCTGCTCGGGGTGAACCTGGACTCCCCCGAATCCCGTCTGTCCCTGCAGGTCGCAGTGCTCGCGCTCGAAGAGCTGCGGCGCGACGAAGAGGCCTCCCCCAGGTGATTGAGTAGGCCTCAGGCCTTGCCCTGGCAGCTGGGACACAGAGTGGTCGCGGGGTCATGGTCCAGCTCCTCCTTGGGGATCGAGGCTCCGCAGGAGTCACAGCTCCCGTAGGAGCCGTCACGGACCTTCTCCAGGGCCGCCTTGAGCTGTCCGGTCAGGTGGCGAAGGCTGGCCATGTGGCGCTGGTGCCGCAGCCGCTCCGCCTCCTCGACCTGGCTCTCACGCTGCTCGGCATCCTGCAGCGACGCGTTGAGCAGGGACAGACGCTCCTGCAGCATCAGCCCCGTGGAGTCCAGGCCACCACCGAGGCCACCTCCTTCCATCATGATCGCACCTCCCTGGGCCGGCCGCCGAATTACCCGGCAATTGTGCGGCATCGGCCGATGGTGGCGCCGCCTTGGGCCTCACCGGCCCGCCGCGTACGCCTGGCCCTGGCGGGGATCGGCACCAGCCCGGAGCTGGCCGTCAGCGCCGATCTCGACCGCGCACAGCCGACCGAGTGACCACGCGGGATGGAGCTGCACGTCGTGCCCGCGGGAGCGAAGCTCCTGGATCACGGGTTCTGAAAAGCGGCTCTCCAGGTGCAGCTGACCCAGCCCCGCGGCCCGAGGATAGAAGGAGCTGTGGAAGTGGGTCGAGTGAAAGGCGGGGGCCTCAATCGCGCGCTGCAGGTCCAGGGCATGGTGGAGATGGCGCAGGAAGAACACGAACGACCACTGGTCCTGCTGGTCCCCTCCCGGGGTACCGCAGGCCAGCCAGGGCTGGCCGTCACGCAGCACCAGAGTCGGGGTGAGCGTCGTGCGCGGACGCTTACCGCCGGCCAGAGAGCTCGCCAGCCCCTCCTCGAGCCAGAACATTTGCGACCTGGTCGAGAGCGGGAACCCGAGTCCGGGCACGACGGGGGAACCGTGGAGCCAGCCCCCACTAGGGGTCGCCGACACCATGTTGCCCCAGCGGTCCACCACATCCAGGTGGCAGGTGTCCTTTCCCACCGGGTCAGGGGGCAGCCCGGCCGCGCCCTCGATCTCCTGGGTCAGCTCACGCAGCCGGCGGCTGGGGA
>JAJYWT010000127.1 GCA_021791345.1 bacterium
CGGCACCCCCAGAGGGGGCGCGGGTCCTGCGCCTCCGGGGTCAGCCGGGGGTCTTCTGCCGGGGTCGGGACCGGAGCCGGGACGGGCTGGAGGGAGCCCGGGCCACGGTGGCCGCCCTCACCTCGGTCAACCGCGGCCTGCTCGAGAGCAGGCTGGTGACCGTGGCCGAGGTGGATGGGGAGGCGGCGGGATTCGGGGTGGGACTGGCGGCGCTCTGCGACGTCACGGTGGCCTCGGACCGCTCCCGCTTCTGGTTCCCCGAGGTGACCCACGGCCTGGCTCCGGCCCTCGTGCTGAGCTGGCTCCCCCAGGTGGTGGGCAGGCGGCAGGCCTTCTGGCTCACGGCGACCGGCGCCCCTCTGGACGCCAGCGCCGCGCGCGCCCTCGGCCTGGTGAACCGGGTCTGCTCTCCCGAGAGGCTGGAGGAGGTGGCGTCGGAGATGGTGGGCAGCCTGCTCAGGCACCCGGCGGCGGTCCACGCGGAGATCAAGCGGGACCTTCGTGACTTCCAGGACCCCTCGGGAACGGTGGCCAAGATGGCCGCTGACCGGCTCCTGCTAGGCGCTCTCTCGCAGCCGCCAGCCGAAGAGTAGCCAGCCTCGGGCCGGCCCGGAGACCCTCGAGGCGGGGCGGTTGAGACATACCCCTATGGGTATAATCCGGCCCGGAGCGGTGAGCTGCCGACGGCTCTGGGAGACCGAGGAGGAAGGAGATGGCGCTGATCGATGAGAGGACCAGGGAGGAGGTCGCCCGCCGGCTTCTGCCCCTCACGGAGCCAGTCTCCCTGACCCTGCGCTACGCCGCCGAAGAGAGCTGCCCCACCTGTCCGGAGAGCCGTGAGCTGGTGGAGACCCTGGGGGAGCTGGCACCCGGCAAGGTGATGGTGGAGCTGGTCGAGGCTGACCCGGGCCAGTACCAGCTTCCCCAGATCGAGGTATCGCGGCCCGGGGAGACACCGCGGGTGATGTTCCAGGGGCTGCCCAGTGGCTTCGAGTTCGCCACCCTGATCGACGCCGTGGAGCGGGTCGGCGGAGCGGGGTCCGGCTTCAGCGAGTCGGCCAGCCGACGGATCGATGGGCTGGACCACGAGGTTGAGGTGACCGTCTTCGTGACCCCCAGCTGCCCCTACTGCCCCTCCGCCGCCAGCCTGGCCAACCGGATGGCGCTGGCGTCGGAGAAGGTCCGAGCCCGGACCGTCGAGGCCAACGAGTTCCCTGAGCTCTCACAGCGCCACGGGGTTCGTGGTGTGCCGCACACGGTGGTCAACGGCGGCCGCTCCTTCGTGGGGGCCCTGCCCGAGGAGCACTTCGTGGAGCGGGTGCTGTCCCTGGCGGCTGCCTCCCAGGTCTCGGCGTGAGCACCGGGGAGTACGCGTTCTCGGCCATCGTCCCACTTCCGATCTCGGAGGCGGAGGAGGCTGTGCGGCGGGAGCTGGCGGCCGAGGGATTCGGGGTCCTGACCGAGATCGACGTGCGCGCCACCCTGCGGCAAAAGCTGGATCTGGAGTTCCGGCCCTACCGGATCCTCGGTGCCTGCAATCCCGCTCTCGCCCATCGGGCGCTCCTGGCGGACCCCGTGGTGGGCGTCCTCCTCCCCTGCAACGTGGTGCTGGAGGAGGTGGAGGCCGGCTCCACCAGGGTTCTCTTCATGGAGCCGCTGGCGCTGATGAGCGGAACGGGCCTCGAACTCGAGTCGGTGGCCAACGAGGCGTCGGAGAGGCTCCACCGGGTGGCGGGCAGGCTGCCGGCAGCGGCCGGCTGACGAGGAAGGCGGCCCGGCCTACCCGAGAGAGGGGCTGCCGCCGCTCGCCCAGGGCCTCATGAGGCGCCGGCGGCCAGGGTGCTGGTGGATGTCAGTTTCACCGACGTCCCCAAAAGCGGCTCCAGCGGGTGGGCTACGTACGTGACTCTTACGGTGTAGCCGGTGGGACTGGCGATGCCCCCCTGTACACAGAGCTCCACCTGAGCGGCCTGGCCGGCGGGAATCTGCGTCAGCAGGGTGTTGCCACTGCGGCAGAAGGAGTTATTGCTGGCCCGGCAGAGGGGGTTGGGGTCCACCGGCAGGATGTTGGCGGCGTGCTGGGCGGCCTGCTGCACCGAGACAGGCGTGCCCGTGGCACATCCGCCGCTGAGAGAGAGGCGCTGGCCGCTGAAGCTGACCACGATCGCCTCCCGGGCGCCGCCCTGGGCGGCGTCGTTGACCGCCGAGGACTGGAAGAACAGCCATCCCGCGGAGATAACCCCGAACAGCAGGGCGAAGAAGATCGGTGCCACCAGGGCGAACTCCACCGCGCTCTGACCTCGCTCCCGCATCTGGGGCACGGCTTAGCCCGTAAGGATGGCGCTGGACCCGAGGCCGGGCAGCGGGGCCCCGGTCCCGTCGATCGCCAGCTGGGTGTAGCCCTCGGTCTGGAACATGTCGACCATGGCCAGTCCGTTGATCGTGACCTCGCACCCGGTCGAGGTTTCGTATCCGGGTTGCCCGGGTCCGCAGGTGAAGTTGGTGCCCGCGGAACCGCCGGCGATCCCGTACCCGGCCAGCAGCATCCCGCCGGGGATGAACGGGACACCGGCCTCCCCGCCCCAGTACTGCTCGTTGCTCAGGTTCTGGCCGGAGGGGTTCGAGTCGTCGACCAGGACGCCGTCGAGGGTGATCTGGCTCGAGTCTCCGAGGCGGTTGTCCAGACCGATGTTGGCCATGGTGCCCGAGATCTGCCAGAGCAGGAACTGGTTGTAGGGACCGTCCAGCGGCTTGCTCAGATTGACAGTTCCCTGGCCCCCGATGTAGATGGAGTCGTTCAGCCCCTGGCCCGCGCAGGAGACCGGGTACTGAGAGCACGAGACCTGGCCCGCCGACACCGGGTTGGCGTGGAAGCAGTCCGTCCCGCAGGCGGCGTTGTCGTCGGCGTTGCAGTTGGTCCCCGCCCAGGAGCTGGCGGTGTGCGACGCGCTGCAGCCGTAGAACTTACCCGCTGCGTTGTTGCAGATCTCATCGCCCTGAGAGTTGATGGTGCAGTTCTTGCTTCCGTAGCCGATGTAGGGCTCACCATCCCCCACGTTGTTGGCGAGGGCGGTGTCGGGGATCGGCGCCGCGGCCACCAGGAGGACGCCTGTCCCGCTCACGGTGTCGCCCGATCCGGGCTCGATGGCCAACCCCTGGTCGAAGTAGAAGATGCCGGGCTGCGGCGGCACCGCGTTGGTGCCCAGCTCCTGGCTGCAGTTGTCGAAAACGGCGTTCCCGGTGATCACCACCGGATTGGGGTAGACGCCTGGGTAGTAGGTGGTGACCCCGCCGGAGGTCGAGGTGTGTCCGTCCAGGGAGGGGTCGCCGCAGCCGGCGTCTCCTGGGACGGGATTCTGGGGGCTGGCGGGCAGCTGGTTGGTGATCTGTCCCTGGCCGCTGCTGACCCAGCCGTTCACCCAGATGTCGGTGCTGACGTTGAGCGGTGAGATGTTGTTGGGGGGCTGACAGTGGATGTCGTAGGAGGGCGGGTTGGCGGCGGGGTTGGCCACCGGCCAGCTGGAGGGCACGACCCCTGAGTTCTTTCCGGCGGCCGCCGACTCGCTGCTTCCGCTGAAGCAGCCGTCCCAGGGGTTGCCCACGGCAGCGGCCGAGTACTCCAGCTGCCCCCAGTCGTACATCACCCCTCCCTGCTTGCCGTCGATGGTGTCTCCCTGGCCCCATGTGGAGCATGTGAGGGGGGCTCCCGTCGCCAGGCAGCCGTCCGAGTTGTTGTAGATGGTTCCCTGCACCTCGAACACCCCCTTGCCAGCCATGAGGATGGTGTGCGCGCCGTGCTCACCGAGCGAGGCGATGCTGGTGGTCGGGCCGTTGCCGGTGCCGGGGTTGAGCGCGGAGGCGCCGGCCGCGGTCTTGAGGCTGGTGACCCCCATGATCTGGGCCACGAAGGGCGGCCACTGGGGGGCAACGTTGAGGTGCACACCGCAGGCGCCAATCGGCGGTGTCGTGGCGACACCGCTGGTGGGGTCATAGATCGGCACGTCTCTTCCCGACACGGTGAGCGGCTGGTTGTTGGCGTTGAGGTAGTACCCGGACCAGCCGTAGCTGGGGAAGGTCACGGCCGTGGACGGCGAGTTGGGCTGCACCACCGCGTTGATGTCGGCCACGATGTCGGAGCCGGTGGGCATGGTGCCGGTGTCCGTGCATTGTGGATACAGGGCCTGGGCCGCCGCCTCCGAGGCGAAGTCCGCGGCGTTCTGGGCCTGGCGGTACTGGAGCAGTCCGAACCCGCCGTCGATGGCCACCCCGACAATCATCACCAGGACCAGCAGGCTGATGGCGAAGAGGATCATGACCTGCCCGGCCTGGGACGGTCGCGACGTTCCGGTTCTAATCGGGCGATACATCTCACTCACCCGTCAGTGGTGGCCTGCGCCGAGATGGTCCAGGTCGAGCCGAACACGGGAAGAAAGCTGTCCACCGACCTCCAGACGGTCACCGTGGCCAGGGTCTGGCCCGGCCCGGAATCGGCCGGGGCGGTCACGGTTACACACTGGCCGGACGCGCCCTTGCCCCCGCAGCTGAGGGAGGTGACTCCGAGCTCACCCTCCACCGCATTGCGTGCGTCCACCAGCTGCTGGGCAGCTGGGTCCCCCTGCTGGAGGTCGCCCTGCACCGCCTGGGCACCGGCCCGGGCTGCCTGGGTGAGGTCGATGGCCGCCATGAGCATCTGGCCGCCGGTTGCGATCAGAGCCAGGATGACCACGGCGATGGGCAGAACCAGGGCGAACTCGACCATCGCCTGTCCGCGGCTCCACCCGCGGGACACCCTAGCCTTATGGGTTACATGCAGCACGTCGAGCCGAGGCTAACGCATGGCCGGGAGAGCGTACCCATCCAAAACTGTGACAACTGTGTGACGGCACGTTGAGCCGCCGCCAGCCGGTGTCCCTTCCCGAGCCTCCTGCTGACGCCCGCGTGCCCCTGACCCTCCTGGAGGTGTTGCGCCGTTCCACACGCCACCTGACCGCCAGCGGATCGGAGACACCCAGGCTCGACTCGGAGCTGATCCTGGCCCACGCCCTGAAGGTGGACCGGATCGGCCTCTACGTCCAGTTCGAGCGCCCGCTGGCGGAGGGGGAGCTGGCGCAGATCCGGCCGCTGCTGGCCGCCCGGGCCCAGGGGCGCCCCCTGGCCCAGCTGCTGGGTCGGCGGGAGTTCTTCGGCCTGGATTTCGCCCTGGACGATCGGGTCCTGATCCCCCGCCCGGAGAGCGAGCTCCTGGTGGAGCTGGCGGTCCGCCTCCAGCCGGGGGCGGAGCAGGCGGCGGACCTGGGGACCGGCAGCGGCTGTGTAGGGATTTCCCTGGCCGCCAACCTGCCCCGGCTGCGCTGCGATCTGGTGGAGCTGGATCCGGGCGCTGCCGCGGTGGCCCGCCAGAACGTCATCCGCCACAACCTCGAGGAGCGAGTCCGGGTCCTTGAGGGCAGCTGGGCCGAGCCCCTCGAGGGGCTCGGCCCCTACCAGCTCCTGGTCTCCAACCCACCCTACGTCACCACCTCAGAGTGGGAGCGGCTGGATCGAACGGTCAGGGACTTCGAGCCCCGACGGGCGCTGGACGGCGGCCCGGACGGGCTGGGCCCCTACCGAGAGCTCCTGCCCCAACTGCCCGGCATCGCCGCGCCAGGGGCGCTGATCCTCCTCGAGGGGGATCCGCGGCGGCTACCTGCTCTGGAACTGCTGGCACGGAGGTTGCTCGGCCCAGTTGCCACGGCCCGGCACCTGGACCTCGCGGGCAAGGAGCGGGTCCTGGAGGTCAGGCTACCTTG